>JABGQT010000027.1 GCA_018648685.1 Anaerolineae bacterium
TAAGTAATATGATTTTGCGAACCCCATGCTTTTAGGGGTGAAGCAATCTCCTGCTCAGTATGGGACTGCCACGTCGCAAAAGCATGCTCCTCGCAGAATCATCATGTCACTTAGATTGAAGCTCT
This sequence comes from Anaerolineae bacterium, assembly GCA_018648685.1. GTDB lineage: Bacteria > Chloroflexota > Anaerolineae > Anaerolineales > Villigracilaceae > Desulfolinea. The sequence continues at coordinate 126 of JABGQT010000027.1, forward strand.
AACCAAAATCACTTGAATGAATCCTGAACAGTTCACCACCCTGACCGAAATGTTGGCTCTCCGTGCAGAGAATTCTGCGGAGAAAGTTGCTTTTATATTTAATGAGCGAGCGGTCATGTTCGAAGAACTTTGGCAGGGGATTAATCGTTTCGGCGCATTTCTTTTAGCGCAAGAACTAAGACGTGGCGAAACCGTCGTGGTTGCCCTGCCCAATAGTGCCGAATTCTTCTCCGCTTTTTACGGCATTCAACGAGCAGGCGGAATTGCCGTGCCCGTTTTTCCCGAAGCAGGTGTTGAGCGCATTTTCTCGCTCGCAAATTTATGCGAAGCGAAAATAATTATTGCGCCTTCCAATTTGCCTGCTGAGCGGCTCAGTTATTTTCGTCAACTTGCTAAAAAACGCAATATCTTGCTTTTCACCGTAGAAAATAGTATCGGCACATCGCCCAACGCTAATTTTCCCCAAATCAACCCCGATGATATTTCTTTTTTGCAATATACATCTGGCAGCACGGGCAATCCCAAAGGTGTTATGCTCACCCACGCCAACCTGCTCACCAATATCCGCCAGATGATCGCAGGTATGGAAATCACCCCCAACGAGATTTTTGTTTCCTGGCTGCCCGTTTATCATGATATGGGGCTGATCCTGAAAACGATGGTTCCCTTTTATCTGGCAGCCCAAACCCATCTTCTTCCCACAAATCTACGAAATATACACCCCTGGCTCAAAGCCATTCAAAGGCATAAAGCCACCTTTACTGCCGCCCCCGATTTTGCCTATCGCCTTTGCCTGCGTCATGTCGACCCGAACGAATACGATCTCTCCAGTTTGCGTGTGGCTCTCAATGCAGCCGAACCTGTTCGGGCGTCAACGATGCAAAAATTTGAAGAAGCATTTGGATTAAAAAATATAATGGTCGCCGGTTATGGATTAGCGGAAGCGACCGTGGGTGTTAGCATGTGGAAATCTCAAACGCCCAAATTTGTCGATTTACGTGGACACGTTTCCGTCGGCGCACCCTTCCCGGATGTAAACTTGCTGATCGTTTCAGATAGGCAGATTCTGCCCCCAAATAATATCGGCGAGATCGCCATCCGCAGCAAAGCCAATTCTCTGGGCTATTATCGCAACCCTGAAGAAAGCACCAAACTCTTCTGGAAAGATGGTTACTTCTTAAGTGGTGATCTAGGCTACCTCGACGAAGATGGCTATTTATATATCGTTAGCCGCAAGAAAAATATCATCAAACGGGCTGGTCAAACAATTTCCCCCCAAGAAATCGAAGAAGTGGTGGATGCCATGCCCAATGTCCGTTTTTCGGCCGCCATCGGTGTGGATAAAGGCGGCATAGAAGGCGAGCAAGTCGTTCTTTTCGCTGAAATCCGAAATGGTGAGACAATCCCCAAAAATGAACACCATGAAATGGCAATCCAGATGGTTTCAGGTTTTCACACCCACATGGGATTCCGCCCCGCACGGCTCTATCTGCTCAAGCCCAGAAGCATCCCATTGACGCATAACGGCAAAATTCAGCATATCCGCTTGAAAGAGAAATATCTGAGTGGCGCACTAAAAGAGCAGGGAGTAATCTTGTATCCATGATTATCGGAATAGGTGTTGATCTGGTTTCTATCGAAAAAATCGCCGAAAGCATAAAGAGCGAGGCTTTTCGGCGTAAGGTATTCACATCCGCTGAAATTGAGAGTTGTGAATCAATCGCCAATGCTACCGAACGCTATGCGGGAAAATTTGCAGCAAAAGAAGCCTTCATGAAAGCTATCGGCAAAGGCATCCGTCAAGAAGTATGGTTTACGCAAATCGAAGTGTTGAATCATGGAACTGGTGCGCCCTATATCCAAGTCAGCGGCGAGGCTGAGAAAACTTCGCTACTGCTTGGGGTAGAGAAAATGCATATTAGCATCTCGCACGCCGAGGGCATGGCCGTCGCGATGATTGTTCTATCAACCAATAGTTAAACTTAGGTGGCTTCCTGTTTTTTCACCCTTCGGCAAAGTATAATAATCAGCGTTCAGCTTATATTGAGAAACAAGGGGAAGTTATTAGAGATGAGCAATAAGTCTATTTATTTTTATCTATATCTAAAGGAGAAAGAAGAATGAATAACGAAGAAAACACAATCCCCAATAAAAGGAAAGATGATGGATTTACAAGCGGTTTGATATTGATAGCTGTCGGCGTCATATTTCTTGTGATGCAATATAGCGGTTTTTATATTCATAATTGGTGGGCATTATTTATTCTGATACCTGTCTTCACCGCGTGGAATCGAGCAATCAGGGCATCTATCGAAGCCGGAGAAATAACCGATGAATCAGTCCAGGCAATGACAGGATCTCTCTTTCCTTTATTTGTAGCTTCGATCTTTTTATTTAATTGGGATTGGGGACGTGTTTGGCCAGGGTTTATTATCATTGCTGGCATTAATGGATTAGCCAGAGGCTGGGGACAAAAATCAGACTAATTCAAAACTTCAGATAACGTAGCTAACACAGTAATTAAGGAGCTCTCCATGCAAAAAGAGATCACGCAAAAAGGACCTTTACTCACCCCCAAAGGGAAATTAGCGCAAGTTGGCTGGTCCCCACATCCTGTATTGGATTGCAATCTGGAAGATTCTCATTTTTACGCGCTAAAACCTTTGCAATTTCTGCGCGTAAAACGTTGGGACTATTACGCCGTTTTCTCTCAGAAGCGTTTTTTCTCTGCCACTATTGCTGATCTCGGATACGCAGGCAATGTCTTCGTCTACACAATGGACTTTAAAACAGGCGAATTGCATGAAGAAGGGTTAATTATTCCGTTGGGCAAAGGAATCGAGTTGCCTCGCAACAGCACCGAAGGGATAACTTCTTTTTCCGGGCAGGGCGCGACTCTGACCTTCACAGTCAAAGATGGAAGACGAAATCTCTTCGTTGATTGGCCCGAATTCCATGACGGACGCGGTATCAAAGCCAAAGTCGATTTGGTCGAACCGGATGGTCAAGAATCGATGAATTTAGTTATCCCAATTCCGAAAAAACGTTTTTATTTCAACAGAAAGATCAATTGCCTCCCTGCATCGGGATATGTCCAATATGGCGATCTGCGCGAAGAACTGCGTTCCAACGAAGCCCTCGGCGCATTAGATTGGGGTCGCGGCGTTTGGGAATATAGCAGCTTCTGGAATTGGGCAAGCGCATCCGGTTTCCTGCCTGATGGGCGCACAATCGGTCTCAATCTGGGATGCGGCTTCGGCGATATCAGCGCGGCAACTGAAAACGCGATCATCGTGGATGGAAAAATCCACAAGTTGGAGCAAGTCCCCTATCTTTATGATTCAAACGATTATATGAAACCGTGGATTTTTCGCGATAACCAGGGTCGCCTTGATCTGACCTTCACCCCTTTCAAAGATCGTACAGCACGCACCAATCTGGGCATCATCTTCAGCGAAGTACATCAAATGTTCGGTCGTTATAATGGGCACGTTATTTTGGATAATGGGCAGAAGTTAGAAATCCACGACCTGATCGGCTTTGCGGAAGAGCATAAAGCACGTTGGTAGAATAGAACAAGAAGTAACGATAAAATAATAATACCCTCCGAACTCAAAATTCGGAGGGTATTATTATTTTCACATCATTACAATAGGATCACTCACCTGTTGGCGTATCCGTTGGCGGAATATCCGTTGGAGTCATTGTCGCTGTCGGGGGAACAGGGGTAAGAATTGGAGGTACTTTCAGAATAATACCCGGCACAAACCAAAAGGCATTTGCCCGTTCGGGTGTGCCGCCATTCACTTGAATTGTCAGAATAAACTGGACATGCTTCTCTGCGTGCTGCGAAAGATCAATATCTATCTTGGTTACTTTGCCATCATAGATTTCATACCAGATGCCTAGATTTTTAATCACCCCTGTTTTGAGATTCTTCATGTCCAGTCGAAAAATAACATTACAGCCTTTACTGTCTGCCAGACAACCCACCCAAGCGATAAAGTGTTGGTTTGGCGCAATCACAAACTCGGGATAGATCCCGCTAACCCAGCCTTTGCTGGCGTTATTGGGATGAGCTAATATTGTCCACTCATTTTCCTGACGATTTTCAAGACGCGGGTAATCGGACAAGAAGACAAAACCCTCGGTTGCGCTACTGGTTCCAGGACAGGGCAGTTTTCCGGAGCTACTTAACCAGTCAGCTCGGCACAAATTCGCAGCAAAGTCATAGACCAATTTAGGATTCTCAAAACCCATCACCCGAATGAATACCCAAAAACTATTCTCCCCATTTACCCCGATACCAAAACGTGTCCCCGATGAGTTCACCAACATCCAATCGCCGCGATAACCTCCCAGCTTGTTGGGTGCCTTCAACGTGACCGACAGATCAATTGTTTGGTTGGGCGCCACATTCCCCGGCAAAGGTATGACCTGCTTGGCATCCATTGGATTGCCTGAAACGAAGACCAAGCTATATTTCTGCGTCCATGTACAACTACCAATATTCTTCAGCCGCCAGGTTTTCACAAAGGTATCACCCGGCATAAAAGGAGAATTATCCTGGATCGATATATCTCGTATCAATTGCGCGCGGTCACAAGGCAGTGGAATCGGCGTGATCGTAGGAACGATCATCGTCGGCAAAATAATGGAAGGGATGGTATTCGTTGGGGTAACGGTTTCAGGAATTAATGTTGCGGTTGATGTAGGAAAGCTTGTTGCGGTCGGGATGATCTCAGCTGCTTGCTTGGTAAACTCAGCCGCGACCGTTTGAACAACTGCAGTGGAAACCAAACCATAATCCAGCGTTGGAGCCAAACTTGGCAGCTTTTGACGCTGAGCCAATTGATAAATAATGAGAAGAACCAGGCTCCCGCTAACAAGCACGAAAGGAATTGATATGCCCAAAAACGTATCTTCTCAATAAATAGGGGTAAGCAAAAAGGAGGGGAGGCCTTTTAATTTT
>JABGQT010000026.1 GCA_018648685.1 Anaerolineae bacterium
TCCCCTAAATTCCGCACTTAGAATTTGGGGGAGATGTCCGGAGGACAGAGGGGGCGAAATGCATAACGCCATAATTTAACGAAGAACGCCCAGCTTTTAGCTGAGCGTTCTTCATAAAATTATTTACACTCTCAAAGGGATTATCTACATATCAAAAGCGGAATCTCCGTTTCGCGCAAAACTTCATCCACGATGCTGCCGAGAAATACCTCCACGACAGAGCTGGATTTATATCCGCCCATCAGAATAAAGTCACAAACATTCTCTTTGGCCGTATTCAAGATGATCTCACTTCTTTCCCCGCTTTCATGCCGAATAAAGTTTACCCGCAACTCTTGCTTTGCTAAATAAGCTTCGGCTTCAGCGTAGAGGGCATCTACGTCGACTTCCTCATGCTCGATCAACAAAACACTGAGCTGGATATCCCATTTTGAAGCCAAATAAGCCGCCAAATAAAGCGCTTCTTTTGATTTTGGTGTGCCATTATAAGCAAGCAAGGCGTGCTTCATCTCAGAAACTTGCTCCCGTACTACCAACATCGGGCGCGGACAACGTCGGATCATTGTGCGCAAGCCGGATCCAAAACGAGCGCTAAGACGATCTTCTGTGGGATAAGTCACCTTGGTCACGATGATATCTGTCCAGTGCGAGCGCTCGCAAACAATGCGTGCAACCGCCCCGGATTCTATCGCCATTTGACCATTGATCTCTGCCAAATTGCAACGCTCTTCAAACTCCGCTTTTAGATTCAGGGGCAATTCTACATCGATCTCATCCTTTGTGTTGACAACATGCAAACCCTGAATTTGACCTTCTTCCCGTTTAGCAAGGATAATAGATTGCTCAAGCGCCAGCCAATCACCATCTGTGGCACTGACCAAGACAAGTGCATTCGCAAATAAATTCTCCTGATTCACGCGCTTCTGTGTTTCTTCCCGCCACAGCCCCGGCGCTGGGCCATCTTCCAAAGCATCGGGGGTGACGGCATCATATATTTTCGAGATCAGGCGTGAAAATCGCAACGAGAATTCTTTACTAAAACGGTATTCCAGATCCCCCGCTGCTTCAGCAGTCCCAACCTGCCAATTCAAAGCTTCTTCGAGTTCGACGCGATGCTGCGAGATCCACAAATAAAGTTCAACTTCTGTACGCTGTGGGAAATGCCGCAAAATGCCTCTCTCCCAAATAATCTCAATGATCGGTGAGTAGACTTCATCGTGCCAATGAAGTACAGCTTCTTCATAGGAAATATCGCGTTTTTCATCAAGCCCCATAAAATAGCGATGCACTTCAATATGCTCCAGCAGCACCGGATATTGCCCCGGGTGCGTTGTCCGAAAATCTGTATCTGGCTTCAATTTATCTAATTGCGTGTGCTCAAAGAAGTCCAGCTCTTCAGCTTTGGTGATCAGATCATCGGGTTGGATATCGGGCGTGATGTTGACGCGAGTACGCACTTCCCTGACATAAGCTTGAATACTGTTTGCCTCCAATTCTCTCGCTACCGATACGCGGTGATTTCCATCGAAGACAAAGAAGACCTCTCCTATTTGGTAAACCTCGATTGGAGGTAAGCCAGATAAAGAAGCAGTGCCAGCCATAACTCTGGCCCAGCGATCTTGGTCACTGTCCGTTAGGGGTAGAAAATTTCGCGTAAAATCCTTGCTTCGACCTACACTCCCAACAATGGCATCGAGAGGGATATCGCGTAAAACTGTTTTACTGCCTTCAATGGCACGCAGTTGTTGACGCACTTCTTCATAAGAAAGTAATTCTGTCGGCTTCCCCGTTATCCGCGCAAGGATCCCCTGCATGGCGGCTTTTTGGCGTGCTTTTTTGAAATCATTAATAGCATGTACGAATAAGTTATTCATAGACATATTTCGTCTACCTATGCTTTCGCATTTTTGTGCTCAAAGATCGCCACAGAATCAATTTGAAAAGTTTGCGGTGCAACATCAAAAGGGGTCACATCCGTGAGAGAATAGCCGCCTTCGATCAGCTTTTTCGCATCCCGCGCCAGGGTGGAAGGGTCGCGGGAGATATAAGCTAAGGTGGGCGGCGCGAGACGCAAAATCCCGTCGAGAGTGTGCCGACCCAGTCCACTTGCGGGCGGATCCGTCAAGAGAATGTCCGGGGTAAAATCTAGGCTCTTAAGCACATCCATTGCTTGGGCTTGGTAGAGTTCCACATTCCCAAATTCGTCTAAATTAATACTGAAATCATCACAAGCTGTGGGAGATTTTTCGACACAGATCAATCGCCCCACTTTGGGCGCAAGAAAGGCACTTATTGAGCCAATGCCGCTGTGAAGTTCAAGCAAGGTCGTTTTTTCATTCAGGGGCAAAGCGGAGAGAAGATGGCTGATGATTTGCTCTGCCACAGTGCTATTGGGCTGAAAAAAAGATGTCGCCGAAACCCGAAAAGGTCGCCCATGCAGCGTGCAAACAGAGTGGTCATCGCCGCCCATCACGATCATCTCATCGCCGACCACATGCACGACAGAAAGCTCGTCTTCGAGAGTCATTTCTGGTGTTTCTGGATTTTCAGAGCGAAAAATAAGCATCAGGTTTTCGGCGGCATCCTGACGCAAAGAGATCTGCCTAAAAAGATTGTTTTCGCCAAACTCCAATTCTTGCCAAAAGTCGTTCAACGCGGGCGCAGGCAGATGACACTCTTCAATTTCAAGGATATTGGGAAATTCTGCACCTTTGCCGAGTTGAAAATCCATTTGGTTTCTGTAATGCCAAAATTCAGATGAGGGGATGATTTCATTAACAGGCGGATCATCGATCTTGCCGATGCGCGTCAACTGATCTCTAAGAATATCTTCCTTGACCCGTAGCTGGCTCTCGTATGGGAGATGCTGATACTGGCAACCAGCGCATTCCCCAAAATGCGCGCACTTCGGCGCGATCCGCTCTGGAGAAGCTTCGAGTACCTCGAGCAATTTTGCGCGTGCAAAACCACGCTTCTCGAAGGTAAGTTCGATACGCACGCGCTCGCCCGGCAAAGCATAAGGCACAAAGACTGCGCGGTTGCGCGGCTCGCCATCGGGGGCAGGCAAACGCCCCATCGCTTCACCGCCGTAGATGAATTTGTCAAGAATGATTTCGTAGGTTTTAGAGGTCATCATATTAAAAAGCTATCCACAGATTTCACGGATTTTGCAGATTTTTTAATGCTTTCATCTGTGCTATCTGTGTAAATCTGTGGATAAAAAGTTAGGCATTTTATGCGCTTATTTTTCTTTCAAATTCCATAACTTTGCGAGCGTTTCTGCCAATCGCTCTGCGAGCAAGGTCGGGGTATTGGTGGTCACATCATCTTCGTTTTCGAAAACCGTATAAGGGACTTTCACATCGTTGATAGTGACAAAACCAGGATCAGATTTGCTGAGTTCACTCCAGTCATCTTCTTTGTAGAGCCGCTCCAATTTATCGTCGGGCAGCCCATGCTCAAGGATGCTATCTGGGCGGTCGGGGTTAAAGCGGCGGCGATTTTTACGCAATGATTCTTCAAAGGGAACATTCACATACATGATCGCAGCGCGTTTCAAAATATCTTCGCCCAAATGTGGCAAAGCTTCAGTGTACCCGCCATGCTCGCTTCCTCGAGAAAATTCGATGATCAGAGAATGTTCATCGTGATAATTTTCCATCCGCAGGCGTTTGGGATATTCGATATTGAATCGCTCTATCAGCAAATGCCAAAGGTAATTATCTTTGAAATAGCCCTCAGAATCGGTATGCAGACGCGGTTGCCCCAAAATTTCTTCGAGGATATAGTCTTCTTCAAACCATGTCCAGAGCATCGGGAAATCGTCGAGAAAATCAAGTTTAGCAATGTGGAAACTTTCACATCGCTTTTCATCCTGACACTCTTTAAGATGAGCAATGATCTCACTTTTGCCCGAAGCAGGACGGCCGATCAGAATAATGATATCGAAAGTATTTTTTGTCATTTTTTATATGTCTTTGCGAGGAAGGCAATAGCCCGATGCAGCAATCTCACAATCTAAACAATAAGATTGCTTCGCTGCGCAAGCTCCGCTCGCAAATTCTGTTCGTTCTGCTAAAGAACGAAAGACAACGCGATCAAGATCGCCAAGAACATGCCAGCCAAGAGACCAATGCGTTTCAGATCGTTTTTGATCTCTGTGTAATCAGGGTTGAATTCTTCAGCTGTGCGTGCTCGATGGCTTGGTTTAGCTTTGCCAGCTCGTCTATTATTTTTCTTAACCATTTTCTTTCTCCTTTTTCTGAGACATCAGACCCAAGACTTCAGCTTTCAGCTCTTGAGGTCCGATGTCATAAGTCTGATGTCTAATTTTGTAAATCAGTAAAAACTACAATTCTCTGCGTATCCTTCAAATAGGGATAGCAAGAGATTAATGTCGCTGTTGGCTCGCTGGTTGCCGCCATCACTTCTACTTGTGTCGGCTCAACGATCTGCGTACCGCTGACAATATAAGTATATTGCCGTTGCTGCGTGAAGACAAGAATCTCATCGCCGGGCTGCAATTGGTCGAGGTAGCGGAAAATCTCGCCATACACATCATTATGTGCTGATAGCACCAAGTTCCCTACAGAACCGGGGTTAGGGGAACCTAAATGCTGCCCGACACCTTTTTTCAACTGCTCCCAACCATCGCCTTGCACAATGGGGGCATCTACATTTAACGCAGGTATCTGAACACGGATGGCTTGCTCCGGGCTGGATGGCGGAATAGGCAGATCTTTGATCGATTGCACCATCGGACGGAGATGGTCAGGAATCTCCGCTTCATTAGGACGCGTGTTACCTGCTGTGTCTGGCGGTGTGTGCCCCGAAGGGAGTACCACAGCCATGACGAGGGGCGTGGGTGCCATTGTGGGCTGCTCGAGGGCTTCGGCAAATTCTGCGTTTAAATCGCGCAAGATACCGAATCCGCTTAGGATGATGCCGATCAGCCCGAGAACGGCGATCACTTCCACGGCGAGCAATAAACGATCTCCCCAACTTTTTCGGGGAGATTCTTTTTTAACGAGAGCAAGTTCTTCATCCTCGCTTGTCTCGATGACGGGATTAATATCCAGTTCTACAGG
>JABGQT010000025.1 GCA_018648685.1 Anaerolineae bacterium
AGGGAAGTAGATCTGCTTTTACCTGCGCGAAGCGCTTAGTTCAACTAGGTGATATACTGCGCTCTTGCGGCATAACATTCAATTTGTAGTATTATACATCAATAATGATGTATAAATGACTCAGGACAGCAAAATGACACAGAAAAAATCGAAAAAGTTATTAGAGCAACTCAGCGATGTGCTTCGGCGCAAGCAGTATTCATATCGAACCGAAAAGACTTATTTGAGCTGGAATAAGCAGTATATTCTCTATCATGATAAAAAGCATCCCAAAGATATGAGAGAGAAAGAAGTTTTAGCATTTTTATCATATCTTGCACAAGAGCGCAAAGTCTCTCCTTCAACACAGAATCAGGCATTGAGTGCAGTTTTGTTTTTGTACAAGGAAGTACTTAATTCGCCTTTGGATATGCGTGATGCTTTTGTAGGTGCTCGCCGTTCACGTAATATCCCTGTGGTGCTGACAAAAGAAGAAGCCAAGGCTGTTTTATATGAAATGCAAGGGGTAATGGGCTTGGCAGGTCAACTCCTCTACGGAACGGGGTTGCGCTTGAGTGAAGCTGTGCGTTTGAGAGTTAAAGATATTGATTTTGGCAATCAGCAAGTTCTTGTACGAGATGGAAAAGGGGGCAAAGACCGTCTTACAATGCTTCCCAAAAGCTTAAATGAACCTTTGAAGGTGCATTTGGAAGATATAAAAACGCTTCATCAAAAAGACTTGCAGAAAGGCTATGGGAAAACTTGGTTACCTTATGCTCTCTCAAGAAAATACCCAAATGCCGAAAAGGAATGGATTTGGCAATATGTTTTTCCATCAAGGACGCTGTCGCCAAATCGTGAAGATGGCGTAATTCGCCGTCACCATATTAGCCCATCATCGCTTCAACGTGCAGTCAAAAAAGCGGCTGTGCAAAGTGAAGTTCCCAAACGGGTCAGCCCCCATACTTTTCGACACTCTTTTGCAACCCATCTTCTGGAAAATGGCTACGATATTCGCACGGTTCAAGAGTTGTTGGGGCATAAAAACGTTCAAACAACCATGATCTATACTCATGTGCTCAATAGCGGTGGCATATATGTTCGCAGTCCATTAGACGATTAACAAATATCAACGGATATTAATCAAAAAGGTTGGAAAGTCCCCCAAACTTTCCAACCTTTAGCTTTAATCTTCTGACTCGGCTTAGAACAGACCAAGCACCTGTCCTGTTTCGAGGTCAAGATCGACATCATAATAAACGGGGCGGGTCGGGAGGCCTGGCATCGTGCTCATCTGACCAACAAGCGGATAGATAAAGCCAGCGCCAACGGAAGCGCGCAAATCACGAATGGGAACTGTGAAGCCAGTGGGGCGACCTTTAAGTTTTGCATCGTGACTAATACTCAGGTGGGTTTTCGCCATACACATTGGCAGTTCGTCGAAGCCTAAGCGAGTATAAAGTTCGATCTTCTTTTCTGCTTCTTCAGAGTATTCAACACCATCAGCACCGTAGATTTTCTTACAAATGGTTTCGATCTTCTCTTTGATGCTTGTTCCCTTGAGCGGATAGAGGAATTTGAAATCGCTGGGTTTTTCACAGGCGGAGACCACGGCTTCGCCGAGGGCTGTAGAACCTGCGCCGCCTTCCATCCAATGGCGGGAAACGACAGCATCTTCTGCGCCAGCTTCGATAGCCATTTTACGAACCAATTCAACTTCAGCGGGAGTATCATCTTTGAAGCTATTGACAGCGACAACAACGGGAATACCAAAGCTCATCGCATTTTCGATATGGGCTTGCAAATTGGGCATACCAGCTTCGAGCAACTCGAGATTTTCTTCAGTATATTCAGATGCCAGCGGAGCACCGGCTTTTACGGCTGGGCCGCCACCGTGCATCTTCAGCGCGCGAACGGTAGCAACCAAAACAACACAGTTGGGAACCAATCCAGAATAGCGGCATTTGATATTGAAGAATTTCTCCATACCAATATCAGCACCGAAACCAGACTCTGTGACAACATAATCTGCTAATTTGAGTGCAATTCGGTCTGCAATGATGGAGCTATTGCCGTGAGCGATATTTGCGAAAGGTCCAGCGTGTACGAAAGCAGGAGTACCTTCAAGAGTCTGCATCATGGTAGGCATGATCGCATCTTTCATCAAGACGGTCATTGCACCGGCAGCGCCAATATCTTCTGCTGTAACAGCTTCACCAGATTTGCTCGTAGCAACCACAATATTGCCAAAACGCTCACGCATATCAGCTAAATCGCTGGTGAGCGCCAAAATTGCCATGATTTCGCTGGCAACGGTGATGTCGTAACCCGTTTTGCGTTCCGCATCAATTTCTTTAGGACCTTGCCCGATCGTGATCCCGCGTAACATACGGTCGTTGATATCAACAACACGTCGCCAAGTCAGGGTTTCGGGGTCAATATCCAGGCGTGCGAAGCGGGAAATTTCCTCATCTGTCAGATCATTGGGGTCAGTTTTATCAATGCCGAGCTTCTTAAGACGTTTAAGCATCGGAAGAGCAAATTTTCGGCTGCCATCTTTAGCTGTTGGGCATAAGCGACGGAAGAGAGCTTCGTCACTCTGGCGGGATTCGTGATACATACGCGTGTCAATTGCGGCAGCCAAAAGGTTATTTGCGGCTGTAATGGCATGAATATCACCAGTCAAATGCAAATTGAAGTCTTCCATAGGAACAACCTGACTATATCCACCACCAGCAGCACCGCCCTTGATACCAAAGGTTGGGCCTTGTGAAGGTTGGCGAATGGCAGTGAAAACGTTTTTGCCTAAATGTGCGCCAAGAGCTTCACTTAAACCAACCATTGTAGTACTCTTCCCCTCGCCTAAAGGCGTTGGGGTAATGGCTGTAACATCGATATATTTACCATCGGGAACATCTTTGAGCCGCTCAAGAATATCAAGGCTAACTTTGGCTTTGAGATATCCATGAAGTTCTAGCTCTTCTGGCAAAATTCCCACTTCTTCAGCTATTGTTGCAATATTTTTGATATTGGGTTGCTGAGCTTGAGCAATCTCAATATCGGATGGAACAGGAACCACTGTTTCCAGTGGCACGGGGGTGAATTCAATCTTGCTATTTCTATATTTAGACATGTTTTGCTCCCAAATAATTTTATTACGACAGCCTAATTGTCACACTTTTTGAATGGTCTGACAAGTGACATTCTTCTGATTTTAGCTTTGATTTTTGTGTATTACCGTGCCTAAAACTTCTCCCTTTAAAACACGTTCTAAATGCCCATCTTCGATACCTGAAAAAAGCTGTACGCTAATATCAGGGATTTCCTCGACCAAACTCACCATTTGCTGAACTTTGGATGACATCCCGCCCGTCACGTCTGTACTGGCGGATGCGCCAACACTGCTTTTGATATTTTTAAAGGATTCGGGCGTAACGCTCTTCACCTTATGCTTGCGTGCTGGGAAATCAGCATAAATCCCATCTTCGAGTCCTGCCAATAAAATCCGTTGTGGACGCATCTTCCACGCAAGATGCATGAACAAGTCCTCGGTCGAGAGAATTGTCCCGCCGAGCACTTCATCAAAAACGACATCGCCATAAACAACGGGTATGATCCCGTTTTTCAGCGCGTGCTTTATCGGGCGTAAATTCCAAACTTTCACTATACCATCCTGCGCGATCACGCTCCCCGAAGGGGATACCGCCAAAGCAGGGAGTTTTGCTTGTCGCAGAGCATCCATCACAATTTTGTTTAGGGCTGCTGCTTCGTGCCCAACTTCGGTGAAACCGTACCAGTATTGATATTCAGGATTCTTTACGCCATCTCTTGTTGCGTATTTTTTGGCGGCAACATGCCCAAAGGACCCGGATCCATGCCCGATGAGTAGCAGCAAGTTTGGGTCACGTGCGCGCACGGCGGCTATTTGCACGGCTAAACTCTTCAGCTTGTCCAATCGCGGGGTGCGCGGTTGCTCTTTATCTGTTATAAGCGATCCGCCAAGTTTAATAAAGACAAATTTGTTCATCTCTTTGTTTTACCACAGAGTTGCTGAGTTGGCACTTGAAAACCACTTTGGATTTCTGTATAATATGACGTGTAGCGACATATCGCGGAGCGAAATATTATCACTATGACAAACTCGAATGATTTACCACTTTCCGAAGCTGTTTTTTTTATTCTGCTTAGCCTGTCACCAGGTCCCAAGCATGGCTATGCCATCATGAAAGATGTTCAGCAACTGAGCAATGACAGAGTGCGATTGAGTACAGGCACGCTTTATGGTGCGCTCAAACGCATGCTTAACCAGAAATGGGTGGAACGAGTTAAAGATGCGCAGCCCGTTGAAACAGGTAGGCAGCGAAAAGAATATATTCTGACACAATCAGGAATGCGTATTCTGGGAGCAGAAGCGGCGCGTATGCGATCGTTAGCCGCTATGGTTCACCTACGAAGAGCGGAGAATTAGCGATGAAATACGCTGCTCAGTTTGCTCTTTGGCTATATGAACGCTTGCTTGGTTTTTATCCACGTAATTTTCGCTATGAGTTTGGTGAAGAGATTGTTCTCGTTTTTGACGAGGCAGTCAATGATGCTGTGAATCTGAGTGGGTGGGCATTATTCAGAGTAAGTATTCGCGAGTTGCGAGATTTGCCAAAAGCCCTTTTTGGGGCTTATTGGCATGAAATTCAGGATGGGATTGGAGGGTATAGAATGTTTGATTTTCGAAATGAAGAAATGTGGAAAATTGAAGACCATAAAGAAGCGACTATCGCCGCCCTACCACCGTTGATCTTTGGTTTCGGAATGGCACTAAGTGCCTTGATCATTCGAGAACCTTGGTATAAAGTTCCTGAATGGCGTATGATTCTTGGTATAGGTGTTACTGTGCTGCCTCAGCGCAAAATGGAAAAATGGCATCCATGTTATAGTTCACA
>JABGQT010000024.1 GCA_018648685.1 Anaerolineae bacterium
CTGACTGTGCGACATCAACCGTTTAAGGTGTGCGTTTTCACCGTTTTACGCACTTATTTGAGTTTTCTCCTGCTTCATTATATATAACTTCTCACTTTTAGAGAAATAATATATAAAACAACAAGCCAGCTGGAACTTGGATTTCATCCCTGTTTATGAAATTCATGCCGGGATAAAAGAGAGTTTTCTCTCTAAAAAAAGACAACTGTACTGAAAGAGAAAAATACTCTTGACAATTCATCAAGAACGAGATAATATCATTTCAAATGAGACATATTTGTCTCATTTGAAATGCAAATACTACAAAAGGATTGATATGAAAAAAGACACTCGTGAGATTTTATTAGATGCAGCAGTAATCGTTTTTTCTAAAAACCCTGGTGCCCCGATCAGTGAAGTAGCAGACTTTGCCGGAGTTGGGAGAGCAACCTTATATCGTCACTTCCCCTCCCGCGATGACCTTATTCGTGAATTGATCCTTGAATCCTATCAACAAATGAATGATGCCCTGACACCTGTTTTGGCACAAAATCTATCAGGCACTGATTTGTTTCTGAGTATTTTGGAGGCGACCATCCCTTTGGGAGATCGGTATTATTTTTTAATGCTAGAGCGTACCTTTGAAGAAGACCCCGAAATTCAAGCACTATATCAAAAAGACGCACATGATTGGGTAGAACTCTTTGAAAACCTTAAAGCTGAGGGCGTTTTGGCTCCCGAAGTTCCTACCGCTTGGGCGGTATCGGCTGTAGAAGCGCTGATCTATTCTGCCTGGTCATCGGTTCACGAAGGGTATATTGCGCGGCGAGATGCGCATCATCTTGTATATCGGACACTGCTTTCTGGGCTGGGTCCAAAGGATAACTAAACCCATGCAAAAAACAACAATCTCTATCGGTGGGCTATTATCCCGTTTCAAAGGCAAAGTATCTTTCACTTTTTTCCTCGTACTTTTTGAAGCCATTCTCGATCTGCTCTATCCCCTTTTCATTGGTTTTGCGATCAATGACCTTCTGGAGAAAAGTTACAGCGGAATTTATGCACTGGCTGGTTTGGGGATTTTGGGATTACTCATCGGCAGCGGCAGACGTTTTTATGACACTCGTGCCTACACAAGCATTTATATTACGCTTTCAGAAGAAATGGTACTCAGGGAACGTGAAAATAAAAGCTCGATCTCAAAGATTTCTGCGCGTTCATCCCTATTAACAGAATTTGTCGAGTTTCTTGAGAACTCTGTCCCCACTATCGTATCAAGCGTGATCGGTGTTGTAGGTATCCTGATCGTCGTAGCTACCTTGAGTATCCCCGTTTTCTGGGCTTGTACCCTGCTCTTTCTACTGATGGTACTCATCTATGTTTTTAGCGGGAATAAGAACTTTATCTATAACAAGGGCTACAACAACGAGATCGAGAATATGGTCAACGCCCTCTCCGCCGAAGGCACAGAAGCAATGCGCGCGCATTATAAGTCGCTCATAGGCTGGAATATCAAACTCTCTGATCTTGAAACCTGGAATTACGCCGCTCTCTGGACAGGCATCATCGGATTACTGGTTTATGCCCCCATTGCAGTTATCAACAGCGGCACAACCAATTACGGCGCGATCTTCTCCATCCTCATGTACGTCTTCCAATTTGTCGAAGGGCTAGTTTCGCTCCCCCTCTTCATCCAGCAGATCATTCGCTTACAAGAAATCTCAAATTGTTTCAAAAACGCATAAATAAAAGGAATATAAAATGTCTGACTTTATCAAAAATGCTATTGCCGCCATCGCCGATTTCGCCCTTTTCTTTTTCTTATGGCTCTACATGGGAATCCCTTGGTATTTTGCCCTCTTAATCTCAACATTAGCTGTTATGGGATTGTGGTGGCTGCTCGCCTGGATTTTCGGTTGGTCAACTTACTGGAACCGTTACTAATCTCGAGCATTATCTCGAAAGGAATAGAAAATGAACATCTATCTCATCAAAGCCTCTGCACAAAGCGCCTTCAAAGAATACAAAAAATATATGGGGTCCCCTCCCCAAAGCATCTTTTCATTGGCAGCAACCACGCCCAAAGGCGTCGGTATCGAAATGGTCGATGAAACGATGGATATGAAAGTTAACTATCGCAGCAATGCCGATGTCGTCGCCATTTTCGCATCCACCCCCGACATTTTGCGTGCCTACGAGATTGCCAAGAAATTCCGCAAGAAAGGAAAGACTGTTGTTCTGGCTGGTTTGCACGTCACATTTATGCCGGATGAAGCGCAGCAGCACGCAGATACGATCATCGTCGGCGAAGCCGAAGGAGTTTGGGAGCAATTACTCGAAGACTACCGTGCTGGGAGCTTGCTACCGCGTTATCAGCGCACCGAGCCAGTGGACGTGGCAACGTTAAAGCCCTTCTCCACACAACTGATCGACAAAAGCTGGTACGGCAACGCCTGGACAGTAATGGTCTCACGTGGTTGTGTATATCATTGCTCTTATTGTGTCGTCACACCCTTCTTCAATAAGGGTATGCGCTATCGCCCGGTCGGGCAAATTGTCGATGAGATCAAAAATTCCGGCGCAAAATGGATCGAGTTGCATAGCGACCACCTAATGGGCGACCCAGATTACATCCGAGAATTGCTCACGGCGCTTATCCCGCTCAACATCCAATGGATGGGTGAAACAACTGTCAATATGGCAAAAGATGAAGAACTCCTGCAACTCGCAGCCAAAAGCGGGATGCGCTATATCCTCGTCGGTCTTGAAACGCCATCACAAGATGCGCTCAAAAAAGCGGGCAAAGGCTTCGTCAAAGTCCAGGAAGTAAAAGAATATATCCGCCGTTACCATGAATATAATGTTGTCGTTGATTCAGCCCAAATTTTTGGTTTCGACCAACAAGACAAAAGCATCTTCGAGCGATCATTAGAATTTATCAATGAAGTTGGGGTTGATGTTCCCCACGCTGTTTTACTGATCCCCTTCCCAGGAACGCGTACCTTTAGCCAGCTTGATACCGAAGGGCGTTTGCTCACAAAAGATTGGTCAAAATATGATGGCAACCACGTAGTCTTCCAGCCCAAGTTGATGACCCCCAAAGAACTTAAAGGTGGACAAAACTGGTTCTGGTATTACGCCAAGCGCAGTAAACTCGCCAAGAAATTAGAAAAAGAAATGATGTGGTAGGTGTATCGTGAGTAAGAAAAAAACTGAAAAATTCCTGAGCGAAAAATTTGTTTGCAGTAAATGTCAACATAAAGGCGCATCGGTAGAGCGCCTGGCTATGGGCGATGATAGCTGGGGCAGCTTCTTCAATGCCCAAACACATCGTTATGCTTTTGCAGCTTGTGAAAATTGCGGATTTACAGAAATCTATGCGCTGGACGTGCTTGAAGGCAAAGATAATTTAGGCTCATTCCTTGAGTGGATGTTCCCCTAAGTTGCTAGACCAAAAGGAAATAAATATTATGACTAAAAACAAAGACTTTATCAAATTTCTGATCGTGATGCTTGTCTTCATGATCGGGATGATCTTCATGATAGCCAACCATATACATGATTGGTGGATATGGGCGATCTATATCACAGTTTGGACAGTTGCAGAAATGCTCGTAGCAAAAAACTTCCACCTAAAATGGTGGGTTTGGGTGCTCATCCTTGCGGGCTTATCAGTCGTTGATTTGATCGTGATACAAATTTTTTCATAGTTTCTGGAGAGAAAAATGACCTCAGAAAAAAAATGGCGACTACCTGTAGAAGCCTATACATCACAGGAATGGTTCGATAAAGAACAGGAGCTGCTCTTCAGCAAAGTCTGGCAATTTGCCGGAATGTTGGAAGATATTCCCAATGTAGGGGATCATCTTTGTGTTCGGGCCGGTTTGCAGCCTCTGATCGTGGTACGTGGTGAAGATAATGAGCTAAAAGCTTTCTACAATATCTGTCGCCATCGCGGTACAGAATTATTGCGCACGACAGGAAAATCTAAAAAGATGATCGTTTGCCCCTATCACCATTGGGTCTACGGGTTAGATGGCGAATTGAAAAGTGTGCCAAGCCAGAAAGAATTCCCTGGTCTGGATAAAAGCCAAATGGGACTCCACCCAGCATCAGTTACCGCGTGGAAAGGGATGATTTTCGTTCACCCCGAAGTTGATGCACCTCCTTTGAGTGAATGGTTGGCCGACCTCCCCGATCATATGGGGCCTCATCAACCTGAAAAACTGGTCGAATATGACGGCGTACGCTATCAATACGATATTAAAGCCAACTGGAAGATATTCATAGAAAATTATATGGATGGCTATCATTTGGCTCACTTACATGCAGATACACTCAACATGTATGAACATAAATCACAACGCTATACTTATGCGGGGCGTCACTGGACTTTTTTTGAGCCACTAAGCAAATCTTATAAAAAGAATCTCCATAAGGTTGCCCCAATGCCCGTGATCGACCATATTCCTGACGAGAATATAGGTGCATACGTACATATGCTTTTCCCAAATTTTGGGATCACTGAGACAGAAGTAGGCTGGACAACACTCAATATCACTCCCATTGCCCCGAATCGAACTCTGGTGGATATACGTGTACGCACTATGCCAATGACAACTACGCAATATAATTCAGGTTGGATGCGTTGGTCAAAATGGAGCAAGGTGCAAGAGCCGAATCCCGATGCTGATGATCCCCTTGAATCGCACGATGTCATGCTTGAGGATATTTATGCTTGCGAACAACAGCAATCGGCAATGCGCTCTCCGAAGTTTGAAGTTGGGGCGGTTGCAGAAACTTTGGAGCGTTCGATTCTGGAATATCAAGCCCACTACCTTGATTTCATGGAAAAATAAAGGAGCGCACAGTGGAATTACCTAATTTCAGTAGTTCACGATTTTGATTGACAAAGCGGGCAACTTCGGAGAAAGT
>JABGQT010000119.1 GCA_018648685.1 Anaerolineae bacterium
GGGAAGGATCCTGCTTTTACCTGCGCGAAGCGCTTAGTTCAACTAGGTGATAGGCAGATTAAAACGCTGCTTAATACTAGGTTTTGAACATTATGCGGCGAAAAGCGAAACTAAACAGATATATTTTAGGGTTTCGTTGCGAAAAATGCGGCATAATGTTAATTTCTTAGTATTATACAGCGAAAAGCTCCGCCTAAACGATTATCTGCGTCAGAATAATTCTTGCTAACTTTATCACACCATCGGCACTTATCCCTAAAGGATATAGTTGGAGAATTTTTATCATCATTTTGTGGCTAATGCTTCGATAATTTTCGAGCAGCCCCCATTGCATAAGTAATGAGCATGGTCGCTAAGATCTTCAAACTTTCGCCCGACGATTTTGTCGCACTCGAATTCATAATCGGTGCTTTCCAGAAAACTTTCGATTATCTCGCCAGCCCATGAACCTGTCATGTTGAGCCCGATTTCTTCCTCAGAACGATTCATTCCAATGATCCAGAGTACAGCCCCCAACGCTCCACAAGCGCCTCCACTTAATCCGATCCCACCTGCTAATCCCGCGGCCATTACTACATGCATATCTGATACGCCCATTTTTTTTGCCAGCATTGCGGTGCAGCTCAGAGGAGGGGATGGAGCTTCGAAAGTTCTTTCGGAAAGAGAGGCATTGATGGCTTCATATGCTTTTGGCGCATATTTAGCAGCCATTCGAAAGCAGCCTATGGGGCCACCTTTTGCAAGAAATTTTAGTATTGGCAGCGCCGAGTTTTCCCCCTGAAAGTTCATCTCCGTTATTTCATGACAGTTAATCCTATTTTTGGTCAAAGAATGGAAGGATTCTACAATCTCTTGTGTTGCAATAATTGCCGCAGTTTCAGCTTGTGGGCCTGAACCAAAAAGTTGATATGCTTGTGCCCCCGCAGCAAGCGCTGCGCCCCATAGCATCCCGCACTGGTAACCTTGATTTGCTACCCCACCAGCTAGAATCATGGTGCCTTTTTCCTCGAGTCTCAGTGGGTTACCGAAGGAGTCGTCAACGACGCTCATAATTGCTTCAGATCAGGTTCCCTCTTTAAGAAATGTACGCACTGTTCTTAATGATGATATCTTCGTTTTCTTCTGCTTATCCATATCAGCCTCATAATAACCGTGTGACAGATCAGACAAATTTAGTATAACAAAAAGATAGGGGCTATAGCTTTTATTGCAAGCCGAAATCACCAAACCATCGGTACATAACCCTCGCGGATATAGTTTGAGATCATTTCCCCCACATATTTCACCTGAACACCAAACTCATTTAGTTGCTCGCTTTTCTCATCTCTGTCCGATATGAATTTACAAGCGACAACAGCCTCTTCTATTTCCTGATATTCTTTGACTTGCTTTTGTAGCTCTTCGTCAACCAAAAGCAGATCTTGGGCTGGACCGAAAAAGACGATCTTTACCTCTTCCATCCAACCGTGCTTCAAAGTGTTAAGGGCATACATCGCGCCAGTACGCGCTTTCCCTGCATCGGATGTGCTGATAATTACCAGGATTTTATCGCTCATAATTTGCCTCTTCTCAAGCCGTCATTGTGTATTTGTCTAACCCCGAACCAAAACCATTTTCCTTAAAGGTTTTCGTTTTAAAACCTTGTTTCTCATAAAAGCCTTTTGTGAATTGCGCTGTGTTGATGATAATGGCTGTGTTTGGGTATTTTTCTCTAATCGCCTTCATCCTGAATTTGGTTAATGCTTTTCCATATCCTTGCTTGTGCAAGTCTCTTCTGATCATCCCCCAAGTTAAGAAAACCTCTTCCTCTTCTTTTGAAAACCCTCCACAGCCAATTATCTGATTGTCTTTGTACATGCAAAAATAGGAATCTTTTAAAGTTTCTTTGCGAAGATAGCGTTTGAACTCTTCTAATTCATGATCGGCAAAATATTTGTCTTGATTAGATATAAAAATTGCTATGCATTCATCAATCTGAAACTCTGTGTAAGGTTTTATTTCCACTATAAAATATTCCTTTGCTTTTCAAGAAGCCCCCGTTTCTGTAAAAGAAACGAGGGCTTCCTAACAATACCTTCACCAACTGAGCGGGGCTAAAGCCGCCTGCTTAGTACATGGAAGCCCTCTCGGGCTAGTAGATTTTAGCCCAGAATGGGCTTTCATGCGCTGAAGCAGAACTTTAGTCCGCACCTATAGTGGTTTGCAATTTATGTTTGGCAAATAAAATCATCTCCACTAAAACCCGTACGGATTTTAATTCAATCCGCAATCTTCACGATAGAAATTACTCTTTAGTTGCGTCTGCAAAAGTGATGCCCATATCACGTGCGGTCATAATGGTATCGCTGTCGACTGGCACATGTTTCATTTGTCCCATTGCTTCTGAGATTGGTACATATTTTACGGTTGGGTAGGCTAAGGCGACCATAACACCATCATGACCTTCATCCAAAGCGCGAATAGCAGCGGCACCAAAACGAAGCGCTCGTAAACGATCCAGTGACGTCGGAGAACCTCCGCGTAGCAAATGTCCCAATACGACAACGCGGGTTTCTTTCTCGGTTGTGGCATTAATTTCTTTTGCTACTTGTTCTCCGATACCACCCAGACGTTCATCTTTGCCTTTTTTGTGTTCAACAACCATCGCCGAGCCGCCTGCAGGTTTTGCTCCTTCAGCGACAACGACAATTGTATAGTGGCGTCCCATTTTATCTCGGGCTTTGATTTTTTCGGCGACTTTGCGAATATCGTAAGGAATTTCCGGGATAAGGATCGCGTCTGCCGAGCTAGCGACGCCAGCGTGCAAAGCAATCCAGCCGGCATAGCGGCCCATTACCTCAACAACCATTACGCGCCCATGCGATGCGGCTGTGCTATGCAAGCGATCAATACTTTCGGTTGCAAACCCGACTGCTGTGTCAAAGCCGAAAGTAGCATCCGTTTTATCAAGATCATTATCAATTGTCTTGGGCACATGGACAATGCGTAAGCCTTTTTTCGAAAGAGCATTTGAAATAGCCAGAGAACCATCACCGCCAACGCTGATCAAAGCATCAACATGATGAAGGCGTAAAGCGCGCACAATTTCATCTGTGCGATCTACTTCTTCGATAGTGCCATCAGGTAATTCAATGGGATAAGCCATCGGGTTATTTCGGTTGCTGGTTCCTAACATTGTGCCACCCAAATGGGCGATCCCATGCACTCTGTCGCGTGTAAGCCGTATAATGCCGCCTTCTTCGTATCGTTCTGGTAATAATACGCCATGAAAACCATCGCGGATACCATAAACTTCCCAACCACGTAACAAACCTGATAAGACGACGGCACGAATGACCGCATTCAAGCCGGGCGCATCCCCTCCGCCTGTGCTAATCGCAATTCTTTTTATTGCTTTTTTATTTGACATAATTAATGCTCCTGAAAAATGACATAACTCAAGGGCATATTTTACACCCTCTCGTAAGATTGTTGGCATCTTCTATACTTTTTTACTCAAATAGAGAGTAATGTTTAGCTTTCCCCTTACTTTCGTCAAAGAACCCGTTATAATAGGTTATTGATTAATCTACAAGAGGAGAAATCCATGCGAAAAATATTTGGTTTTATGATCGGCGTTGTCGTTGGCGGCTTGGTTGGCTCTACAATTGCCCTGTTGCTTGCGCCTGAGTCTGGCGAAGAATTGCGCGGACAACTTCGCGAACGTGGCGTATCTATGCAAGCTGAAATTCGTAATGCGGCAGATGCACGTCGGATCGAATTGCGTGACCGCCTAGACGAATTACGTACCCCGCCAGAAGCCTAAGAAAACAGCATCATAAATACACCGAGTGCCTGCACTCGGTGTATTCTTTTAAATAATAGCCTTGTAAAAAACCTCCGCCTGTCCCATGCTTTGCTTATACTCCGCACGGGTGGCGATGATCTTCTGATTTTCTGCTATAGCTTCTTCTCGTAAATTGTCGTCATTCAGAACACGTAAAATTGCATCCGCAAGTTCTTGTTCGTCGGATGGATCGATCAGCAGACCGTTTACTTCAGGAGTGATCCACTCACGGATAGATTCCAAATCTCCAGCGATGGGGAAGCATCCACATGCCATCCCTTCGATTAGCGAATTCGGTGTCCCATCATGAGTGCTGGGGGATACTAAAACCTGTGCGCGACGAAAGGTGTTTGCCAATTGCTCCCGTTTAAGGGGCGGAGTCAACTCAACAGACTCTTCTATGCTAAATTCCTGAATCCAGGCTTCAGCCTGAGATTCTCCAGCCATTGTCGGGCAAATGAATTTCGCATCTGGGCGTTCTTTTAGCACCAATGGAATTGACTTAAAAAAAGTGTCATTGCGTACATAACCCCGAAAGCCGCGTGGGTTGATGATGAGCGGAGTGTCACTGCGAGGAGCGAGCTTTTGCGACGTGGCAGTCTCCTGCGCCGAGATGGAGATTGCTTCAGCCGTAGAACTGCTTCGCAATGACAAGTCATCTGGTGGATAAAAAACACTCTGATCTATGCCGCCAGCGCCAGGTAAAACGATGCTGGGGTGAGCAGGGTCAAAGCCCCATTCTTCTGCGAGACGAATATCACGGTGGCAGTCGGCATGGAGGGCATCAGTTGCGTGGAGCGCTTTGCGAGTGTAATCCTCCATGAGCGGTGTGGATGGGGCATGGAGCGTGAAATCGTTTCCCCAGATGGAGATAAGCAAGGAAGGAAAGTCTTTGTTAAACTTTTTTGCCATCCCGGCGAGCATCCCTTCGTAGGGAATGCGCATGGCGTGAACAATATCGGGCTGAATCTCATCTACAAGTTCATTGAGATGCATAGCAGCACCAGGGATGGTGAGTGGCCCCAGCCAATGCCGGATGCCCATCCGTAATTTTAGTGTTGCCGCGCCCCAGAGCGGGGATTTCTTTTGGCGGGATGCTGTTTGGGGTGTAGATTTTGTTTGGCTGAACGCAACCGAGATAAAGTCCACGCGCGATAACGTCAAGTCTGGGGTGGCGGGATAAGTTGAGACGAGAAAAACTTCATGCTCTCGTTCCGTCCAGTATTTAATCCAATTAAGGGCTATGGGTGAGCGTCCGTCGGCGACAAATAGTATTTTCATGAGGTAGACTATACCAAGAAAAAATAGCCCTGCCAAGTTGCAGGATGAGACAAGGCATAGTATATTTAGCGAGTCATTATATGAATAATTTTGGAGTTTTTGAATGAGCGAGCCTTCAACGCCGAAAGAGAAAAAAAAGACAGGTTTTAAACTTTCTACTGAAATAATCGTTGCTGTTTTGGGGCTATTAGGTGTGGGAATTACGGGGTATTTTGGTTATCTCCAAACGACCGCGCCTTATAAATATGCGAGAAGTGCAACACAGACGGCTGAAGCACGTTTGACACGAATTGCGCTCTCTCAGACATTGACGCCAACGCAAGCCCCGCCTACAGGCGAACCGACGAACACAGCTACGGCAACTGATGTTCCCGATACACCAACTAGAACGGCGTCTCGAACGCCTTCTATAACGCCAACAAAGAAAGGGCGCCCTGAGGGTTTGCGCTATTGTATTAATGCATATTCCGTAAATGTTCGTGTTGGGCCAAGTACACAGTATGGTGTTTTTGGCAATTTGAAAGGTGAAGATTGCTTATATTTTGATGCAGCGAATGAAGAGGGAAGTTGGTTGCGTATTGCGCCAAATCAACCTGAGGAGTTTGTAGATTTAGAACGCGGTTGGGTCTATATCGAGTTATTGGGTTTGTTGGAAAATTCACGTTTGCCTGTAATTACTTTGACGCCTACAGCAACCTTTACGCCGACACAAACATTCACGCCTTCGCCGACTTTGACGCCCTCCCTGACACCGACACCCTCGCCAACAGCAACACCGACTCCGGCAGGGTGAGCCATGTGGGAATTGTAATTTTTCTTCAATAAACTCGTATTTATTGAAGTTGATTTTTCTGGTATATTAAGAGCCGTTTGATTTGTGTAAAAAAACACTACTTGTGAGGAAAATATGAAACAAATTTGTGTAGTTGGTGTGGGTTATGTTGGTCTCGTTTCTGGAGCCTGCTTTGCTGACCTTGGAAATCGCGTTATTGCATTGGATATTGACGAAAAACGCGTAGAAAATTTGAATAAAGGCATTATGCCCATTTATGAGCCTGGGCTTGAAGAACTGGTTGAGCGCAATGTGAAATCAGGGCGTTTAACTTTTACCACTTCTTATGAAGAAGCGTTAAAAGGAAGCGAATTCGCCTTCATCGCAGTAGGAACTCCCTCTGGCGTAGACGGTGATGCTGATTTGCAATATGTCGCATCCGCAGCACGCGCTATTGCTGAAAATATGAGCGATGAATTGGTTCTGATCAATAAATCTACTGTACCAGTTGGCACAGGAGATTGGGTTGCGAATATTGTTAAAGAAGCACAGCCTGAACCTATTGATTTCTCTGTTGTTTCCTGTCCTGAGTTCTTACGTGAAGGTTCTGCAATTGGCGATTTCATGAATCCGCACCGCACCGTTTTGGGCTCGCAGGATGTAGAAGCTGCTGAAAAGGTTGCTCACCTTCATCTCCCTTTGCGTGCCCCGATCGTGATCACTAACCTTCGCACTGCTGAGATGATCAAATACGCTTCCAATGCTTTCTTGGCGACAAAAATCTCCTTCATCAACGAAGTTGCCGACATCTGTGAAGCTCTCGGTGCTGATGTAAAAGAAGTTGCTGTTGGTATGGGATACGATAAACGTATTGGGCCAATGTTCCTCGATGCCGGTCTTGGCTGGGGTGGTTCCTGTTTTCCGAAAGATGTCAAAGCACTCGCTTTTATGGCAGAGGAAAAGGGTCTTGATCCCCTTATTCTCAACAAAACATTAGATGTGAATTATCAACGCCGCGACATGGTTGTTGAGCACGTTATTGAGATGTTGGGCGGTGATGTAAAAGGTAAAACCATCGGATTGCTTGGGCTTGCCTTTAAGCCCAACACCGACGATATGCGCGATGCTCCTTCGATTGACATCGCCAATGCCCTTAACGCCGCCGGTGCGACCATGCGTGGATATGATCCTGTTTCAATGGATGTTGCCCGTGATCTGCTTCCTGTCGTTGATATGTTTGAAAATCCCTACGATATGGCAAAAGGCTGTGATGCACTTATTGTGGTCACCGAATGGAATGAATTCAAGCAACTAAGTCTCAAGGAAGTCAAAGACTTAATGAAAGAAAATGCCGTCATCTTTGATGGTCGCAATATCTACGATCCTGCTCATGTGCGCGAAATGGGCTTCAATTACCGTGCAATGGGACGTGGCTATAACGGAAGTGGAAGCTAAATAGTTTTCGTAACTCTAAATTAGAAAATCAGGAATCAGGGATTGTCTCATACTGATTCCTGATTTCTTTTATTCGCAAAATTAAACCCGTATCTAATTATGAAAGAACAGAATCCACCCGTTTGTGATTACGAAGGCTCCGATTACCAAACTTCCTTCTGGGAAGAAGGTGGTCGCGCTTACGAAGATAAAGCCGAAGAAATCGCCTTGAAACGTCTCTTGCCCAAAAGCGGAAAATTACTTTTGGAGATCGGCGCAGGTGCAGGACGCAACACTCCGCGTTACGTAGGTTACGAACGCATCGTTTTGCTCGATTATTCCCGTACCCAGCTCCAGCAAGCACAAGAAAGACTTGGCGAAAATGAGCGTTATATCTATGTTGCTGCAGATGCTTATAGACTTCCTTTTGTGGATGGCCTTTTCGGCGGTGCGACGATGATCCGTACGCTGCATCATATGAAAGATGCGCCAGCAGTTCTGCAACAAGTACGTCGTGTGCTTCAGCCTGCGTCAAAATTTCTTCTTGAGTATGCAAATAAACTTAATCTGAAAGCAATCTTGCGCTATCTTCTTCGTCGCCAAGATTGGAGCCCCTTTACGCCTGAGCAAGTCGAATTTGTTGAGCTGAATTTTGATTTTCATCCTAAAACAATTCGCAAATGGCTTAAAGAAAAAGACTTCAAACTTGAGCGTCAATTAACCCTTTCGCACTTTCGCATAGACATTCTCAAGCGTCTCTTCCCTACATCTTTTCTTGCGTGGCTGGATTCTCTCGCCCAATTAACTGGTGATTGGTGGCAGCTTTCACCATCAGTTTTCACGATCAGCGAAGCGATTGGTGATACAGAAATTGCATCAGAAGGTGCTTTCTTTCAATGCCCTCAATGCAGCCATGCGCCCCTTCAGGAAGAGCCAGAAATGCTCATTTGCCCCAATTGCGAAGCAAAATACGCCATTCGAAATGGAATATACGATTTTCGCGAGCCACTATAAAGATAAAATCCCCAGTATTTTCTGGGGATTTTTCAAAGTTCATAAAACTATAATAGACTACTCTGGACACTCACTGTCTTGACAGGATGGCAGGTCTTGCGAGAGAGCAGGTTCTTCTGGTGCTTGCTCAGGAACTGAAATTGTAAAAGGCTGTCCCCAAAGCTCGAAATAAGCACTATCATGTTTTCGAATACCGCTTTCGATATGGCAAACAAGGACACCTCGATTGCTATTAAAGTTGCAGTACATTGGGTAAGCACCACTCCAGCCCCCATATGCGAGCGTGCTAAGACTTGTTGGGGGATTGCCTTCGACAGCAAAGGTTAAGTCAGCGCCACTCCCGCTAAAAGAAACCGTAGATAATACTAACGTCCAACCGACCTCGGCGCTCTCTATTTTTTGTTGATCTATATTATCAAAGGAGCGAAAATGACGCCCTTCAAAAGCAATGGCAGGGGAGACAGCTATCAGAGTAATTGCAAGAAAGAGAAAAAGAGCTAGCGTAATTAAAAGTGTTTTTTTCATTTATATAACCTCGAGTAAAATAAAGAAGATGTGTAAATTATACAAACAAGACAATAAAAGTCAAATTTGTGTCAAGAAAGATGAATGTGGTTAGTGCCCTTATGCGTTGGATATATCTCTCCCCACACCTCGACGATGCCGTTCTTTCTTGTGGCGGCATTATTGCAAAACAAAGAAAAGCAGGAATTCCTGTAGAAATTTGGAACTGGATGAGCGGGATTCCGGCAGACGATATGCCCCTCTCAGATCTCGCCCGCTCGGTACATGCCGGATGGGAACTTGCTTCCGCTAAAGAAACATTAGAAGCGCGTCTGGCAGAAGATTGTTTAGCTGCCCTCCGAGTGGACGCGTTTCCGCGTTATTTCGATTTTCTCGATTGCATTTACCGCCGTGCTGATGATGGGGAAGTTCTATACCCTGATGAGATATTCGTTCCGCCCCACGCAGCGGATGAAAATCTTGTCACAAAAATTGCTGAAGCAATTAAAGCGAATCTCCACCCTGACGATATTCTTGTCGCCCCGCTGACAATTGGCGATCACCCCGATCATCTCATCGTGCGCCGCGCCGCTGAGCGCATTGGGCATCCGCTGCGCTATTATGCCGACATCCCCTATACCTTTTGGTGCCCAGAGCAATATGCCGAAATGACAGCGGGCTTGGCTGTTGAAGATTTCTCGGTAACCGACGAAGGGTTACACACCTGGCAAGAAGGCGTAGCTGCTTATAGCTCACAATTAACGGTGCTCTTTGGGGGCGAAGAGATGATGAAAAATGCTCTCAAGTTGAATGCAAGCGCGAAGCGGGGTTTTCAGCTTTTTAGATAAGAAAGTGCCTTGCGAAATCTTCGCAAGGCACTTTTCATTTCTGATTATGAGACTACAAAAGTCTTCAAGGCTTTTGTGGTCTTTTAGTTTTGCGAGTGATATTCTTCCATCTTTGCCAAATAAGCCTGTACTTCGGTCCGGGACGGCTGATTCAAAAGTTCGTCTACGGCAGATGTATCCCGCGGGGTAGCAGGCCAATTTTTCTCGTGCGCCACGCGCAGCACGATCCGAGCAGCGAGAGATGCAGCATCGCGCAATCCTTGAATTTCGACCTTGTCCACCGTATCAAATTGAGTGTGCCCATAACCACGCCCTGAGCGCGTTTGGCGAACAGGCTCAACGCCGCCGGTGATAACGCCCGCCTTCAGGAAGGGGAAATGATCGGAAGCGGAGTGAAAAGTTTGCCCGATGGCGAAATCGAGCGCCATCTCTTCACGATAGCCTTCGAAAGTTTCCTGCAAAACATCCCACGCGTGTAGATTAATATCTTTAGATGGCGCGCCGCCCGCTGCATCCATATTCAAATAAAAACGGATTTTATGAAGATCGTCGGCGTGGTCACGGACATAAGCATTGGAGCCAAGTAAACCGATCTCTTCGACGCCCCACATCACAAAACGGATCGTGCGCGGGAGTTTGACGTGCTTGCCAAGAACCCGAGCAGCTTCGAGCACCGAAACCACGCCCGAAGCAGGGTCGCTGGCTCCCTGTGAGATGTCGTGTCCGTCGTAATGACTGCCCATCAGGATAATTTCATCGGGCTTTTCTGTGCCGGGTAGGTCGCCGACGATATTCCACGATATTTTGGGGGAGATTGTATCTGTGCTGGTGAGCCGAATTTTGACCGAGCCATGCTTTTTGAGCAGACGTTGGATAAAATCGCCGTCTTCTTTGGCGATGGAGATGCCCGGCGCGAGCGCAGCCTCTCCTTCCCAACCGATGCCGCCCGTAGCGGGACCATAGCCCGGATAATGATTAACGAAAATAAATCCGATTGCGCCAGCCAGCAAAGAGCGACCATATTTTTCGCTGCGATGCACCCAGCGTTTGATGCCTTTGGGGTAAAGGGCGCTGTTTGTCATCAGGAATTTACCTTTGATCTGTGCTGCTTTTGCATTAAAATCGGATGGTGCTCCCTCGCCGATATTGAAGATTTCGCCTTCGAAATTTTCAATTGGTGGTGATTGCGGTAGTGTGATGCAGGGAATTTCTTTTTGAACGGGGCTGATGATCTCGAGTTTCACATCGCCACGTTCCCAGCCGAGATATTCGAAAGGTTCAAGGTGTATATTGCTTAAGCCATATTCTTTGTATTTGGTTGCAATGAAATCTGCGGCGAGCTTTTCACCGGCAGTGCCGCCAAAACGGGAGCCAAAATCGTCGCAGAGGACTTCGAGATTGTCCATCGCTTCGCGGCTGCTGTAGATGTCGCCGAGGATTTTCTGATCGAGGGGGAGGTGGGGGTTGGTCATTAAATCTTCCTTTTATGTGTGGTGATTAGGATAAAGCAATATTCGAGAGAATCTGCGGATCGCGCATTCTCAATTTTGTAATCAGCTTGTATTTGCCATTTTCTTCTTTTTCGAGAATGACAATTTGGCAATTCTTTGGATTACGCACATTTTCGAATTCTTCAACACGCCAGTGAAGCCACCTCATCAGGAAAAGACGTAATGTCATCCCATGAGTAACGATGAGCACGTTGTCTGGGAAATTTTCCTTGCGAAAATCACGATGCAATGTCTCCATAAAAGTACTGACACGATCAAAAACATCTGCACCAGATTCGCCATCTGGAATACGAAAATAGAAAGTACTGTATTCGTCACGCTCTTTCTTTATATCTTGATTTTCATCAATGGGTCTCAGATGCCCCCATTCCTGCTCTCTTATTCGTGGGTCTTCTATTTCCCGAGCAATATTTTCCTGAACGCTTTTTATTATCTCGGCAAAGGTCTGGCGCGTTCGAAAAAAGGGCGAGATGTAGACACTAATCGTTTCACTGCCAATGATTTTCTTGATTTCGCGGCCAGCTTTTTGGGCTTGCTCAATTCCCCTTGCTGTTAGATTGAGTGCATAATCAGGGGTCTCTTCATAGCGTTGGCAGTCAACATTTCCCTCCGATTCGCCATGTCGGACAAGGATGATTCGTTTTGGTTTCATAATTTCCTATGAGTTGTAGTCTTCATTTTCGTGTTCTCAAAGTATAGCACCGATAAGAATCAAAAAAGTCCGCAAAAGCGGACTTTTTTACGAGATGACAGTCACTTTAAAAGTGACTGTCATCTGTTTTATAACTTTTTAACTTTACTCGTCCAATTCTTCCAAGGTTTCCAAATCTCGTTGGAGATTTTTCCAGCGGGTATATAAGCTAAGAAGATAGATAATGGTTACACCGAAGAAAACGGCATATCCGGCGATCATATAGTTTGATGTATCAATTGTGTTTAAAAATAGCATGAGAGTCTCCTATTCTTACTCCATCACCTTTAATTTTAGTTGCTCAACCTTCTGCTGTAGCTGACCCAAGCGGATGCGGTTCCAGAAGAGGTCAATGAAAATAACAGTAAAAGCAAAGAGAGCGAAGAAAAAGGCGATTTTCATATCTCCAGTTAAGCCCATTGTTTCTCCTGCGCCTGCATTTTGACCGCTATCCAGAATTGGGTGGATGGAGCGGAAAAGGCGAATGGAAATAAATGTGATCGGGACAGAGACCGCGCCGACGAGGGTATATACTGCGCCAAAACGAGCGCGTCTATCGGGGTCTTCGATCCCTTGACGGAGCATTAAGTAGGCGAGATATATTAATTCAACGATAGATGCTGATGTCAGGCGTGGATCCCATGTCCACCATGTGTTCCAGATTGGGCGCGCCCAAATTGAGCCGAGAACAATGGTGATAAAGAAGAAGACAAGACTAATTTCAACGGCGGCTTGTTCGACTAAATCCCATTTCAGATTTTGCGTTTTTAGGTAGATGACGCCACTCACGCCCGCTGCAACAAATCCCAGCAAGCCGACCCAAGCGGTAGCAACATGGAAGTAAAAGACGCGTTGCACATCCCCCATTACGCGTTCGGTGGGCGCAAAAACAAGAGCAAGATAGGTCGCGACAGCAAGCAGTATGAGAGACACGATGTCGAGTGTTTTCAGGGCGGTAGGTTTAGATTTCATAAATTTCTCCAGCAAAGATGATTTTGTCGTCACTGCGAGGAAGGCTTTAGCCTGACGTGGCAGTCTGCTTGACAATCGGGGAGATTGCTTCGCTTTGCTCGCAATGACGTGATGTTTTACTCTTCAACAACGTAATCAAAGACCATAAAAGCAATGGCGGTGAAAATCACATCATAGACAATTAATAAATTGAGCCAGGGCAGGATTTGGTCAAAGGGTAAATTTTGTAAATATCCACCGCTGGCGCGCACGGCTGCAATGATGACTGGCAAGATGATGGGGAAAAGCAAAATAGGCAACATTACATCTCGCGTGCGAGTTTGGACGCTCATTGCAGAGAGCAATGTCCCAACTGCAGTGTAGCCAACCGATCCGAGCAAGATCACGAGTATAAGTCCGGGTTGAAAGAGATTTGTATTATATAGGAGGCTGTAGACAGGCAGGACAATCGCTTCAACGATGAG
Organism: Anaerolineae bacterium; assembly: GCA_018648685.1. Taxonomy (GTDB): domain Bacteria; phylum Chloroflexota; class Anaerolineae; order Anaerolineales; family Villigracilaceae; genus Desulfolinea. Next base: position 13,318 of record JABGQT010000119.1, read on the forward strand.
CATGAAGGTCAGATTGCTAATAGCTTTGCCGAAATAGATCGCACTTCGGTCTACGGGGGCAAGTAATAACCCATCAAGACAACCGCGGTCTTTTTCGATTGCCATTGAACGATTTAACCCTAAAGTTCCGGCGAAGGCAAATGTTGCCCAGAGAACACCGGAGGTAACAGAATTACGTGTTTTTGCATCCAGTTCGAGCGAAAAATTGAATATAAAAATAACAAGTAAAGCAAAAACCAGCATCGCTGAGAGTAATTCTTTTGAACGCAGTTCTGCTGCGAGGTCTTTCCAGGCAACTGCTCCGATAGCTCTTAGGTAATTGCCGCTTCTTTTTTCTTTATTCTCTTTCATTGTGCTTTCCCCTCTTCCAATACGTTTTTATAGAAAGTCAGCAAGTTTCCTGAGCCAAAGTCCTTGTGTGTGGCAGATGCGGCGATTTTCCCGCGAGAGAGGACATCAAAGCGAGTGGCAAGGTCTTCTGTGCGGGCGAGATCATGGGAGGTCATTACAACGGTGCGACCACGCGCGGCAACAGTGCGAAGCACATCGTCGAGCATGGCGGAGGCATCCTGATCGAGACCGGTATAGGGTTCGTCGAAGAGTATCACGTTTGGGTCATGCAAGACAGCACGTCCAATGGCAAGACGTTGCTGCATGCCGCGAGAATATGTCCGGACAAGATCGTTCCGTCGGTTTGATAATCCGATCATTTCCAAAACTTCGTCTATGCGCGTAGGCAAGTTCTGTAAATTATACATCCCTCCGTAAAATTTGAGATTTTCGGCGGCGGTCAGATCTACATAGAGTAGTGGTTGATGGGAAACTACGCCCAGCCGGCGACGCACATCTGCAGCTTCTTGGGGGAGGTTATATCCTGCTACGCTGACTGTGCCCATCGAGGGGCGTGCAAGGCTGGCAAGAATGCGCAGAAAGGTGGTTTTTCCCGCGCCATTTGGCCCGATGAGTGCAACAAATTCTCCGTCTTCGACGGAAAAATCCATGCCTTTGAGCACGGTTTTTAGCCCAAATCTTTTAACAAGTTTACGAACTTTTATCATGGTGTTTGTGTCAGGCACCAAATAAAATTATGATGCCCGAGTGCTTTTTATAGGAGTTCTTGTAACTTTCTTTTCAGTTCTGTTCGACGTTTCTTATAAACAGTTTCGCTTAAGCCTCCTGCTCGATAAGCATCATCAAGAGCAATGATAGCATCCATGAGTTTATCGGCATCATCATATCCGGCATCAACAGCCTCATCGCTATCTTCTTCACCTTCTTCTTCATCAGCGTACTCATCCTCATCACGTCCGCGCATGTAGTACCAAAAACCTGCGCCAATCAGAGCAATGCCAAGAGAGATTACGCCATAAAGTATATTTTTCTGGGAGTCCACTTCAGTGGCTACTGCACTTGATGATACTTTGCCTGATACACTCATTTCTAGCGTTGTGCCTATTGGCAAAGCTTGCGAAGAGTAAGTATTGAAAATCAATCCTTGTGCTTCACGTTCTCCGCTTTCCTGGAGAATATCGCTGGCGATCTTTAGACCCTGTGGCGCCATTACTATGGCAGAATCAATCGGGTAGTTAATTTTTTGCGCAAAATTTAGTTTGTTGCCGGAGAGGAAACTCTTTTCGAAGGGTAATTCAAAGAAGACTACTATTTCGTGCCCGCCCATGCCAGGCAAAATGGACATAGTATCGCCAAAGCCACCAGGGGTTTCTGTGTATCTCTCGCCAAAAACGCTATCTTCAAATTGTATATTGAGCGCGCCTTCGGGCAAAACGAACTCGACTACGGCTTTCTCGTCTTCTGCCACAATTGCGTAAAGGCTGGGATTCGAAACCACAAAAACTTCCACGACTTGAGCCAGTTCGGCTTCGGTATTTGGTGGCTCAAAGAAGATATGTAAACGATCAATACTCAGTTCAGACGCATCGGTGCTGGTTTCATAATATGTGAGTGGTAAGTCTAGTTCTGTGCTACCTTCGGTTACAAAGTTTGGTTGCGAATTATAGGTAACACCATCTTTTTCGATCACGGCCAAGAAAGCACGCCCTTCGGGAATTTCAACATCTTCAAAGAGATACGTGCCATCAGCATTGAGCAATGTTTCTATTGTTGATATTTTGTTGAAACCGCCTGAGACCATGTCGTGATCGTAAGCTTCTAATTGGACAATGAGACCTTTGGGCAGGTTTCCGCCTGAGCCATTGGTGACTACGCCCGTAATTTTTCCGCCTAAAATAACATCGACTTCTGGCGTGGTTTCAATTTGCTCTTCACCATCGGCAGTAGCTTCGGCGACGGGCATACTCCCGCCAAGTTTCCGCACATAAGCGACCAGTGCATCAATTTCTGCATTGCTCAACCTACCCTCAAAAGGAGGCATCACTTCGTTGCCCTGGGCAATTAATGTCGCCAACATCTGGTCGGGGAATTTGCTCATCCGGTCGCCTTCCGTCAAATCGACTTGGGCTGTAAGTCCCGTGCCATCTTCGCCATGACAAATGGCGCAGTTCTCAATGAAAAGTGTTTGGCCATCAGTATTTTCTTTTTGGGCATCTTCAACAGCAGTTTCTGCCAAAGGTTCTTCTGCAGTTTCAGTTGCTTGGCTTTCTTCTGTAATGAGATCAAAACTAAAGGAGCGAAGATAGTTTGTGAGGGCTGTAATTTCTTCGTCGCTAAATTTCTCTCCGTAGGGAGCCATGCCCGCACTCGAGCCATTGACTATTGTCTTTGCTAGTGTGACTGCCGAGCGTGTAGCCATAAAACTCTGGTTGCTAAAATCGGCAGGAAAAACATCACTTGTACCATCTTCACCATGACATTCAGAGCATTCTGCTTGAAAGATTTCTTTCCCGATCTCGATCTCTTCAGTAGAAGTGCTTAAGCTAAAGGCATAAGCAACCACATCCCAGCGTTCCTGATCGGAGAGGCTGGAGAAGGGTGGCATATAGGACTCAAGATTTCCCTCTGTAACGGCTGTAAACCACTCAGCTGGCGAAGCTTCTGATGCAACTTTAGTGCTGCCAAGTGCTGTAACAGGATTTGGTAACTTAGCGCTATCTGGACCATCTCCAAGACCACTTTCCCCATGACAGGCTGCGCATTTTTCGGCATAGATAGCTGCGCCATTTGCCGCATTAGGCGTGTTTTTAGGAAAAACAGGCTCCATCGTTGGATGAGATGTGGGCATAGCAGAATTTGGTGGCGGAGTAATATCCTCGGCAAGGGAAACACAAGCCGAGAGAGAGATAGCTAAAATAGCAAGAATGATCAAAAAACGTAATTTCATAAAAAAGCCTTTTTGTTACTGTAGGGGCGGGCCTTAGACCCGCCCCTACAATTTTCCTAATATCTAATTCCTGACTTTCTAAGTTCTCTTTCCACAACTCGTACAGAACTTATCATTACTCAAAATGGGATTTCCACAATTCGGGCAAAAGCCGCCTGATTTGGCTTTACGTTTGCTCCGCCGTGCCGCGATAAGGGATTCGATATCATCATCTTCTGTTGGTGAGGTTGCACCTCGTGCGTCAATTGCTGCTTCAAGTTGATCGCCAGAGCTACCTGTATCAGCTTTGAAAGCATCTATTCGGCGTAATGCCTCTGCGCCTTTTGCCATCAGTTCTTCTCTTTGGATAGGATAATCTTCCTCAGGGATTTTGCCGAGTGCATTATCAAACTCCAATTCTTTGAGGGCGCTAACCACGTCGTCACGTTTTGCAAATAAAGCAGAAAGTTCTAATTCCTCTGCAGAAACGACTTTGGCACGCTTTTCCAAATAAGGTTGTGCCAAATACATGGCAACCAAAATGACTAAAGCCAAAAGTATAAAAATTGCACCGATGTCCATAAATTTTTCTTCCTGTCTTCTAGATAAGCAATTCTAAATGTAGGTGATTTTGCGAGGCAATTTTACCGCCGAAGCAATCTTGTTTTTAGGCGTCTGAGACTGCCGCGTCGCAAGTGCATGCTTCTCGCAGAATCATCCTGTCACTTCAATTTATCCACGACCAGATTTTTATTCTGCCAATAAAGAGTCGACGATATTCAAAATCTGTTCTGTTGAGCGAAATGGTCCTAGTTGTACATGTTGTACAACGCCATTCCTGTCAAGGAAATAGGTTTCTGGCACGCCTTGAATACGGAATGCTTGTGATATCTGAGTTGCCATGTCAGGGCCATTTGGGTAGGTAATATCGTAAGTTTCAAGATAGCCACGTGCTTCTGGTTCAGTATCCACGTAGTCTACGCCAACGAAGACCACCTCGCCTCCGGGCTGGTAAAGTCGCCAAGCCTCTTCGAGTTCTACGGCTTCATCTTTGCAGGTCACGCACCAACTTGCCCAAAAATTGAGCACAACAATTTTTCCGCGCAATTCAGTCAGAGAAATTTCTTGCGCACCTTCATATTCATAGCCTTCAAAAAGCGGCATCGTGAAATCAAATTCGCCGGTTTCGGCACCGGCTTGCACATTCCCTTCTTTGGCGCGTTGCAAACCCATAAAGACGACTACCAATAGCGCAATCAAAACTGTCCAGACGGTAATTTGTACCCACAGCGGCATCCCGCGTTTGGGAGCGGTGTTTTCGGGGGTGTTTTCTGTCATTTCTTTCTCCATTTCTTTTCAGGAACTGTCTAATCTCGTTTACGCAATTCTTCTTCAAAACGGGCAAGATAATCATCTTTTGGATCGCCCGTCTCGCTCGCGGATATTGGGCTTGCTTCCGTTACGGAAGCATCTGTCTCGTCTTCATCATCCACTTGCCATTGCTTGAAGGCACGGAAAAGAATGATGAGACCAGCCAAAATGATTGCGGGGGGCACGAAATATACCAAAAGGCTGAAGCCTTCGCGAGGAGGCTCAGAAAGCACTCGCGCACCGTAATTTGCGACAAAATATTCTTTGATTTCAGCTTCTGTGGAGCCTTCAGAGAGCTTTAGCCGAATTAATTCACGCCATTGTTTACAGGCTTGTGTTTCGCAAACATCGAGGGGGGTATTCTCGCAGACGGGGCAAAAGAGTTGGCTGGCAATGGCATTCACTTCATCATCGCTGATCTCGTCTGTGCCGCCTTGAGCGGCAACTGTCCCGACTGAGAAGAGCGAGAGAGCAATGACTAGGAGGATTAAGATGTTAAATTTTTTCATAATATTTCCTGAATCTTCTTTGCGAGCAGTGCGCTGTATTAATGGTATCAAGCAAAAGGTTTGGGCAACGCAATAAATATAGACGGTATCAAGCCAAAAACAGGTGTGAAGCGGCTTTTTATCCGATTTAGATTCTTTCTTCTTCCTCATCTCTCCATGCAGCGATGATAATGCCTGCAATAAAGACATAACCGCCGATCCAAACCCATTTGACGAGTGGATTATGGTAGACCTTGAAAGGTGTGCTTTCGGCGGTGATACCTTCCCAGTTGACGAGGATGATATATACATCGTCAACGAGGGTGCTGCGTACGGCAGGGATGGTCATGGGCTGCCCATCTGGGTAGAGGTCGTAACGAGGGGCGAGTGTGCCGAGGTCTTTGCCATCTTTGCTAAGAGACATTTCACCACGCGTGATAAAGCGCCCATCTTCGTGACGGAATTGGTCTAATCTATCGTATTGAACAGTATAACCTGCCAGTTCGATTTGATCGCCAATGCCGAGATGCTGCTGGGTGTCGCTCTGGAAAAGCTCAATGCCAATAATACCGATGCCCATTAAAACCATGCTGATATGGATGATGTAGCCACCATAGCGACGACGATTACGCTTGATGAGTTTCCTGAGTTCGTTGAAGAAGTTTTCACCCGATCTTTTACTACGAGCTTGTGCGCTACGCCAGAATTCGCGAACGGAAACGGTGATAACTAAAGCGACCAAGGTAAAGCCGATTAGCGCGATCCAATTGGTGATGCCTGCGATGAGTGCCCAGATCGGAGCGATAAGGGCTGCTACAGCGGGTTTCCAAATGGAGCGGCCTAAAGTTTTAATTGTGGAGTGCCCCCACGCAGAAAGGGGAGCAATGCCCATAAGGAGCATTAATGCGCCCCAGAGCGGACCAGTTGCGCGCTCGTAGAAAGGAGGTCCCACAGTTACTTTTGAGCCTGTGAAAAGCTCAGAAATGAGAGGGAACATTACGCCCCAGAAGCTGACTACGAGAATGCTCAAGAAAAGCAGGTTGTTGAGCAAAAAGAGTGCTTCTCGTGAAAGCATAGACTTCATTTCTGTTTCTGATTTTAAATCTACCCAACGGTAAAAAACTAATACGATAGAAGTTATGAAAGTAAAAGTTATAAAAAGGAAGAAAAGAGGCCCGATTTCGCTTTGGGCAAAGGCATGAACAGATGAAAGCACACCAGATCGGGTCAAGAAAGTCCCGAAAATGACCAAATCAAAAGTCAGGATGATCAGGATCATATTCCAGTGCTTCAACATGCCCCGTTTTTCCTGGATCATCACGGAATGCAAGAAAGCTGTACCCGTTAGCCAGGGCATGAGCGCGGCGATTTCGACCGGATCCCAACCCCAATAGCCACCCCAGCCGAGTACATCGTAAGCCCAGCGCATGCCGAGAACGAGACCGAGCGAAAGAAAAAGCCACGCCCAGAGTGTCCAGCGGCGGGTTATGCGTATCCAGCGATCATCTGTGCGGCCTGTGATCAGCGCGGCGATAGCGAAGGCAAAGGGGATGGTGAAGGCGACAAATCCCAGATATTGGGCGGGAGGATGAATGATCATGCCCGGATGTCGCAAAAGAGGATTTAACCCACGCCCATCAAGGGGAACAGAAATGCCAGCTGGAATCAGCTTGAAGGGGTTTTCAAAGAAAACATTCAAGGAAATGAAGAACGCTAATGTTACGCCGGTAACAACCAAAACCCAAGGAAGCAACTCGCGGTCGCGATCCCATTTGCGGAGAGTCACTGCCGATGTGAAGGTGGAGAGCAACCAACTCCAAAAGAGGAGCGAGCCGGGCTGTCCACCCCACCAGGCAGTGATCTTTAGGTACATTGGCATCGAGCGATTAGTTACTGACCAAACATATTCCACATCATAGCGATCATTGACCAGCAAATATATAAGAATGGCAGATGCAATAGTGATGAGCGGTAATGCCAAGAGCATAGCGCGGCGCGCGCTCTCAACCATTTCCGCAGATTTTTTCGTTTCCCCGTAAATGGCTGCGGCTACACTATATACTGTAACGAGCAGGGTGATGACGAGTATTCCGTATCCCAAACTTGGAAGCATAAAAATTACTCCATGATTTTTCGCCGCATAGCTTTTATAGGACTGTTTCTGCGGGCTTTGTGGTGAATTTAGAGATGAAAAGGCAGCCCCATTTCGCTTAGCTATGCTCGTGCGCGTAACGCAACGAACTTGATTTTAGCTTGGCGGCTGCCATTTTACTTTTTCTTGTAATAAACCTTTTAGCCTTCTGATTGCTCAGGAACGGCTTCTTCGTATTTGGTGGGGCATTTCAATAGAAGTTCATCAGCATAAAAGATGCCATCAGCTTTAATATGTCCTGTCATAATGGCTTGGGCTTCATTTTGAAGCAAATCTGGCATAGGGCCATTATAAACAATATCAAGGCGAGGAGTTCCCTCTTCTCTAACTGCATCGTGTAATACTTTTGCAAGCCCACCACTGGATTCTATCTCATCATTGTCGCCCGTAACATGAGCAACAGTAAAGGTGATGGTAAGTGTGTCGGGATCGTAATTGATCGAGTCTCCCAATACTGCACCAGAAATCCGCAAGGATTTTCCGACTATTTCGGCTTCTTGCTCTCTAACTTCTTCAATGGTCATAAAGTACTCCGCGCTGGCTTGCGTGGATGAGGCGATTAGATAAACAACAGCGGCAAGAATAAACAAACCGCCGATAATGAACTTCGAGTTTTTCATAACTAAGGTCTCCAATAAAAAAGGTTAATCAGGCTGTATAATTTTACACATTTAGATTAACCTAATCTGAAAAAATGGGAGGAAGAATATCAGGTTTTGGGTATTACAGATCAACTACCACGTGATGCTGAGAGAAAGAAGAAAGAAATGTTTTACCAAAGAAATCAGCTTAGGTATAATCTATGAAAGAAGGAAATGGAGAAATATGAAGAAAAAAAGAAATTTTGGTATATTAATTTTGATCGCTCTGGTTTTAGTTGCTTGTTCACCAAAGCCTTCTCAGGCTCCAGGCTTTATTTTTACAGTAGTAGCGGGAACGCAAACAGCCGCAGCTTACCAGACAGAAATGGCCGAATCTTTGTATACGAGTACTCCTACTCTTGCAACACGTCGTCCGACAATAACGCCTTACCCAACAGGAACAACTTTCGTTTTTGTACCAAGCCCTAGTATTACGCCTACGCCACTTCCTAGTGCAACGAGTACCCCTCGTATAAGAACAGAGTGGCCTGACTGGAAAACGGGTGATGTTGTTAGGTTACCCAGTGGGAGTGGAGGAAATATAGGAACGAATAAAAAATTCAGTGATCTTACAGGTCTAATGGTAAAGGTAGTTCGTCGAAACGGCGTTGCTCTTCGTTCTATTCCTAGTAAGGCAATTGGGGGACCAATGGAAGAGCAAGGTTCTGCTTTTACTTTGACAGGTATTATGAATAAAAACCCTGAGCTTGGTTGGCTTTTTGCACAAGTAATTGCCGCTGATGGGAATACCTATTGGATTGGCGGCTCAGAAGGAGATGAGAATACAGACCCGACCCATGCTTTGACCTTTTATTATCCCTATTTGACTGCCTCTCCAACACCTTCGCTTACAGTTACGCCAACGCCTTAGAGCGAAAAAAACGTGATAGAAGTATTTCCGCAAAATAAAAAACGCCCTCTCAAACGAGAGGGCGTTTTAGTTGTCAAGAAAATTGACTAGAGAGCTACGACGTTGGTGGCTTGGGGGCCTTTTGCGCCTTGCTCAACGGTGAATTCAACTTGCTGACCTTCTTGAAGGTTGCGGTAGCCGTCACCTTGAATGGCACTGTAGTGAACAAATACGTCGGGCCCATCTTCGCGAGCCAAGAAACCGTAGCCCTTGGTGCCGTTGAACCATTTGACTGTGCCGATAATACGTTCTGTCATTCTGTTTGCCTCCTTATGGCAAATAAAAAAATTGATCGTGCACTTGCCAGTTCCATCGGAGGGTCAAAATAAAATGGCTCGAGGTCAAAGAGCCTCGAGCCATCACTTTCTTCTTTCCAACGTGAACTTACGCAGAGCATCTTACGAGAAGATAATACAGGGAAAATCTAAAAAAGTCAAGACGAAAAAAGAGAGTGAAATATAGAAAAAATGGATGTTTAGATGCGTTGTTTTATCGCTTCACTAATTGGAAGCGTGCTGCCCTTGGGTTGTTCACGCAAAGGTAGTGTCACATGGAAATGACTTCCTGGGAAATTTTCTTCATCGTAACCAGAACTTTCTGCCCAGATTTTTCCTCCATGGGCTTCGACAATGCCTCGTGAAAGAGCTAGAGCCAGCCCCACACCGCTGCCTTTAAACTTGGTCTTACCCGTCGAATGTTTATTAAGTTGCTCGTTAGGTTGGTAGAATTTCGTGAAAATAATTTCTGTAAAATTCGGATCAATGCCGATACCGGTATCACTAACGATGACTTCAAGCCCGCCTTCCGGCAAACTTTCGCTGCTAAAGGGGAGTGTTTTTCCGCGAATGGTGATCTCACCTTTATTTGGGGTAAATTTAATGGCATTAGAAATGAGATGGTAGAAAACCTTTCGCAAAGTGTTTGGATCAGCCTGGATGCCAGGTAGCGGTGGTAAATCGAGAAGGATATTTTGCTCGCGATCTTTCGCTGCTTGGCTTAAGCTGATGCTGACCTCGCTGATCAATTTCCCTACATCTATTGGCTCCAGTTCGAGTTGCAAAGTGCGCGCATCAATTTGGGCGATGTCAAAGAGGCTGTCCATAATTTCATGTAGGCGCAAAGTCCCGTCATGGATTCCTTTGAGCATTTGTCGGACGGCTTTTTCGAGCGATGGATTTTCTAGGAGCATCTCTGTGTAGCCACGCATAACAGTAAGTGGGGTGCGTAGCTCGTGTGAGGCGATGCTGATGAAGTCTGATTTTGTACGGTCGATTCTTTCCAAGTCTCTTTTTGTGCTTTCGAGATCACGGTTAGCATCACGAACTTTGTTGTTCAGTACAATTAAATTCTCTACGAGACGTGCGTTTTCAAGTGCTACAGCAGTTTGTCCTGCTAAGGCGCTAAGCGTGAGTAGGTTTTCTTTAGAGTAACGATTTCCTGAGAGTTTTCCGCCCAATACAAAGAGACCAATCCATTCGCGTTTGGCAAAAATAGGAACGTAGACTTCTGCGTCGAGGCGGTTTAGCCAGTTCCGTTCTTCGGGATAGGAATTCTTGAAAAGCGGTAGCAAGTCGAGGTCAAATTGGAGAAGTGGGCGTTGTTTCTCGGCAAGATGTTGGGCGATGGGACCCTCTTCGTTGAGCCAGATCGCGTTGATTGGTCGCTCTCCCGCATTCCGTACTGCGCGTAAGGCGTAGTAGTTGCCATCTTCTCTTTTTTCTTTGTCAACAAGGAAGAGGAACCCACGTTTGATGCCCATTGCTTCCATAATGAGACTAACGGTGACGTTAGCAAGGCGTTCCATATCGAGAATATTGCTGATGTTTTGGCTATAATCATTAATAGTTTGGCTTGCATCTATATTTTCTATACGCATCCATTGATCTATAACTCCTTCGACAAAATTGAGCATGGGACGAAAGAAGGTTGCCAGGAGAAGGGCTACCACTGTTCCCGCAAAGCGAGGGCTGTTTTCTACGATTGTAGGGAGCAGGTTTTGTGCGAGACTGAAGCCAAGTAGATAGAAAAGACTGGCAAGCAGCGTAGTAGAAAGATAGATTAGCGCGCTGCGTGTAATTTGTTGAAGGTCAGGAAGGTGGTGCGTAATAACGACGTAGGCAAGCATCCCAATGCCAAGGAGACGAAGTGGCGTGCCCCAGCTGGGAAGGAAATTGATAAAGAGCGCATCTGCACTAAAAAGAAGTGCCAAAATGGGCAGCCAATAACTTAGGCGATTGCGATGCAAGGGCTGGCGCGTATTTTTAAAAGCGCGGCGAAAAGTAAAAAGGGAACCAAGCGTGAAATTGAGCCAGGCCAGACTAATAATGCCAAAGGCCAATCTTTCTCGCGGGATCATCCAAATGCCATTTGTCCAGAGAATCTCGGGGATTTGCGTAATATTGAGCGCGAGCAAAGCAAGAATGATGGCCCAGAAAATGCCAATGGCTATCCATATCTCAAATTTCTCTTTTTCAAGAAATGCGAAGAGAATAAGTATGAGCAGGAAAGAGAGTGCAAGAGAACTATACCAATGAATTTCTTCAATTGTGAAGGGAGATAAATTAGGAAGTAAATGTACCTGCCAGGCTAACTGTCCGCTTTGTACAAGAAGTGCGATAAGGGCATAAAAAGCAGTGATATAGGCTGCCAGTTTTTGTCCTTCGCGTCGCTGCAAAACTATAGCGATAATAGCAAAGTAAAAAAGCACCTCTGCTACAAAGAAAATTAAAAGGGGATAGGATGAATTTAATGAGGGCATCAAGAAGAAAGTATACTCGAAATAGGTTATCATTAGGCAGTGATTTTCATCTATCGAATTAGGAAAAAAAATGCTTTTTCAATTCCATATCTCGAAAGCTTCCCGCCAAAAATATCGGTTTGATAACTCTCTCTTTGCAACTGACGGACATGTTATCTTTGCCGACTTTGCAGCCGCACGCCGCTTTGCAGAGAAGATGAGTGCGGTACGCGGAGACACAGTTCCCGCAAGTGATGTCAATGCAATGGGATTATTAGATGAAGTCATGCATATTCTGATTCGTCAGTATGAGATGGAAAATCCTGGCATGATGATGCGCGCTCTCGATTGGATCGCTGCCAAATACGGCGAAAGCGAACTTGATTTAGGCTTGCTGCGCTTCGATGAACATTTTCCTGCCCCTGGTTCTTCTTCCAAAGGGAGAGAAGCGCAAGCAATTACTCTCGAAGAGATGCTCCTGCTCTCTCTTGAAAATCAAAATCCCGCACTGGAAAATTATCACGAATTATTTGACGATACGCCGCTCCTCGACACGGTTTATGCCGAGATGTTGGGGACGCTCGAAACCTTCTTTGGTTACGAACCAAGCTTTGGTTCAGGCAAAGAAACGCTGCTTCACATCCTGCGCGCGCCCATTGCAGCCTCTCCAAACTCCTTATCAGGACAATTAAAATATGTTGCTGAGCGTTGGGGCGAACTTTTAGGCGATAAATATGTCAATATGCTCTTACGTAGCATGGATTATCTTTCTGAAGAAGCCATTCGTGAACCGAGCAGTGGCGGCGGTGACGGCTCTGCGCCCCCCGTGCCAGAATTCTTTGGCGAATATGAAGAATATGAGCGTTTTAGCATCGACAAAGACTGGATGCCGCGCATCGTTTTGTTGGCAAAAAATGCTTATGTCTGGCTCGATCAACTCTCGAAGCAATATCAGCGCGATATTTCGCGTCTTGACCAAATTCCCGACGAAGAATTGGATCTGCTGGCAAAACGCGGATTTAGCGGTCTTTGGCTGATCGGCTTATGGGAACGCAGTCGCGCATCTCGCAGTATGAAGCAGCGCATGGGTAACCCCGACGCGGTTGCCTCGGCATATTCGCTTTACGATTATCAAATTGCGTGGGATTTAGGCGGGCAAGATGCGCTCGGTAATTTGCGTTGGCGCGCATGGCAGCGCGGCATTCGTCTTGCGGCAGATATGGTGCCGAACCATATGGGCATAGATTCTCGTTGGGTGGTTGAAAACCCCGAGCGTTTTCTCTCGCTCGATCACTCCCCATATCCCGGGTATACCTTTAATAGCGAAAATCTCTCTGAAGATGATCGCGTAGGCATTTATCTCGAAGATCATTATTACGATCACTCAGATGCCGCGGTTGTTTTCAAGCGCGTTGACCACCATACAGGTGATTTGAAATATATCTATCACGGTAATGATGGCACATCCATGCCCTGGAATGACACCGCCCAACTCAATTTTCTCGACCCGTATGTGCGCGAAACCATCATTCAGGTTATTTTGAATGTGGCGCGTCAATTCCCCGTCATCCGTTTTGATGCGGCGATGACCCTCGCCAAAAAACATATCCAGCGTTTATGGTATCCCGAGCCGGGCGGCGGTGGGGCAATTCCCTCCCGCGCGGAATATGGCATCTCTCTCGCCGATTTTGAGCAAGCTGTGCCGCGTGAATTCTGGCGCGAAGTCGTAGACCGTGTTGCCAAAGAAGTTCCGGATACCCTTTTACTCGCCGAAGCTTTCTGGATGATGGAAGGCTATTTTGTCCGCACGCTGGGAATGCACCGTGTCTATAATTCTGCTTTTATGCACATGCTTCGTGATGAAGATAATGGCGGCTATAGGCAGGTGATGAAAAATACGCTTACTTTTGACCCACAAGTATTAAAGCGTTATGTCAATTTTATGAATAACCCCGATGAAGAGACCGCTGTGGAGCAATTTGGCAAAAGCGATAAATATTTTGGCGTTTGCACGCTTTTGGCGACTTTGCCAGGATTGCCGATGTTCGGACATGGACAGGTCGAAGGCTACAGCGAAAAATACGGGATGGAATACCGCCGTGCCTACCGTGACGAGAAACCTGATTTCGGTTTTGCCCAGTATCACGATGACGTCATCGCCCCGCTGCTTCACTGCCGATACATATTCGCAGATGTGGAAAACTTCCTGCTCTATCACTTTTTTAACGAACACGGGCAAGTTATCGAAGATGTTTTTGCCTACTCTAATCGTGCCGGCGATGAAAAGGCACTCATTGTCTACCATAACAAATATGCCGAAACCCGCGGCTGGATCAAGGAATCGACATCCTTTGCAGTCAAAGCTGTTGGTGATGAATATCTCGTCAAACGGACGCTTGTCGAAGGGCTGGATTTGGCAGGCAAAGAAGGCTACGTTATTTTCCGTGATCTGGTGACTGGGTTGGAATATATCCGCTCCATCGCAGAGCTGGCAGAAAAAGGACTCTACGTTGAGCTGGGCGCGTACCAACGTCACGTCTTTTTAGATTTCAGAACTGTGGGTGGGGATGAATGGATGAAAGTTGCGGAAGTGTTGAATGGCGCAGGTGTAGAGTCCATGCAGGCGAAGTGGGATGATGCCTTTGGGGTGGGGGAAAAGGTAGTAGAAGAGCCAGAAGAAGAAAAGGAAAAGCCCAAAAAGAAGAATGCTGCCAAGAAGGGTAAGAAGGGGGCGAAGAAAATGGCGACAAAGAAAAAAAGGACAACCAGTAAAAAAGAAGAGTAATAAAAAAAGCCAAACAATTCAAAAAGTTTGGCTTTTTTTGAAGGTATTGCTTTGTAAATAAAGCTGAATAAGCTATTTGGAGCAAGAAATCTCTTGATGCGAGAAATTAGTGTTTTTCACTTTTCTTTAGTTGCATTCTCTTTTGCTCGTTGTGCTGCCAAACGGTCAGCACGTTCTTGAGCTTCAGCGCCAGAAAGTGGCCTTTTTCGAGGAATGCTCTTGAGCGACGTTTGGAGCTTTTCTGTGTAACGTTCTTTTTCTTTTCTCTCTGCTGCTTCTCTTTTTGCTTTTTCTTGCGCTTCTTTAGCAGCAGCATCTCTTCTTGCCTGCTCTATTCTTGCTTTCTCAGCTGCTTCACGTTCTGCTTTCTCTCTCTCAGATTTTTCAGCAGCTTCGTGAGCCTCTTTTTCTTCGGCTAATTTTTCCTGCTCGATTTTACTTAATTTTCCTTCCACAATTTCTAATTTAACCAGAGCTTGTGGGTGCTCTGGTGCCAACGCAAGCAGTTCTTCCAGTTTTTCTTTGGCAAGCTTCCACCCTTTTAGCTGAATGGCAATATCTGTTTGTGAGAGTAAATTCGCGATCTTTGCTTCTTTTTCTTTTTTGGCTTCCTTCTCTTTCAGCTTTTTTGCCTTAAAAACCCTTGAATCGTCCGCCGCTTTTAAGGCCAGTTCCAGTTGCCCGATCAAGCGGTTTGCATCAGCATGGAAAGAATGATGCTGCACAAAAACGGCATTACGCCGAGCCAATCTTTTTAATCCATGTGGTAATTCAGCAGAGCGGGGCATGGGGGTCCCATCAAACAAAACCGGGATAACACGAATTCTGCGTCGCAGCGCAGCAGCAATTTCAATTCGCACAAAATCTTGGGGATTATCTAAGCGGCGCTTTCCCTCTGCGTCTTTGATGTTGACCCACTGCCTGTTGACCAATGCAACGAGCACATCGCAGGCTTGCACTTCTTTTTCCAGCACATCGGCAAAATCTAGCCCTGCCTCGATGGTGTCCACATCCATGAAGATCGCATCTTTTCCGAAGTGCGCAGAGAGACGGTCGTAAATACGCCCGGCGTAACCAGCGCTATCCGCTCTGCGGTATGAGATGAAAATACGTCCTTTTTCTGCAGTCAAGGTAAATGCCCTCTGGTTGTGAATTCGATGGGGAAATTATACCGTGAAAATAATCAGTCTCTCTGGAAGAATTAAAAAAAGCCTCCAAAATTTGGAGGCTTTTTGATTGGAAGTTTAGCAAGAGAAATTAGGGACCAACGAATTTAAGCCCGTTATCCCTAATGTATACTTCCCATTTGTCGGGGTTATTTATTGTATAGGGTCCGCCTGAAAGGCTGAAGTTTGTATCTCCAGAAGCCCATGCATATACATAGTATGTGTAGCCGCCAGGGTAAGGCACTTGAACAGATGTGTCTGCATTTTTCGCTAGCGGAGTGCCATAAACTGGAATATACCCACATTGATTTTCTGCATTATTTGGTGCAAGGTATAGAGATACACTAACGGAATTTTTGGTTTGGTTAACAATACGTAATTTTGTTGTTGCCGCAGCTATGCCCGATAAAACCTGGTCACAGCGGTCTTTATCAGTTGTTGCTGTTGCTAAAGGTGTTGCTGTAAATAATGGGGTTGGCGAGAAGATGGGAGTTGCTGTGAATACAGGTGTAAATGTTGCGGTGGGAGGAACTGGCGTATAAGTAGCCGTTGGTATAGCTGCCATTGTTTGAGCTGCCATTGTCCACGCCATAGAAATAGCGGTTGCCTGAATGTCCTCGCCTGTTAATGGCGGTGGAGTTTCTTCTGCAGGGGTGCATGCGCTGAGCAAAAGGCCCAGTGCTGCAAATATCAAAATTATTTTTCTCATCTTTTTGCTCCTGAAAATCATTTTACGATCTTTAGATCAGTTTTGTTGATAGTAATTTCAACTGTGTTGTTGCTGTGAATGCCAATATATCCAATCATCGGGTCGTTGCCAACATAAACAATAACGGCATAATAACCTTCAGGTACAGTCAGTTTTGTTTTTTGCCAGGGGGCAAGATCATATTCGATAATAGGGTGGTAATCACCAACAGTTGTGCCTTGCAATGAAATATATACTCGAACTTTTGTGTTATTCCTAACCTTGATTTTAAAGCGAGGGATATAGTCTGGGGCTTCGTTGGCATAGATCGGCGAAGTTGGGGAGGGGAAAACGCTTGTGGCTGTAATATCAAGTGTTGCCGTTTCTGCGGGGAGCGTACCATCGGGTGTTTCCGTTGCTGTTTCAGTGGTAGCTGTTCCATCAGGTGTCTCAGTTGCCGTTTCCGTGCCATCGGGTGTTTCGCTCGCTTCAACGGTAGGTGTTTCGGATGGGGTTGCCGTCTCTGTAAGGGTGGCAGTTGCCTCGTTCGTGGGTGGTTCCGCTGTGGGATCTTCCATTGTCGGCGTAGGAAGTGCTTCAAAAGTTTGTACAGCCTGAGTACTCGAGGCAGCATCCACTGTTGCGGCTACATCAACTGCTTTAGGCAGAGCATCTTGAGTGCCTGAATTCAAAAAATCAGGTACACATGCGCTTAGGCCAAAAAGAGCAATCAAGGCAATGAAGAATACTTTTTTCATGGCGACCTCCCTCGCAATGAGCGAGCCTAATTATTGAGAAACTGAAAGGAACTGTTTAATTGTATTCCTTAGCATAGGTTCAGGCAATGCCCCAACTTGGCGATGTGCCACTTTGCCATTCGCGACAAAAAGCATGGTCGGGATACCTTGAACGCCGTATTTTTGCGCCCACTCCGGGTTTTCATCAGTGTTGACCTTTGCGATTAAAACTTCCCCAGCCATTTCTTTTGCTAATTTGTCCAAAATGGGGGCAACCATTTTGCAGGGTCCGCACCATGGTGCCCAAAAATCGACAATGACGGGCAGTTCTGACTGCAAAACGGTTTTCTCAAAGGCGGCGTCTGTGACGTTAATTGGTTTGTTAATCATTTTATTCTCCAAAATTATTCTGCACTCCCTCTCCCTTTGGGGGAGGATGGGGTGGGGGGCGCAAGAATTTGATAATCAGAATGAATTTCTGCTGTTGATTTTAGCATAGCACTAACAGAACAATACTTGTTTTCTGAAAGCTCTATTGCCTGCTCTACATCTTTTTCTTTTATTCCTTCCCCCCAAATTAAATACTTCACATGGATCTCTGTATAAACTTTCGGGTGCGTATCGGCTCGTTTGCCACTTACTCTAATTTCTAAGTCGCTAAAATTGGCACGCTTTTTCTGCAAGATATTCACCACATCCACGCCACTGCACCCAGCCAGTGCGACCAAGATCATCTGCATCGGACGGATATGCTCGCCGCCTAATTCAGCTTTTCCGCCGCTCTCGTTTTCACCGAAAAAGGCATTTCCTTCACGCCATGTAGCCTTGATATTTGTAGTCATAAGAACTCCAATTTTCTTGATTCCCCGCAGTATAACATAACTCGCCATGTTATAATCGCTCCTTATGACTGATACCCTCTCACGCTGGCGAAACGGCCTTGCCAAAACCAGCAAATCTGCCTTTGGGCGTGTTGCTTCTTTACTTGGCGCAACAGAAATTAGCACAGAAACGTGGGATGATTTGGAAGCCCTTCTCGTTCAGGCCGATCTGGGAGTAACGACCGCCACAGACATCATCGAAACCCTTCAGCGGCACACCCGTGATTTAGGCCTGCTACACTCCGACGAACTGAAAGATGCGCTCCGAGCAGAACTCCGCTCCCGTCTTGATGAGCAGCAGGAGACATCTCTGGCAGAATCTCCTCCGAGCGTGATTTTGCTCGTTGGCGTGAATGGTTCTGGCAAAACAACCTCGGCTGCTAAATTAGGGGCACGTTTTCTCTCACAGAACAAAAAAGTGCTTTTCGGAGCAGCAGATACTTTTAGAGCGGCTGCCGTTGAACAGCTTCAAGTTTGGGGACAGAGATTGTCCGTTGATGTCATCGCAGGTCAACCGGAGAGCGATCCCGGCGCGGTGGCATATAATACTGTCCAGGCTGGAATCGCACGCAGCGCAGATGTCATCCTGATCGATACAGCCGGTCGTTTACATACGCGCTTCAATCTGATGCAAGAACTCGAAAAAGTTGAACGCGTAGTTGGCAAAGCCCTTCCGGGCGCACCTCATGCCCTTTGGCTAGTGATGGACACTACGACTGGACAAAATGCTCTTCAACAGGCGCGTGCTTTTAAAGATGCGGTTAACGTGACGGGTGTAATTTTGACCAAATTAGATTCGTCGGCTCGTGGCGGTATGGTCTTCGCTATTCAGCGTGAACTCGGCTTGCCCATCCTTTTTGCGGGATTGGGCGAAAAAACAGAAGATCTGGAAATTTTTAACCCAGATGCCTTTGTAGAAGGCATTTTGGCGGCATTTTAGTTGGAGACACCATGCAAGAGATTTTAGGACGATTAAAAGAAGCAAAAAAACTCACCCTTCAGCTTATGGAGCGTCTTTGACCTGGTTAGAAAAGAAAAAGAACTTAAAGAGTTGCAAAAAGAAGCTGCGGCGCCTGAGTTTTGGAATAATTCAAATCATGCACGGCAGGTAATGAAAAAAGTGACAGCTTTGCAAGACGAGACAGAATCTTGGCAGCTTTTTGATACACAATTACATGATCTGTTCGAACTTGCCGAGATGGATGACGCGAGCATTTTAGGGGAGTTAGAAAGTGAAATTGATGCGCTAGAAAAGGATTTAGAAAAACGCGCTTTTCGTGCCATGCTTTCTGGTAAATACGATAGAGAAGACGCGCTACTTGCTATTCATGCAGGGGCGGGCGGAACGGATTCTCAAGACTGGGCAGAAATGCTCCAGAGGATGTATTTGCGCTGGGCAGAACGGCGTGGCTATAAAGTTGATGTCTTGGATCTAACCGTTGGTGAAGAAGCCGGTATTAAAAGCTGTACCCTTGCTATCTCTGGCAGCTATGCCTTTGGTTATCTCCGCTCTGAAAAAGGGACACATCGCCTCGTACGCCTTTCCCCTTTTGACGCGGCGAGCCGCCGACATACATCCTTTGCTTTGGTCGAAATTTTGCCCCAGATCGGCGACGATGACGTAGATATTGCAATCAATGCAAAAGATTTACGTGTTGATGTCTATAAATCATCAGGTGCAGGCGGGCAGAGTGTACAGAAAAACTCAACCGCTGTGCGGATGACACATATCCCAACGGGAATTGTCGTTACCTGTCAAAATGAGCGCTCTCAACTTCAGAATCGCGAAAATGCCCTAAAAGTCTTGAAAGCGCGTTTGCTTGAACTTAAAGAAGCGGAGCAAAAAGAAGAGCTGGAAGGGCTACGTGGCGAATATACAAAAGCTGAGTGGGGAAGTCAGATACGTTCTTATGTTTTGCATCCCTATCAGCTAGTCAAGGATCATCGAAATGATTTTGAGATGGGCAATACCCAAGCTGTTTTGGATGGTGACCTAGATGGTTTTATGGAAGCCTACCTGAAAATGGCTTCATCCTAGTTGTCAGAAATTTCAGTATACTAAAAAAGTAGGGGCGGGTCTTAGACCCGCCCCTACAAAAAAAGAAAAAGCCATCATTTGATGGCTTTTTTTGTTTACGAAAGAATTACTTGCGTTCCTTCAAAGTGCGCTCAAGAATTTCTGCTTGTGCTTCGTCTTTCTTTGCTTTCTTTTCTGCTTTTGGGCTATCGCTTTTAGCGGAATCGGCTCTATCAAGAGCAGCCTGCCAAGCCATTTCCATGGCTGTGTGTTCGGGTGCTTTGGGCTCTTCACCTTCAAGCTCGGCCATCATTGCTTCAACACTCTTTCTCTTGCCGCTGCGCCTTCTGCCGCCCTGTCCACGTTGTGGTCCTGCGTTCTCTGGTTCGGGAAGAGTTGCCTTCATACTTAATCGAATTTGTTTTTTGCGACGATTAACTTCAAGGATCATTACGTCAACTTCGTCACCAACTTTAACGATCTGAGAAGGATCTTTGATATAGCCATGTGCAATTTCGCTTACGTGCACCAAGCCGGGACGTTCTGCACCAATATCAACGAAAGCACCGTAAGTTTCAAGTCGTTCAACCTTGCCTTTTATGGTCGTTTCGGGTTTCATCTCGCGCCATTCCATTGCCAAAGGCTCGATCATTGTCAATTCAATGCGATCCTTTTTGGCACGACGCACCCACATTTCAACTTCTTGCCCAATTTCAACAGCATCTTCGACGCTGGTTAAATGTTCTTTTTGTAGTTGAGAGA
>JABGQT010000074.1 GCA_018648685.1 Anaerolineae bacterium
CGTTGGTTTACGAAAATCAAATTATGGAAGAACTGCCCTCTGACTCTAATTGGGATGCAAGTGGAATTCGACTTGTGGACTTAGCCCAGCTAGATCAAGACCTACAAAAGTGGACAGCATAAAAAAGGACTGTTTTTCAGCAGACTTTTTTTGTTTTGTGAAGAAACTATCTTGGGAATGATGCTGATCTCTATCTCTACATCTAACATGTCAGCAATTTTCCCCAAAAAAGACAGGCTAGACCGCTCTTTCTTCGACCTTTCGTTTTGTTGCACTTACTACTTGAATCCAAGCACAATTTGATTGAAAAAATGCCCTCCAAGCGATATTTTTCTGCCGCCTACGTTGCCGCCTACGCTTGGGGACGAAATTTATACCCGTATACACGGTTTCTACCGCGCTGGGCAGGTAACTGTGATGGTGTAAAAGATTTTTGGGGAACTTGCGAAACCTTCTCTAGTTTTTTCTAATTACAATTACATCAATCTAATACCTTGACACCGTTCGAGGCTTCACAGATATAGATATTAGGCTGTAATTCCGTGTGTTCCTGATAGCTGGAGCGGATATTCTCTGCAAATTTCTCTGCTACGTCTTTTTCTACGAGGGCTACGGCGCAACCGCCGAAGCCTGCTCCGGTCATACGGGCACCGAGGCAGCCTTTTTCTTGGCGTGCCAACTCGACCATGATATTTAGTTCGGGGCTGGAGACTTCGTAATCGTCGCGCAGGCTGATGTGGCTGGTGCTCATGAGGTGTCCGAAGGCGATGACATCTCCCTTTTGGAGGGCTTTGGCGGCTTTTAGGGTGCGCTCGTTTTCGCTGATGACGTGGAGGGCACGTTTCTGCGTGAGTTCATCGAGTGAGTCTGCTTTGGCGTGGAAGTCATCGAGGGTGATGTCTCTGAGCGAGGGAATGCCAAGTTTCTCGGCAGCGGTGCGACATTGGGCAACGCGTTCGTTGTAGGCAGAATCGACTAAGCCGCGGCGGGTGGCGGTATCCAGTATGATGACGCGCACTTGTTTGGGGAGCGGAAGCAAGTTGAATTCAAGAGTGCGGCAGTCAATCAGCAGGGCGTGATTTTCCTGTCCCAGAGATGAGATCATTTGATCCATAATCCCAGATTGAATCCCGACCCAATCGCGGTCGGCTTGACAGGCGAATTCTGCCATTTTTGCGCCATCCCAGTTGAAATCTGAAACTGTCCAAAATGCTTTTAGGAGGGAGAGTTCGAGGGCTGCGGAGGAGGAAAGCCCCGCGCCGAGGGGGAGGTTGCTGGCGAGAACGCCTTCCCAACCTGAGAGCGAGAAGCCCTGCTCTTGCAAGACCCAAGCGATGGCGCGGAGGTATTCTGTCCAGCCTTTTTTGTGTTGAATATCATCGAGGGAGAAGTCGGCGGGGTCTCCAAAATCGAGCGAGTGGAGCAGAACGCGGCGGTCTGAGCGGGGACGGAGGGCTATCCAGATGGCACGGTCTATTGCCATGGGGAGAACGAAGCCATCGTTATAATCGGTGTGCTCGCCGATTAAGTTGACGCGCCCAGGCGCACGCACAACATGAGTTGGGGATGCGCCAAAGCGGGCGGTGAATTCTTTGGTGATTTTTTCTTTCATAAGGTTCTTTCCGAAAGATGCACCACAAAGGCACAGAGAGCACGAAGTTTTTCTCTGTGGACACAAAGAAAAACTCTGTACCCTTTGTGGCTCTGTGGTAAATGTTTTTTAAGCCCGATAGTGAACTTCAGACAAATCCCGCAAACGTGATGCCGCTTGCTCGGCGGTCAGATCGCGTTGGGCTTCTGCCATCATCTCGTAGCCGACCATGAATTTTTTCACGGTCGCTGAGCGCAAAAGCGGGGGATAAAAATGCGCGTGGAGTTGCCAATGTTGATTTTCTTCGCCATTGAAGGGCGCACCATGCCAGCCCATTGAGTAGGGGAAAGATGTCTCGAAGAGATTATCGTATTTTATTAATAGGCGTTTGAGAATATCTGCAAGGGCATCGCGTTCGTTTTCGTTCAAGTCAAAAATACGCAGAAGGTGACGACGGGGCATGAGCAAAATTTCAAAGGGCCAGACTGCCCAATAGGGCACGACTGCCATCCAATGCTCATTCTCAACAACGGTGCGCTCTTTTTGCTCGGATTCTCGTTCAAGATAATCGACTAAAAGGGGCGAGCCGTGCTTCTCAAAATAAGCCCGCTGATTCACGTCTTCGGCGGCGGGTTCGTTGGGAATTTCGTTCTGCGCCCAAATTTGCCCATGCGGATGCGGGTTGGAACTGCCCATCACCGCGCCTTTATTCTCGAAGACTTGTACCCAGCGATGTTTTTCGCCAAGTTCAGCCGTTTGCTCTGCCCAAATATCCACCACACGGCGAATGTCTTTAATGGGCATTTCAGGCAGGGTCAAATCATGGCGGGGAGAGAAGCAGATGACGCGGCTAGTCCCCTCTGCGCTTTGAATCTGAAAAAGTTCATCCGAATTTTGCGGCGCTTGCGGCGTATCGGGGAGCAGGGCGGCGAAATCGTTAGTGAAGACAAAAGTATTTTTATAAGCGGGATTTCTCGCGCCCCCCGCGCGTTCGTTGCCCGGACAAAGATAGCATTTCGGCTCATATTGCGGTCGCTCATCGGGCGGTTTTTTTTCGACTTGTCCCTGCCAGGGGCGTTTGGTACGGTGCGGGGAAACGAGTACCCACTTTCCAGTAAGCGGGTTGTATCTGCGGTGGGAGTGTTTGGTGGGGTTAAATTTTGTCATAAGATGTTCACCACAGAGACACAAAGAACACAAAGTTTTTCTTTGTGTTCACAAAGAGATTCTTCGTGACCTTCATGCCTTTGTGGTGCAATAAGTTTTATTCAAATTTTGGCAACCAATCGCCATGCGCGGCAATCAGCTCATCCACCAGCGACCAGATTTGGTCAAGATCGAGTTCGGCGGCGGTATGCGGATCGAGCATCGCGGCGTGGTAGATATGCTCGCGTTTGCCCGTCAGCGCGGCTTCCACCGTCAGCGATTGTACGTTGATATTGGTCTGAATCAGTGCCGCCAACTGTGGGGGCAGCGCACCAACTTTAGTAGGTTGCAAGCCATTTTTATCTACCAAAATCGGGACTTCTACACAGCTTTCCTGCGGCAAATTCTCAATCAGCCCCTCGTTCATCACATTGCCATAAATCACGCGCGGCGTGCCCGTCTCGAGCGAGTGGATAATATACGCGCCGTACTCATGCGACTGCGCCACATTATCAAAACTCTCAAACATCCCCGCCATCACTTCAAGCTCATAATCGCTCGCGCCCGCCGCTTTGAGTTTTTCATTCATAGCGGGGATGTCCACCGCCACATCGGGGTTTTCAACCGTATCTTTTGTCGCTTCCCAGCCCGCAATTTGGACTTCACAGCGGCGGATATATTCATCGAGCGGGATGTTAAATTTTTCGATTAAATCTGGTCGATCTCTTTTGATGAACCAGGAGACGTATTCCGCAAAATGCTCACTGGATTCAGTAACCGAGTAGCCCAAACGAGTGAGCATCTCGTAACGAACTTTATTCCAACTTGGGATGCGGTCTTCGGCAACTACCTGACGAATGGCTGGGTACAGGTCTACCCCGTCCCGCTCAAATTTCAGGTAAAACGCCAAATGATTGATGCCCGCGGCGATATAATTAATCTCTTCGATGGGAATCTCAATATCACGGGCAAGTTGCTCGGCTGTCCCCTGCACAGAATGGCATAACCCAACTGTTTTGATTTTTGTGGCTTTATTCAACGCCCACGTCACCATCGACATCGGGTTAACGTAATTCAGCAAGACGGCATCGGGGCAAAGTTCTTCAATATCGCGCACCATTTCCAGATAAACCGGAATGGTACGCAACCCGCGCATAATGCCGCCAATCCCGAGCGTATCGCCAATAGTCTGGCGTAAACCATATTTCTTGGGGATTTCAAAGTCGGTCACGGTCGCAGGCTCGTAACCGCCAACTTGGAACATACCGATGACGTAGTTGGCATCCACCAGCGCAGCGCGTCGATCAAGATGCGTTTCGATGAGCGGCACCACGCCCAAACCACGCGCGATTCGTTCGGTCACAATGCGGGTGGTTTCGAGGCGTTCGGAATCAATATCGTGTAGACTGATAATTGAATCCGCTAATTCAGGAAAGCTGAGAATATCGCCAATCAGATTTTTTGCGAAAACCGTGCTCCCCGCACCGAGAAAAGTAATCTTGCTCATCCGATTTTTATTCCTTCTGGGGTTCGAGTGAATTTTCTGCCAGTCGCCAGTTCAACGGATTTATATGCGCCATCATATAGACCGATACTCTTGTTTTTGACGATCATATCGCAGTAGATTTCGAGCAGGTCGTCTTCGTGCGTCATTACTTCGATGGCTTGGAGGGTTTCGGGGATGGTGCGCGTTTCGACCGTACTATCGCCAATTTCTGCGCCGCGAATGGCACCCCACATCTCGTGACCGCCAACGCGGGCGTTGAAAATTTTGGGGATGGGGTAAAAGGCGAGTTCGGAGGGTTTCGTAATCATGATATCCATGACGCGCATCAGATAATTGCTGGCGTAAACAGCGTGGAAGGTGTTGTCATATAAGCCGACATGCAAGCCGTGCGCGGGGTTCTCGCGGATGCTATCGGCAAACTCTTTGGTCTCTTCCCAAGTGAAATGCGTGCTGAGCAGGTCTTGATAAGGCTCAAGCTCTTTTTCTAGCCAAGTCCAATTATCTTTATGGTCACCGAGGTTGACAAAGAGCGTCATTTTGTCGGCTTTAATGAGCGGAACGGCGTACTCGATGATGGCTTTGAAGAGTTCGCGCTGTGCGCCTGCGCCACCCATCGTGACGATAAAGCGGCGCGGCTCTTTGGCTTTCATGCGGCGCAGACGAGCGGCGTTATCCACTTCGATATTTTCGACCAGTTCGTGGTCAACGTGCTGTCCGGTGAAGAAGAGCGCATCGCTGGGCGTGGGATTCATGATAGAGCCTTTGTCATTAAATCCGCGCATAACGCGGAAACCATAATAACCAGCGGGACCCTGTACGGCATGTTTTGCCCCTTCGGTGAGTTGAAATGCCATGGGCCAATTATCGAACATCATATCTACAACATTGGTCATGCCGCCAGCGACAGCGCCCATCGCATTCCACATATGGGAGGTGAGAATGGGTTGCTCGGTGGGAAGCGCGCCATAAAGATTCTCAAATAACTCGCTCATTTTATAATCTTTGACCTGGGTTTTGGTAAAACGCCATGGCCATCCCACAATCCAAGCATTTAGAAAGGCATTTAGACCGGGCAAGGTGCTGTTCCCGGTAGTAACTGATTCCCAGATGTGTGTGTCAAAGGCTTTGTTGCGTTGCGACAAACGTGAAAAGCGACTATACCAAGTATTACACCAGTTGATGACATCGGTGGTGATACCGGGAATGGAAAGCAAATCAAGCCAATGCGGGGTGAATCCCATCGCTTTTGCGGCGGAGACACCCGCCATCGCAATGCGATAATGCCCAAATCCCATGCGGATGGTACTGATGATAACGCCATTATCAATTTCAAGCGGCGTACCACCATCCCCATCACGGACGATTTCTTTTAGACCGAAAATATCGCCACCGTAGGGGTGATCTTGGACGCTCAAGTTGAATTTTTCGTTCGGATCGTAATCAAATTTCTTTGCCAACATGGATTTCCATTTGTCCGCCGCCCGCGTCTGTCGGCGGGTAATCGGATTGCCATACAACTCATAACGACCATTCACTTTTTTCATCAATAAATTCTCCTTTAAGGATATAAATTCAAAAATTTCCTCGTAGTAAGGGCTTTAGGCGATTCATAAATTTAAATTATCCCTTGTCGTATTCCGTAAAACGTATTGCGTAAGGAAAAGCATTACGAAATACGCAATACAAAATAGGTGTTTCGCAACTTTTTTTCGTGAACCGTCTTAGCGATTATCTATGCGCCAGATAAGGGCTGAAGCCCTTACTACGAGGGCGTAATAGATCAAAAACTTAGGTATTTCTCTCAATAAACTCAAGACTCAATCTAGCAATATCTTCATACTCTTCATCCAAAAGAATAGAGTGGCTAGAATTTTCCATCCAGTGATGTTCTTTTATCTCAGAAGAAACGCCATCCATAATAATCTTCCCCGCCTTAGGTGCAACAGTAGTATCCTGTCGCCCCTGAAAAATAAGTATTGGTTGACGAATACTGGAAAGATGCTTTAAAGTAGCCTTTTGAAAACGCAAAAATTGGATAACTCCCTTAAGCGGCAATCCGGGATATCCTTGCCACAAGTCTGAACCATCAAGAGAATCTCGTGCTATCTCTTTCATAAAAGGTGCGGCAAGATAAAGCTGTAGCAAAGCCATTTTGTTCATCATCGTTCGGATTGCGGGAACATAGAGTAGCACCCCCGAAATTTGCGGATATTTACTCGCGAGTTGCAGCGCCAGCATCCCACCCATCGATGCGCCCCCAACCCAAACTTGCTCGCAGCTCTTGAACAGATTCTGGAGAGATTCTTCTCCGCTTTCTATCCAATCCCGCCAGTGAACATTATTCAAATCTTCCGGCTTGGTACCGTGTCCGGGCAGGAGGGGGGCAGAAATGGTATACCCCGCAGCATGTAATTTTTCGGCAAGCAAGCGGACTTCCACGGTCGTCGCTGTAAATCCATGAGAAAGAAAAATGCCCACAGAGCCACCTTCCCAAAAGAAGGCATCCCCATCCAAATGCGGATTGTGCAGGGCTTTATTTCCTACTGTTGTTTTATTATCCATTCTTATTTCTGTGCAAAAGCATTTGGATTTCTTCCATCTGCTCATCTGCCAAGGGTCCATATTCCAATGCGCCACAATTCTCTTCCACTTGCTCAACTGTGCGGAAACCCGGGATGGGAATGGTTTTCTCGCTACGCGCCCACAACCATGCCAACGCGCCCTGCGACAGGGTACGCCCATTGCTTGTTAGGATTTCTCGCAGCACTTCAACTTTTTCTAAAAATTCAGGATTTGGCTTTCCATCTTTGAAGTATTGCATCCATTCAGGGCTTTTTTCGCCACGCACATCGTCACTGGAGGGTTGGGTGCTGGCAGTATATTTTCCGGTTAAGAGACCCATTGCAAGGGGACCTCGGTTAATGGCTGCCAAATCATATTTTTCGCAAATCTCAACAACGGGGGGATTGTCATCCAGCACATTGAGCTGAAGTTGGATGGCGGCACAATGCTTCCCTTGTGCAAAAACTTCTGCACGGTCAGGGAAATCAGTACTCCAACCATAAGAACGTATCTTCCCTTCTTTGACCAATGCTTCCAATGTCTCGCGCACTGGCTCTGCCTGCTCAGCGGGGTAGCCATTGTCGTGAAATTGATAAAGATCAATATAATCAGTGTCCAGCCGCTTTAATGAATCTTCGCAAGCGTTTCGAATATCATCAGGAGCGCAACTTGCACCGGTTACTTCACGTCTTTCTTCATCAAAAATTGCGTTGAATTTCGTAGCAATGACAACGTCCTGCCGTTTGCCCGCAAATGCTTTGCCAAGAATTCGCTCACTGTGTCCCGTTCCGTAGACATTGGCAGTATCAAAAAATGTGATACCCAAATCTAACGCACGCTGAATAGCTCGAAAAGATTCGTCATCATCCACTTCACCCCAACCGAGGGGCGTGCCTTCAGCCCAAAAGGGACCACCAATAGCCCAGCACCCCATACCCAAGGGGCTGATTTCTATTCCAGATCGACCAAGTTTTCGTGTAAATGTCATTTTTTCCTCACTTTATTCTATAAGGGTTTATCTAGCTGAATATCACAGCAAAATCTCTAGACGAAATGGCGTGTGATGTTGAACCGTGTTCAAATTTCAAAAGCTTCTCTGTAAAGTTCATAACAAGCAAATTCTCGCCACGCCGGATTACTGTTAAACCATCGGGAATATTAAGCATTGGGATATTTTCTGATGCCAACAAGTGGCGCATGAGAGCTTTTGCCTGTTTTAGCGTGGGATAAACACCGCAATAAAGGGCTTTCCCATCACCGTGTTTTTTCTCAGTGATGGCAGAAGAATTCTCAAAAGGAAAATCTGTGTAATTAGCCAGAGATTTTGTCCCTGTATCGGGTTTAAGGGCTTCTGCCCAAAAAGTTGCGTCAGGGGAAAAGTTTGGGGTTTCGCTTTGCAAGGAATAGGCGATCTTCGGCGGGAGAGAATGCCATTTCGAAACCTTTGCCCCAACCAAATCACGGAAAAGACCGGGCAAAATTTCTTCTGTGACCACATTATTTGTATTTTTAAAGCCTGAACGAACGCCCAACATCAGACTTCCACCTTGAGCGGCGAAATTATCTAATTTTTGTGCTAAAACTTCATCGGCAAGAAATGTGTTGGGGGCAAGCAGGATTTTATATCCGCTCAAATCAGCATTTGGAGAAATAATATCTGGTTCGATGCCGAGCATCTTGCAGGCACGATAAAAGACGAATAAATGCTTCAAGTAGGCAAAGTCTTTACGATGCGGTTGCATCTCCATCGCCCAGAGGGTGCTGTAGTCGAGCAAAATGCCAACAGGCGTATCAAGCGGTTGGGCGATGAAATCTTCCAACGCCTTCCTTTCGGTTTTGAGTGTGAGCAGGTCGTTGTAGCCGTTATTCGCTCCGCCATGATGATGACGCAGTCCGTCATGATGTTGCTCCAAACCAAAGCGGGAGGCTTTCCAGCGGAAGTAGACAACGGCTTCTGCGCCTGTTGCGGCTGCTTGCCATGTCCACAAACGGAGAGCACCGGGGCGCACGCCGGTGTTGTAATTACTCCAGTTGACTGCGCCAGTTTGATGCTCCATAATCCAGAAGGGAGCTTGCTTTAACCCGCGTATAAGGGTGTGAAAAAAGCCAGTTATGAGCGGGTCGCCGAGGTCGTGAGCATAGGCAAAGGGTTCTTCATCGAGAGCGTATATATTTTGGCTCCCCATTTCTGCGTAGCCTGTGGGGTATGAATCCCATGAAATAGAGTCGAGATTTCGTGAGAGGTCATGATAATCAATGGTGTTCAGGTCGGCGATCACATTATGCGTGATAAATTGTCTTTCCGAGATATTTGCCCTCAGGGCATCTATCTGAATTTGTTGATATGCCACCCAAGAATCGGATGCGAAGCGATAATAATCGAGAACGTGACTTGGATTTGGTTCTGCTACCGTTAAATTATAGGGTTCGATTTGCCCCCAATCGTTGTACGTTTGACTCCAGAATATCGTTCCCCAGCGTTCGTTGAGTTCATCTAGGCTGGTGTATTTCTTTTGCAGCCAATTTTGGAATGCTGTAGCGCAGGCTTCGCAGTAACAACGGGCAAAATAGCAACCGAATTCATTGTCTATTTGCCAGCCAATGACTGCGGGATGGTTGCCGTAGCGTTCAGCCATCGCTTGGGTGATGCGTTTGCTGTGTTCGTGATAGGTTTTGTTATTGGGGCAGTAGTGTCGCCTTGAGCCAAAACGTCTGCGGCGACCTTGCTCATCTACAGGCAAAATGTCGGGGTGGGCAGAGATGAGCCAGGCGGGCGGGGCAGCGGTAGGTGTACACAGGAGAATCTGATGACCAGCGGAAGCAAGTGTCTCTACAGAGCGATCCAGCCAATCCCAATCATATTTCCCCTCTTCTTTCTCCATCTTCGCCCAAGCAAATTCGGCGATGCGCACAATTGAAATCCCCGCTGTGCGCATCTCTTGAGCATCTTTTTGCCAACGTTCTTCTCTCCAGTGTTCGGGGTAGTAGCAAACGCCAAGTTTCACGGTAACCTCATCTATATACAAAGGTACCTGAGTCGGAGGAAAAGCTCAGGTACCTTTGTTCTTGCGCAAATTTATTTTGAAGACCCCAAGGTTAGTCCCTCAATGAAATAGCGTTGTAAGAATAGGAATACTAACAATGTGGGCAGTGTACCGATCAACGCTCCGGCGACAATTACTGGCCAGTCGGTAACAAATTGCCCTTGTAGTGTTGCCAAACCAGCCGTAACGGGTTTTAGCGCGTCGTTGCTGGTGAGGACAATCGCCCAAAGATAGTCGTTGAAAATCCAGGTGAATTCGAGCGTGGCAATAGCGGCAATGGCTGGCAAGGTCAGTGGAAGCATAATTTTCCACCAAATGCCTATTTCGCTGCATCCATCAATGCGTGCTGCTTCGATAATTTCTCCAGGTACAGTTCGCATATAGTTGCGCAACATGAAGGTGCAGAAACCAAGCTGGAAAGCTGTGTGGAAAAAAATCAAGCCCCAGTAGGTATCATAAAGACCCAAGAAGTCTGTTAGCTTAAAAACAGGTAGCAAGAGAACCTGAAAGGGGAGCATCATGCCACCGACAAAGGTAAAGAAAATCACTCGGTTAGCGGGGAATTTGAAACGTGCCAGAGCATAGGCTGCCAGAGAGGAAAGGAACATTGTGAGCACAATGGATGGCAGTGTAATGATGAAGCTGTTGGGTAAATATCGGCTTAGACCACCTCTGTCCCAAGCTGTTTTGAAGTTCTCAAAGGTGATGGTTTCAGGCCATGAAATGAAACCGTTTATGAGGATTTCATCGTAAGTACGCAGAGATGTTATCAAACCTGTGATGACGGGAACTAGCCAAAGAAAAGCCGAGAGAATTAGAATTATGTAGACTAAAACTCTCCAAGGGGATTTGAAGTATTCGCGTATAGTTTCCATTTTAGTACTCCATCTCATCTTGCATAACGCGCCATAGGTATAGGGCAATGAAACTTAGGCTGATCAAAAACAGAATTACAGCGATAGCTGCTCCGTATCCCATTTTGTAATTATTAAAAGATTCGATATACATAAAATTGGCGAGTACAGAGGAGGCATTTGCAGGACCGCCGCGCGTCATTACTGAGACAAGATCAAAAGCCCGTAGTGAGTCGATGACGCTAATAACTAGAACAATTACTGTTACTGGGGTAAGTAAAGGTAAGATGATGCCCCAAAACACTTGCCAGCGATTAGCTCCATCTACTGTTGCAGCTTCCAGTAATTGTGGATTAATGCTCTTAAGTCCAGCAAGGTACAAAACCATCACATATCCCACCTGCCGCCAAATTGCGACGATGATAATAGACCATAGCACAATATCACGGTCGCTTAACCAGCCTGGGCCCTTTGCCATCACACCAGCAGAGACAATAACGGTGTTAATCAAGCCGCCTTTAGGATGATACATCCACCCCCAGATCAACCCGCTGACTACCATCGCCAATACCATAGGCATATAAAAAGTCATCTTGAAGAACTTCTCACCCGGAATAGCCGTGTTCAGCATCATTGCCAACCCCAAGCCAAGGGCAACAGGGACGGTGATGAATACGCCCAGCCACTTCAAGTTATTTATCAAAGAAATATAAAAAACCTTATCATTGAAGAGCTTTGTGTAGTTCTTGAAACCAATAAATTCAGGAGTTGTCAGTCCATTCCAGTTAGTAAGACTCAAGTAAAAAGTATAGAACATCGGGGCAATTACCCAGATGATATAGATAAGGACAGGAATAACTAAAAATAAATAGGGGATAATATCGCGTTTGGTACGTGACATGGCAAAACTCCGTTAGAAAGAATTCAGGTTCGTGGTGGAAAACCGCCACGAACCTGAACAGTACTTCTATTCTTCTAAAAAGATTTCTTGGCGAGCTGCTTCGAGATCGGCAAGAAGCGTTTCAATGCTATCGGGGTCATCCCAGAAAGCCATAAAGGCATTCATGCCTTCGTCAGCCATCTCTGGCGTGGTGTCTCGGTCATAGAACTGAGCGACAAAATCGGCACCGTCAATGAGTTCCATGCCCTTTTGTTGTGATTCTGTGAATAATGAGCGATCTACGCCACTGTTGGTGGGTAGGCGACCCAAGGTTTCAGCGTTATATGTCTGTACTTCTACGCTGCCCAGGTAAGCAAGGAACGCTTTAGCAGCTTCAGGGTTGGCTGCATTGGCAGACAGGAAATAACCATCGGTCGGAGCATCTTCACCAATCGGCATACTAGGATCAATAATGGGGAAGCGGAAGAAGTCGAGGTCGGCTTCTACTTCGTCAGGCAAGCTGTCACGAATGAAGTCACCCATCAGATACATGGCAGCTTCACCGGCGATAAATGGCTCTAATGCCTCAGACCAAGAATAAGCGGCTGCATCTTCTAGGAAGTAGCCATTATCAAGGAGTACACGCCAGTATTTGAAAACTTCGGCAACGCGTGGGTCATCGTAGCTTTCTTTTCCTAACATCAAATCGATGTGGAATTGAGGTCCATTGATGCGCATGTTTAGATAATCAAACCAAGCAGCGGCAGTCCAACGATATTTGGTACCGATGGCAATAGGAGTGTAGCCGTTTTCTTTCAATGTTTCATTGACAGCGAGGAACTCATCCCAAGTTTCGGGAACTTCGAGGCCAAGTTCTTCAAAAACAGATACTCTATAATATACAGCCCACCAATACCAAGAGGTCGGGAGGAAGTATTGTGCACCATCAACGGTGCTCATAGCCTGGAAGCCTTTAGGATAGCTCTCGTTCCAGCCTTCGCTTTCCCAAACATCGCTAATGTCCATAATTTGATCATTATCAATGAAGAAGCGAGCGCGGTTACCAGCAAACCAAGTGAGAACATCTGGTGGGGTTGAAGCAGTCAAATATGCGCGGATAGCGGTTTTGAAATCTTCATGAGCCACAATGCTGTGAATAACTTCAGTGTCGGGGTTTGCTTCCATGAATCTTTTGACGATCTCTTCGTCTGCAGCACGGGGATCAGGGTCTCCATTCATGGAGTTATAGATCACTGTCTGCTTCTCTACGAAAACTTCTTTTTCAACTGGAACTTCAACTTCTACTTCTACGGGAACTTCAACTTCCTCAACAACTGTAACGGTCTCTGGGGTACAGGCCGACAGTATTAGTGACAAGACTAATACTAGACCAAAAACGATTTGCATTTTTTTCAAGTTCATTATCTTTCTCCTTATTTTTTAGACAATTTAAGAAAACTAGGGGATAGCTTGATATTTTTTTGAGAAGGCACCTCCATATTATCTTGTGATTACACAAGGTGTGAGCGGTCACATCTTGTGTAAAATAAAAACTCCTAAGTAGATTCCCGGATAACCAGTTTCACATCCAAGGGAATTGGCGCAAAGGTAGTATCCGGTTCGTCAAACATTTCAAATAATCGTTGCATGGCTTTTTGTCCAACGACATATTTATCAAAACTAATAGAACTTAACGACGGCTGCGTCATTGCTGAAAACTTAATATCATCAAACCCCATAATGGCACAATCTTGTGGCACCTTTACGCCCATATCATGGCATCCACGCATAGCACCGATTGCCATCAAATCGTTATAAGTAAAAATAGCGGTGATTTCAGGGTGTTTTCTAAGCAATTCTTGCGTAGCCTCATACCCCCCCATCAAATTAGGTGGTGCTAAAACCAACCACTCATCATTTGGCGTGATGCCATGTGCTTCTAAAGTTTCTCTGTACCCAAGTACACGCCGCACATGTTCCGGAAGATGCCCCTCGTGAGAAAGCATCGCAATATGCGTATGTCCACGATCAATCAAATGTTCCACAGCTAATTTAGCACCCTTACAAATATCTACATTGACCAAACTCGCTTTCGGGTGGTCAATATCCCTATTGATAACCACCAATGGCTTGTAATTCTCCGCAAAAGCCAGCAACTCTTCATCAGTAGAACTCGCTGTAGATAAAATAACCCCATCAACTTCCTGAGAAGCCAATAGGGTCAATACATCCTGCTCTCCTTGCGGATTATCATCGGTATTACAGACAAAAACATTATATCCCTGCGCCAATGCCGTATCTTGCACCCCTCGTGCAACTTCAAAAAAGAAGGGGTTGGTAATATCCGCAACAACCAAACCAATCGTTCTGGTTTTTTGCGTCACCATACTCTGTGCCAAACGACTGGGACTATAATCAAGTTCCTTAATCGCCGCTTCAACCTTCTCCCGTGTTTCAGCTTTAACTCGTTTACTCTGATTAATTACACGCGAAACTGTCTGGTATGAAACACCAGCATAGCTTGCAACATCATAGATAGTTATACGAGAGCGCACCATAATTTTAATTTAAGGTAGTGTAATAAACAGAAATGTGACCGCTCACACGAACGTGTAACACTATCTTACAAAATCAAGGGCATTTTGTCAAGCATGATATTTGACACTACTTTTATATTAATGGGGTGAGAAACCGCTCCGCACGTGTTTTAGGCTTGGTTGCCGCCAACAAGCATTATCTTCCCCTACTATGTCCCCGCTAAACCATCATTCCCTTCGGTCTATACTGCAATGCTTCCGCCAAATGCGTGGAGCAAATATTCTCCTTCCTAGCCAAATCAGCGATCGTGCGCGCCAATTTTAGTATGTGATGATAGACTCATGCAGATAATTGCAACTGCGTCATTGCTGTTTTAATGAGCTGTTGACCCACACCATCCAGTTCGCAAAATTGACGCTCTTCTGTGACGCGTATATTGGCATTAAACATCACCCCATAGTTTCTATAAAAATATGGAAGACTAACAAATATTCCTATACCCAAAAACACTCCCCATATCCGAAAGGTATGAGGAGTGTGGTATGGTGATTTATGGAAATGGTTCTATAAAATCACCCATATATCTGGCAAAAAAGGTGCTATAGGGCTGTTTGCCCTTCTATATGGTGGAAGCAAACCGAGAAGGGCGGAATTTATACCCGTATACATGGTTTCTACCGCACTAAGCCTGTAACGGTGACGATATGAGCTTACAGGGATTTATCAAACATCCTCGCTTTCAAGAGAATACTCTTCTTTTTACTTGCCTTTCAGATACCCCATCACATTGGGAAAAATCTCATCCGCCATGCGATCTCTTAGCAAGGCGTCAACGACTCGGCCGGTGTGGTAAAGCACAAAGGGCATATTGATTATCCCCAGCACAGTATGCGCCGCTAAAAGAGGGTCTCGCTCTTCAAAATCTCCTCGCTCTATGCCAATTTTTATCAGATTGATAAAGAGGGCAAGCGCAACAAATTTGCTGCTTCTGTTTTTTGACAGCGGATTTGCCTTCTCAGGGGTGAGCCAGCTCATTTTATAAATGCCGGGATTTTCATTAGCGTATGTGACTAAAATATCCACCAACTCTTTGATCAATGAGGGAATTGCCTCGGTAGAAGCACGCGCTTCGATTTTCTCATGCTGTGTGAGCCAGCCCGAGAACATACGAACTCTTAAAGCTGTCAGGATGGCAGCTTGATTTTCAAAATAGGTAAATAAAGACATGTGCGAAACGCTCAGGCGTTTTGCAATTGCACGGCTGGTAATTGCCTCGGGGCCTTCTTCCTGCACAATAGCCAGAGCTACATCCAGGATCTTTTCGCGCATGGCATTAATTTCTTCGGCTGTCTTTTTTGGGCGGGGCATAATTCGTTTCCTTTGGTAAATGATTTTGTAATTATAAACTGTAGAGACACCCTTGACAAATTCATTATACTTGTATAAATTATACGCGTATATAAAACAGCAATTAATTATTCATTCACAATCCAAGAATGATATGTACAGGAGAGAACAATGAGCAATCGAATATCACGTAGAGATTTTCTAAAACTGGGAAGCCTGGCGGCCTTTTCCTTGCCTTTGACCACCATTGTAGGTGAGACAGGGAATTATAGCCTGCTTGAATCAAAGGAAAAATATGGCGGTTTCACCATCAAAACATTAAAAGATGATGCCCCGCTTTTTGAATTTGGTCTCAATTACACCCGTTTTGATGCCACCAACGCTATTTTGAGCCGTGTCTGGTGGGATGACGAATTCAACGAAAAAGCGGATGCCACCGAAACCGTCTACGAGAAGAATGATCCCGGCTATACCCAGGTGGACAAAGCGCTCTCTGCCGGAGCTGCCTACGTCGCTATGTATGAGGGTACAGATTCTTCTATCGGCTATCTGGGGCTACATAAGGGCTTAATGGGGTTGGACCCAAAAGTGAATGCTCCAGGTCAGGGTCCAAGTTTTGACGGCCGCTGGGAACACGATCATCTTACATCTGAAGAAGTGACAGCGATTGTGAAGAAGGCCAGTTTGTTCTTAGGCGCATCGATGGTGGGCGTCACAGACATGAACGAAAAATGGCTTTATTCCCACTATTACGATGGCTTTTCACAAACCAGAGCACCGATCAAGGTTACCAAGGTCGAAAAAGTGGAACTCCCCGAGGGGCAGGTTTCTCCTGAAGATGCAAAACCCTTGATAAAATCCGAATTGGAAAAGATGGATGGACAGGAAGTCAAAGACCTTTTAATTGATGTTTTGGAAAATATCGACCCGAGCTTGTTGCCCAGCAATGCCCCCTCCCCCAGCTTTGTTAAAGCTGTGCCTGTCAGCAAGTTTGAAGGACAAGCAGGACAACTTGTTAGTAATTTGCCTAAACTTGCCTTGGGCGTGATCGCTGAAAAATTAGGCTTGGATATTGAGATCGCCGAAGTAGACCCCGGCGAATCGGCCAAGCCCCGCTATCTGGAAGATGGCACTTTAGCAATTCCCGAAACGATGAACAAAGTCATCGTGCTGGCTTTTGAAGAAGATTATGACGGCATTGAATCTGCTCCCACTCACTTGACGGTAGCGATCACGCAGGATGGCTATTCCAAGATGGCGGTCACGGGCGGCTCTTTGGCGCAGTTCATCCGAAAATTAGGATATAACGCCATTCCCTGTGGCAACAACACGGGTGCCAGCGTACCAATGGCGATTGAAGCGGGGTTGGGTGAAAACGGCCGCAGTGGCATGTTGATCACACCCAAGTACGGGCCACGTGTGCGTATCGCTAAAGTCATCACCGATATGCCGCTCGAAAATGACAAACCGATCAAGTTCGGTGTAGAAGAGTTCTGCAAATCCTGCATGAAATGCGCTGAGCTATGCCCCAGTCAGGCAATTTCGTACGAAGATAAAACCATGGAATCCGCCAACATCAGCTCCAACTCCGATGTCTTGAAATGGTCGTCAAACCCTGAAAAATGTTGGGAAAGCTGGATCGCAAATGGCAGTGGTTGTGGTATCTGCATTCGTGTTTGCCCCTTTAATAAGCCCGAAAGCTGGCTGCACGATGTGACCCGCATCATGATCGGGGCAGAATCAGGCTCCATTGGTAGTTTGCTCGTCAATCTCGATGATGCTGGTGGCTATGGCAAAAAAGAGCCCAATATGGTTTTCTGGGAAAGCGACAACTTCATCCATATTAAGGATTAACGGGATTTAGGAGAATAAAAATGATTGCACATCTATTGATCGGCGCACTTGCCATGGCAACCTTGCTCCTGCTGGTTGACTATGCTCGCAAAAATGAATTGACGCTCAAATGGTGGCATTGGTTGCTGACCTTTTTGGGCATTATTTATGCTGTTTTTGTTCTGGAATTGATCGTTGGCTTCTTCGGCGAAGGCGCACCCCAAGCTGCACTTGTCATGGGTGGGATGACGGGCATCGGCGCTGTTATCTGGGGCGTCTTGCTGCGTCGCTTTGTCTTTGTAAAGGCATGAGTAAAGCAAAAAAAGTGGAGCAACGGCTGTATAAAACTTCGTTGCTTCACCTTTTTATAATTTGCAATATCTCTATTGAATTTTCTCTTTAATTTGCTGCGCAAATATCTCATCCATTTCAGCTTTTGTATTCAACCCAACAATTTGAAGTATCCCGCTGAATAAGAGATCAAATATGTAATTCTTCATCTCCTCTGGAGAGTAATCGTTTTCTGTCTCCAGCCACCACTTAATCGTATTGATAATCGTGCCAGAGAGGTGATAGGTGATCAGTTCATGAGGAACAGATGCTTCAAATACGGAGAAATCAATCCAGCCAACAAGAAGTTCTTCAAAAGTTTTTCGGGTTTGGTCGAAAGCTTTTGTAGTCCCTACTGTATTAAGCACAACCTGAAAATAGCGAGGATGCTCATTGACATAGGTCAGAATATTCAGCAAATTGATTGGAGCAAAATCTTGCTGATGATGTTCCCTGATTGCGTCTAAAAAGCGCTGAAATTCACCATCCAGCGCATCATATAGCAACTTTTCTTTGTCTGCATAATGCAAATAGAAAGTGGAGCGGGCTACATCCGCCTTATCAGCGATTTCGTTGATCTGGACAGAGTTGAACTCACCCCGCTCGACGGTTAAATCCAGAATGGCGTTGCGTAGATAATTCTTTGTACGGGTGATTCTACGGTCTTCTTTTGAAGATTTTGTACTCGTGTCCATAAAGCTACATCCTTGGAATACTCGTTCTTGACCAGTCCATTGTGAATAAATATACTGCTAAATGGACGCAGTGTCCAGAAAAAGAAAAAAAAGTACAATAAGGAATAAATATGAGCAAAGGAATATCACGCAGAGATTTTCTAAAAGGGATTGGCACAATGATGGGGGCTGTGGCAGCAAGTTCGGTCACGGGCGTTTCGAAAGTTGGTGCCCAATCCCCTCGAGCAGATGCCAATGGTCTGACCATCCGTAAACGTAAATATAAATATCCCTGGTGGGTAAAGAATGTGGACAAAATTACCACAGAGACAAACCCAGATATTACTACTCCACCACCGATGATGCATGTGGCTAATTATGCAGGTGGAGTTATATCGGATGAGGATCTGGGTGTATTAAATTCAAAAGCCAAGACGCACGTAAAAGAAGGAATAGAGAATAATATCCCTGGACGTTCTTTGCCAGATTTAGCATTGCACTATGCTTTACATGCTGATATGACCTTAGGCTCTCAAGGATCATTTGACGCACCAAGGTCACCAAATATTGAGGGGCATAATGATCTTTTGTCCTACAACCTGCACCCTCCCCAAGATTTTGATTTGGAACCCTGGCAGGCATCTCCTGAAGAAGCATCCAAGATTGTAGAAGCCGCGGGGATCCAATGTGGGGCATCTATGGTGGGGTTCACGAAGCTAAATACAGATTGGTTGTATCCTTATGCAAATGTCAATCCAGATGCAAAAGAAGTTTTTAGAAATGAAAAAGGGTTCAATATTCCAGAAAGCCATAAATACATGATTATTATGATTTCCCAGGGTCCTCGTGATTTGCTGATTCGCAATCAGTCGGAATTAGGGGCCGCTGGAGATCGTGCCACTTATTCCCGTGCTTTTAATTCCGTAGTACAGATGATACGATTTATAAAAGGCTTGGGGTATGGTGCTTACCATGTGAACCCAATTGCTCCTATTATTCCATTTGCTCTGGAAGCCGGGTTGGGAGAAATGGGGCGTATGAACCGCATGATCAATCCAATCTTTGGGGGCAATGTGCGCATCTCTGGTGTAATCACCGACTTGCCCGTGGCATCTGATAAACCTATCGATTTTGGTCTGCAAGAATTCTGCAAAACTTGCAAGATTTGTGCAACAGAATGTCCTGCAGGTGCATTGAGCTAATGGACAAACAGTTTAGAATTCGTACAATAGATGCATGGCAAAGCGACAATTTATACTGGACAAAGCAGAGCGGCAGCACTTATTGCAAGCCTACCGTAACTGCAAAAAAGCAGCTACTCGCACTCGCTATCAAGCGGTTCGTCTCTATGGAGAAGGCTATCAAGTTAGCCAAATCGAAGAGATTACAGGGTGTAGCCGTAGTAGCTTGATGGAATGGTGTCGAGCATATCGAAGAGATTCACATCAAGGTTTGGTAGATAAACGAATAGGTGGCAATCGTTCAAAGCTACAAGAGCTAGAAATAAGAGAATTAACAGACACGCTGCATCAATACACACCAAGAGAGCGATTAGGAGATAAAAGCAGCACAGCCCACGGTCGATTTTGGAGCGTGGAAGACTTATCCTTACTCCTTCGGGAGAAGTACAGTGTTGAATATAAGCGTCGTGTTTCCTACATTGAATTGTTACATCGCTGTGGATTTAGCTACCAGAAGACAGAGAAGGTCTATAAGAACCATAGTCAAATCAAAGTAGCCGATTTTGAAGAAGAACTCGAAAAAAAGTGATTGATGTGGCTCAAGATGCACCCAACACAGTCTTTTTGGCTGAAGATGAGGCAGGTTTGTATCTTCAAGCAACGACCAGTCATGTTTGGTTCCCAAAAGGACAAACACCGATTGTGAGAGCTGATCCGGGACGAGCTAATACTCATTTTTACGGCACATTGAACTTGAAAACTGGTGAAGAAATTGCCATGCGTTCTGATTCGATGAATGCAGAAGTTTCAGCCCAGCATTTAGAAATGATTTTAGAGGCTAATCCAGATGTGCCGATCTTATTGTTTTGGGACCGTGCTCCTTGGCACAGAGGAAGGGCAATTGATAAAGTTCTCGAGAAGAACCCTCGCTTGGAAATCATCCGTTTTCCACCAGGTTGCCCAGAATTGAACCCGCAAGAGCATGTTTGGAAAACCGTTCGCAGAACCGTTAGCCATAATCACATCGAAACAAAGTTACCTGAACTTGCAAAGCGGTTCTTAGGGAAGTTGAATTCAAGTGCTTTTTATAGCTCCTTTTTGAGAAAATATGGCTACCCCATACTTTGTACGAACTCTATTTGATTTATCCATTAGATGACGAACCTTATTGGGTACCTGCCAATGCATTCCAAGCATCTGGTAAGAAGGTATATTACGAAGATAATGAAGCTTGTTACACATATATTGCTGAACATGGCAATTATTGCTCTACCTGTTTATCAGTATGCCCCTGGAGCAAGCAAGATAAAGCTTCGCTACATGAAATTGCCAAAGTTACTTCTGCTATGGTTCCATCTGCAGGCGAGTTCCTGACGAAAATGGACCAGGC
Source organism: Anaerolineae bacterium (assembly GCA_018648685.1). Taxonomy (GTDB): domain Bacteria; phylum Chloroflexota; class Anaerolineae; order Anaerolineales; family Villigracilaceae; genus Desulfolinea. Next base: position 20,878 of record JABGQT010000074.1, read on the forward strand.
ATTTGGCTATGGATTAGTCGAATTGGATAGTCCCGAACAAGCAGAATGGTGGGATCTGGATATTCCCGAAGAAGGCATTGATTCCTATCAGGGAAAGGTCTAAGGAGCAGAAGATGAACTTAATATTAGGAATCGCAATTGGCGCAGGCGGATATTGGCTACTTGAAAAATCAAAAAATGATTGGCAAGTCACTTGGCTTGGCTGGCTTTTATTAGCCCTTTCTGCTGCTTCGATAGTTTTTGGTATTGATACCCTAGCGGGATCTCTTATTGAAAACGAAATGCAAGCAGGCTGGATGGGCTTGGGGCTTTTTACAATCTTGCTCCCCACCATTTTAGGAACGCTGGCATGGCGTTTTAGTATAAAAAGATAGGCTCAATATGAAAATTCGAAAAATAATTTCAACTATTCTTTTGGTGATCTTTTTGATCACACTTCCCGTATCTCTGCTTGCATTTAATGCTAGCACGCAATTGCTCTCTGAAGAGAATTTACCAGAGATATTGATGGAATCCACCCTGTCCAATGAAGCCTTGCCCCAACGTATTCGTGAAGCCGTTTGGTTCCAGTATTGGTATGGGGAAGGGCTGGATGATGGCCCGAGAATGTTAATCACCGGCATTCATAATCAACAAATTGTGAAGCTTTTTAGCATGGTGCTGCCCGAAAGCGATCGTGAAGCACTCGTATCGGATATTGCAGGAGGCATCTTCGGCTGGCTCGGCAATGACGTGCCCTATCCTAATGTGGTCATCGAAATCGGAGCGATCATAGAGAACGTCAAAATGAACGCTGCCGATATCGGCTACTGGGTTCACGAAAGCATCAAAGTCCCCCCTTGCAGCGAAGAGATCGAAGCCAATCTTGCCAACGGTGTCTTCAGCGAAGATATGATGAACGTTATTTCCTGTAACCCCAGCAATGCCAACCATCAAGCTGTTGGCAATCATCTGGGAGAGACCATCACCGGCATGCTCGCAACTGCCCCAGTCCCAGAATCAACTGATCTGGGAGCGCAGCTTTCTGAAAATATGGATGAAGAAAGTGCACTCGCTGCCAAAGGTCAATTAAATCGTGTGCGGAATCTAACCCGCATACTCTGGATTTTGCCCATCCTCTTGCTCATCATTGGTCTGGCTCTCCTCGGACGGGAACGGAAAACGCTCCTGACCTGGGCAGGGTGGCCGCTCTTCATCAGTGGATTGGTCGGGATCATCCTCGCTTCGAGATTGGCATCTCCAATGTTGATACTCGAAAACGCCTTTATGCCGCCCCCAGCCTCAATGCCCGCTCCCGCAGCCCCCATCGTGATGGCAATTCTGGGACAGTTGCTCACAACCGTCGGCAGCGCCCTCCAATGGCAAATGGGCATCGTCTTCGCCCTCGGGCTTGGATTGGTACTATACACCTACCAAACTGCCCTGCTCAACTTCATCACGAAAGCTGGCAAAAAACTCAACAAATGGCTCATGCTCAAACCGCAAAACACCGCTGAAAAAATTACCGAATAAAAGCCTGAATTAAAGGTAAAAGAGCCGAGCAATTTCGCTCGGCTCTTTTACACTCATTGGCTTTTTTCTTTCTTCCCCAAATACCCCATCACAGCCGAGAAGACTTCATCCACCATTCGGTCTCGCAGAGATTCGTCAGGTAATCTGCCATTGTGAAAGAGCATGAATGGCATATTGAACATCCCCAAAACAGTGAGTGCGGTCAAGGCAGGATCACGGGGTTCAAAATCGCCGCGCTCCATGCCTAATTTTAGTATTCGCGCCAACTGGTTGACAATTGCTCGTCGCTGTTGATGTTTTTCTTCCGTGTCAATGCCTCCCGCTTCGGGCGTAACCCAGGCAAGACGATACAGGAAGGGCTTCTCGCGTGCAAAGTCGGCAAATAGCATCCATACTTCTTCTAGCAACGCGGGAATATTTTCGGACTGGGCGCGTTCTTCGATCTCATTCAAGGGGATACGCACTTCAGCCATCACGCGTTCACGCAGCGCAGATCGGATTTCAGATTGGTTTTTAAAATAAGTAAACAACGACATGTGCGAGACTTTCAGTCGCTTGGCGATGGCGCGGCTGGTGATGGCTTTGGGACCTTCTTCTTCCAGAATGTTCAGCGCGACATCCAGTATTTTCTCGCGCATGGCTTGAATTTCTTCAGCGGTCTTTTTAGGGCGGGGCATTCGTAAAACTCCTTGAGATGCAGTCTTCAAATTATACATCGTAAAAAGTATTCATCAAAACGCTTGACGTATCATATATCTTGTGTATAATCTGTACGCTGTATAAATTATACGCAGTATAACATAAATGAAATCAGGAGAGAAATCATGCAAAGCTTATCTGAAAAATTCAAAAAACTCGCAATCGGTATTATCTTGTGGCAATTCGTTGATGTCATTCTGCATATCGCATTGGGGTTGCCTGAGCCGCTGCGTATCGCTGCCAGCATCATCATCGTGGGCTGGATCGGCGCAACATTGGCAGGCAAGCTAAGAGATAAATTTCAGCCAGTCGCCCTCGGTGCAATTGGCGCTTATGCGCTGCTCAATATCATCTTTCTTTTCACCCAAAATATTCTGACCACGCAAGAAGTCGCTTTCATGCTCGTCGTCTTTGTCACCCCCACCCTGGGGCTTTCAAGCTGGCTCACTTTCCGTACGCCGCTTTTAGCTGAGTAATTTCAAACAAACTATAGGAGAAAAATAATGACAATTGAAACCAATACCCCAACTGAAGAAACTCTAAAAGATGCAATTTCTTCGCTCTGGTGGATGCCGCTGGTACGCGGTATTCTGCTGATCATCTTCGGCATTATTATGTTTTCAAGCCCTGGTTCCACCCTGTTGAGCCTGATCTGGTTCATGGGCATTTACTGGATCGTGGACGGTATTTTTAGCATCGTCGAAGGTTTGCGCGGGCACACTGAAAAATCCCGCACATGGACGATCGTTGGTGGGATTTTCGGGATTTTGGCGGGGATCTTTATCGTCGGGAATCCAGTTATCGCCGGGATGATCGGGAGCGGATTTCTGGCAACCCTGCTGGGGATCGCGACCATTGCTAACGGCACCGTGATGATCTTTGCGGGGCGTAACGGACACTGGACTTTGTGGGGGCTTGTTATGGGCATCCTGTATGTCATTTTTGGCATCTTCATCTTTTCCCATCCCCTCCTGACAATGAGCACATTGGTTTGGATCTTCGCACTCTGGGCGCTGATCTCAGGTGTGCTCGCCATCGTGCTGGCTTTCAAAATGCGTGGATTAGCAAAAGCCTGATCTACGTTATTAGAAATGAGAATTAAATAACCTACAAAATTACAGCGTCGGTTGAGTAGAGTGACAGCACCACCGTCACTCGTATCGAAACCAAAGCGGATTGAAAAAAACATTTTCTTTCATAAAAGCCGCTACGATTTACCCAAAGGGCACGATGTCGATACGAACAAGGACGATAAAGCTGTCCTTGTTCTACTCAATCTCCGCTGAAAATTGCATTTTATTTAATTTCCGTTCATTAGGAGAAAAATATGTCAAACCAACGCTATAAGATGAAGCAGAAGCTAATCGCCATTGGGGATGATTTCTATATCGAAAATCAGGATGGCGAAAAAGCTTTCAAGATAGATGGCAAAGCGCTGCGCATCCGTGAAACGCTGCGTTTTGAAGATCTGGATGGCAACCTGCTCTGTAAAATTCAGGCAAAATTGCTGACGATCAAAGATACGATGGCGATCGAAGGCGCAGACGGGAAGACGCTCGCCAAGGTCAAAAAAGCGCTTGTCAGCCCCCTGCGTGACCGCTGGACGGTCAAGGTTGCGGGCGGAGAAGACCTGAGTGTAAAGGGAAATATCCTCGACCATGCCTATGAAATTCGTGAAGGTCGTAAGACAGTCGCGGAAGTTTCCAAGAAATGGTTCCGCCTGCGAGATACCTATGGCGTGGAAGTTGAATCGGGTCAGAACGATGTACTCATCCTGGCTATTGTGGTCGCCCTCGATATGATGGTCCACGATGGGGATGGATAAATAATGCAAGCACAAACGAAAACACACAAAATTCTTGGGATTGTCATTATTCTTGTTCAACTTTTTGACATTTTCATTCACGCCGCGAGCGACCAATTGGAGCCGCTGCGCGTTATCTCTAATCTGATTATCGTGGCGTGGGTAGTGGTACTGCTCGCTGGAAAACTCGGCGAGAAAATCAAGTCCGCGTCGCTAGGTTCCATCGGGACATATCTGGGACTCAATCTCATATTTCTTGCCCTTGAAGGCCTCACCAACGCCAACACAGGTGCGCCGCGCAGTATGCTTTTCCTGCTGGTCATCCTGACTACGGCGCTCTCAAGCGTGTTATTTACTCAATTGAAAAAACAGCTAACCACATGACATTTTTTATTTTAGCAGGTGGCTTCGATATGCCTGACAGCATTATCGTCAGGCATATCGAAGCCACGAATCTCAATTTTCAAGTAACTTGTTGGTTTCGATACGGCGAAAAGCGCCGCCTACTCAACCAACGGGCACTTCTTTAAAAAAATGTCATGTACCTAGAAAAACAAGGAAAAAAACTATGAAAAAACGAAATCTCATTATCGGCGGCATCATCGCCGTACTCGTCATCGTAGGCTTGGTTGTTTACGGAAAATTTCAAAATATGATGACCTTCCCCACTTCCACAGAAGCCGGGGTCAGCTTCCAAACTATTCAGTCCAGCCTCCCCGAAAACAGCGGATGCCTGAACGAAGCCGGTGAAGCCGGTTTGGCCAAAGAATTGATCAATATGGGTGAAGGCCTCGTGGTTGTGGGCGCTGGCGACACCATCATGCCCGATGATGTTTGGGTAGATTACAGTCCTAAGTTGCCGTGGCAGAAAAATACAAACCGAAACACCATGTTTAATGACAGCTGCTTTTACCGCTCGCCAAGCGCTCCCGCAGATTGCCAAGGCGAAGAGTGCCAGGTGGAACTTGAAATTGATGGCTATTCGTGGGTTGAACTATCCATTATCAATGCACAAGATTGTTTACCAAGCACAGATGCAGGCTGCGCCGCGCTATCTGTTGAACCGGGTGCAATTGACATCAAAGTCATCAGCAAATGTCACCAGATTATTTACGAAGATGAAATCTACGAACTGGCTGATCCGGCAGGCAATCGCTATGTGATGCATGCCACCGATACCGGCACGCCCGACTTGAACGCCGCCATCCCCAGTGGTTGGACGCTGACCAAAGTCACGCTGGACGAACCGTTGGAAATTCTGCCCTTCGGCGGCGGGGATGCCTGCTACCACAACGTACTACGAGACAACCTTGGGCAAGGCTACCATCAATATATCTTCGCTGAAGAAAGCTATCCATAACCATTTTAGTAGAGAGGCAATCTTGTAGGTTGCCTCTCTCTTTACTCAAAAAAAACTTGTGTTTGAAAAACTATTTCCCAAAACCATAGATAATCAGTATCGCGGTAGTGCCATTGCTAAATGGCTATTTGTAGTAATAACAATCCATGCCGTTGGGCGTTCGCTTACCCACATCTTCCTGCCTGATGGCGGTGCTCAATCCATCGCCACCATTCCTTTGGATGCGTTCTCACCAAGCGCCGCCTCTGTAATCGTCGGGCTGTTCGCCTATTGGGGGCTGTCTCAACTGCTGTTTGGACTGGTCTTCGTGCTTGTGCTGTGGCGCTACCAATCGTTGATTCCGCTCATGTGGGTGTTCATGTTTATTGAGTACTCCGGGCGTTTGCTGATTGGTGGGTTTTATAAGCCCTTCGAAACTGTCGGTACCGCCCCCGGTGCAGTTCTCAACCATGTTTTCCCGCTCCTGGCGTTGGTGATGCTGGTGCTTTCACTTAAAGAACAGAAAAATGCACCTTGACAAAGAAACTCTCACCAACCGCAATTTCTACGAACTCATTTTCTACGCACTCGTTTTGGGCGCAGTAGTAGGGCTGGCAACAGCCCTTTTTCTGCTCGTGGAGCATTGGCTCGTCGAACTGATCTGGGAAGAAATCCCCCATCAACTCGGTGACTTCCGCTTCTACACTCTGCTGATCTGCATCCTCGGCGGCTTACTCGTTGGGCTGGGACAGCATTTCCTCGGCGATTGGCCCAAACCGATGAAAGAAGCCTTGGAAGATGTGCGGACAAATGGCGGATTCGACGTCGCACACGTCCCGCACGGCGTCGTCATCTCTCTCGTCTCGCTCTCTTTCGGCGGCGCCCTTGGACCTGAAGCTGCTCTCATTGGTTTGGCAGGAGGTTTGGGAACATACATCTCCCGCCAACTCAAAATGACCGCACAGCAAGCCTACGCCCTGACCTATTTCAGCGTCAGCGGCGCGCTGGGCGCATTTTTCCGTTCCCCACTCGGCAGTGCCACCCTGCCCCTCGAAACAGATGACGGCACCGAACTCCCCCGCACCTGGACAATGATCCCCGGCATCTTCGCCGGTTTAGCCGGGTTGCTGGTCACCATCACCCTGGCAGGCGACACCCTCGGCGTCAACTATGACTTCCTACCCTACACCGCCCCCCGCAACGGCACCGATCTGCTGATCGCCGTTCCCTTTGGTTTGCTGGGCGGCTTACTTGGCGCAGGCTTTCTCTGGGTTCACGGCCAACTTCACCATCGCGTACCCAGCCGAATATCCAGTAAGATTCTGCGTGGTCTGCTCGGCGGCGTGCTTTTGGGGCTGCTGGGAACCTTCTCATCCATCGTCCTATTCTCTGGTCAAATAGGCATGAATGACCTTTTCACTAAAGGCGCGGAGATGGGCGGCTGGCTGCTGATCGTTATCGGGGTGGCAAAATTGCTGGCGGTCGCCCTCATCGTGGCAACTGGCTGGAAAGGGGGCGAATTCTTCCCCATGATGTTCGCGGGTGCTGCGGTCGGGATGGGCGTTGCCTACCTGATCCCCTCCGTTGACCCGATGGTCGGCGCGATGGCAACCATGGCCGCCACAACCGCCGCCATGCTGCGCAAACCTTTGGCAGTCGTACTCTTGGTAGTTCTACTCATGCCCGCCAGCCTGCTTGCACCGATCACGGTTGGTGCCTACGTCGGCACCGCCGTTACCATGCCCCGCACGAAGAAAGAATAATTATGAAAAAGCCAATCACAAAACAGATATTCAGCTACGTCGGCATTGGTTTGGGTTCAATTGGTCTCTTGCTCTGCCTGGCGGTGATCGTCGCTGCCTGGTGGGTCAACACGCCCTTCACCTATCGCCTGCTATATCAGGTTTTTCCCCCTATCGAAGCGGCGCTCTCTTTTGGGGATGAAAAAGCCACCGAACTGAACGACTTTGTAACGGATGTCCAGACCCAGGTCACACAGGTCACGGATGCAAAACCGCTCGCAACTGCGCTCGAAGATGAAATTGAACAAGTCGCAGTTTATGCGGATATGGCGTACGCAACAACTGATTCAGCAGAACAGATGTTAAGTAGCGTGGAAACAAGCCCAAAGTCCGAGCGTGCCGAAAATATCATCTCTGAAATAACCGCCCGTTTGACAGGTGTTCTGGATGGGCTGACCGACACGCTGGATGAAACCCAATCCCTCGCCCAGGATATCCAAAACGGGCGTGATGATAAGGTCGGCGCTCTCACCGAGCAATTGGATACGCTTCAATCCCAGACATCCGAAGTTCAGGCTGCTGTTGAAAAAACGCAAAGTGATGTAGCGGTCATCAAAAGCAAGGTGCCGCGCTGGGTCAACATCGGCTCAATGACAGTGACCTTGGTCTTCGTTTGGTTCGGGGCGGCGCAGTATTTCTTGTTCCGCGCGGGTTGGCAGTTTTTGCGCAAAAGCAAAGTGGTCGGGGATGAAGGCAGCGATAAAATCAATGCGCTCAACGAGCAGATTAGCAGCCTACAAACACAATTAAAAGCCTTCAAAACTCACATTAACCAAGACGACTAAAACTGGAGTAAGCCATGCCCGTATTAGGATTGTTCGCCCTCGGAAGATTTGTCATTCGTATTATCAGACTCTTATGGCGTAAAGAAGAAATTCGTGGTCTTCTGGTCATTACGCTGGGCGTATTTTTTCTGGGCACATGGTTCTATCACCAGTTTGAACCCACCATTACCACCTGGGGCGATGCCTACTACTTTACCGTCATCACCCTGACCACCATCGGCTACGGCGATTTCAGCCCCACCATCCCGCTCACCAAATTCTTCACCACCATCTACGTCTTTATTGGGTTGGGTATCATCGCAGGGCTGATCGGCTTGGTCGGTGAAGCCGTGATCGAAGATGCCAATCAGCGCAGAGAGGCCGGGGCAAATAAATAAAGTTCAAACAAAGCCCATATCAATAAAATGAATCCCATCCAAACTATTAAAATCGATCAAAAAAATAATCGTAGCAAGAACCCAAAAAAGACAGAACGCCTTCTCGGCATTCTTGCCCTGCTCTCATTCATCGTGGCATGGGCCATCGGTTACCAACTCGAAAACGCCGATGTCGAGCCATATCTGCACCAAGTCATGCCCGCAGCCAGTCACTTCGAGAAATTGGATGCCATCTCCTATGCCGCCTACACCGATACAGACGCTCAAACGCCTAGTGGCTATATCGGCATTGGCGAATCCAACGGCTATGGTGGTCCACTTAAATTGGCTGTGGCTGTTGATCTCGAAGGCACCATCACGGGCATGGCCGTCATCCAGCACCGTGAAACGCCATCCTGGTTTCGCAAAGTCAACGAAAGCGGATTTCTCAAATCCTTCTTGAGCAAGAGCTATGAAGATGCCTTCCAACTTGGCGAAGATGTAGACGGAATAACCAGCGCTACCTATACATCCAGAGCCATCGCCGAATCCGCTTTGGAGGGTAGTCGCAGTATCGCCGCCAATCAGCTTGGCTTCGACGTACCGCCCATCCCCAAGCCAAAAATCGCATTCGGGACACCAGAAATTGCCCTGCTCGCTCTCTTTGGCGTTGGCTATTTTGGGCATCAGCGTAACTCCAAATACAAAAAACAACTTCGCTGGTCTAGTTTACTGGTCGGCATGGTCGTCTTGGGATTCATGTACAACAAACCATTCACCCTTTCGATGATCAATCAGGTACTGCTGGGTTTCTGGCCCCAGTGGCAAAGCAATCTTTACTGGTATCTGATGATCGGTGGCATCGTTTTCGTCTTCACCGTCGACAACAAAAACCCCTACTGCCAGTGGTTCTGTCCCTTCGGCGCAGCGCAAGAATGCATGGGCGCCATCGGCGGCGCAAAAAACTATTCCCCCGGGCGCTACAGAAACTTCTTCAAATGGCTGCGACGTGGCGTCGTCTGGTTTGCCATTCTCGTCGCCCTGCTTTTCCGCAGCCCGGGCTTAACCAGCTACGAGATCTTTGGCACCCTTTTTGCCCTCGTCGGCTCAAACCCGCAATTCATTCTGCTGGGCATCGTTCTCATCGTCGCCCTCTTCATCAAACGCCCCTGGTGCACCTATCTCTGCCCTATTGGCCCCGTAGACGAATTTATTCGCATGGTACGAAAATGGATACTCGAAAAAGCAAAGAAAAAATTCTGATGGTCTTCGTGCTCCTCGGCACGGGGTTAATTCTCATTGAGATCGCCCAAAATATCATCACTCATATACTCGGAAATTAGCAATATGCCAAAGAAAATTACCCGCAGAGACTTCCTGAAGATCGTTGCCGTGGGCGGAGCCGCAGGAGCAGCATTAAAACTGGGATTGGATTCCCTGCCAGCGGATGAAATTATCAGCGAGACTCGCCTGCTGATGGGCACTCTTATCAACATCAAGGCGGTCGGACTTGACCCTGAGCTTGCTGAGGCCGCAATTAACAGCTGCTTCGCCCGAATGTCTGCCCACGAAAGCGTGCTCAGTCGTTTTTTGCCGGGCAGTCAGCTCTCGGAACTGAACCAAGTTGGGGTCACACACGATCCGCACCCTGCTCTTTTAACGGTACTCCGTCAATCGCAAAAACTCAGCCAACAAACGGATGGCGCATTCGACATCACCATCCACCCCTTGCTTTCTCTCTACCAATCCAGCCAAACCCTGCCATCGGATGAAGCCATCCAACAGGCGCTCGCATTGGTCGATTATCGCAAACTCCAAGTTGAAAAAAGCGTTATTCGCTTTCTTCAACCGGGCATGTCCATTACGCTCGACGGCATTGCCAAAGGCTTCATCGTGGACGAAGGCGTAGCGGAGTTACAAAATTTTGGATTTGAAAATGTGATGGTCGAAGCTGGCGGCGACCTGATGGCACTGGGCGAAAAATCTCCACAAGCCCCGTGGAAGATCGGCCTGCAAGCCCCGCGCACCGAAGCAGGCAAATTCTTGACGACGCTGAATGTCGAAAATCAGGCATTGGCCACTTCGGGCGATTATATGCAAGCTTTCAGCGATGACCTGATGAGCCACCACATTATTGACCCACGCAGCGGCTATTCATCGCCCGAACTAGCGAGTGTTTCAGTCCTTGCGCCTTCTGTGATGCTCGCCGATGGGCTGGCAACATCCGCTATGGTGATGGGGAAATCTGGTTTGGATTTAATCGAGAAAATGTCTGGTTGTGAAGCTATAGCCGTAACGAAGAAATCTGCGGTGTTGAAAACATCTGGATTTAGAGAGATATAAGGAGGAGTATTATGCCTCTGCGAATGGGAACAACTGAATTAATGATCATTTTGGTGATCGTCATTTTGTTCTTTGGCATTGGACGGATCGGGAAGATCGCTGGAGAACTCGGCAGTGGTATCAAGGCTTTTAGAGAAGGGATTGCGCCGGAAGAGAAGGATCAATAAGCTACCATATACCATACACCGAAAATAAAAACACTCCCCATATCTGAAAGGCATGAGGAGTGTGGTATGGTGATTTATGGGAATGGTTCGATAAAATCACCCGTATATCTGGGGAAAAAAGTGTTACAGGGCTGTTTACCCTTCTATGTGGCGGGAGCAAACCGAGAAGGTCGGAATTTATACCCATATACACGGTTTCTACCGCGCTAGGCAAGTAACGGTGATGATGTAAGGAGAAAAAATCCACGCCCTAATCTTTCATATTGGCGATGTAATCACAAGGGAACACAATATATGGTGAGAGCAAAGCTTGTTATGCCTGTGTATGGGTGAAGAAGCAGATGTTCAAAAAGGGCGAGTAATCTGAGTAGATTTCTCGCCCTTTTGCAGCTTATCAGGTATGTCTATGCCGTGTACAATAAATCAACGCTTTTCTCTCCAAGTCTCCGTATACCTACAGGCATAGCTATAAGGGCTAGGCTGATAGTGTTTTTTCTGAACACCGTACCCATAGGAGAGTGTAAATCGGATATTCTCCTTCCTGGCTAAATCTACGATCGTGCGGGCTAATTTCAGGATGCGATAACAAGTTTGTGCAGAAAACTGGAGCTGGGTCATTGCAGCCTTAATGAGTTGTTGCCCCTCATCATCCAATTCGCAAAATTGACAAACTTCTGCAACGCGCATATCGGCCTTTGTCCTTACCCTGTTGTTGAGATTAGTGTATCTTTCTCTTTGTTTTTGGCGTGCTTTTTCTACTTTGGCGCGAATCTCACCTGAGCCTTCTCCGCGTCGTTTATTAGGTGATTTCTCAAAATCCACGCGCGGCACTTCGATATGGATGTCGATCCTATCAAGCATTGAGCCAGAAATCCGTTTTGGGTAGCGAGTCACGGTTTGATGGGAGTAGGTGCAGGTTTTCTCAGAATCACCTGCGTAGCCGCAAGGGCAAGGTCACATACCATTGGACAGTTCCTCTAATCTGAACTGTTAGCTAAAATCATCAACCTATCCGCCTGCTCTTCTTGAAGAGCCATCTTCTCCGAATTCCTATCGCCCGTATTCCTGTTCTCAACGACTAAGACCATCGCATCCTGACTCAAGGTATGGGAATGGTAGACCCCTTTGCGGATATTGTAGAGTTTCAACGGCTCCATTCTTACGGCTTCGATCACTACGCCATCATCCTGTGGCACACCGATGAAAAGCTGACACTTCCCTGCGAGGAGAACAAAAACCTCATCTGTCTCGTTATGCCGCTCCAGCGAGTGAATATTCTCAGGTGCCAACTCATCAATATAGCGGAGAATGGCAACACGCCATTCTCCATAATCAACAAGTGGGCGGTAACCTTCCCCCGTATATTCTGAAATCTCTACAAGGCGCGAATCAATATTCATGACTATGCAATCCAGGTAAATTTGGCAGAGAGTCGAATATCGCCAGCCGAGCGTCCCACCAGCACTTCAAACTCTCCTGGCTCGGTCACCCAGGCTTTCTTGGTATCATCATAAAACGTCAGGTCAGATTCTTTCAGCACCAGCATTGCAGTTTTAGTTTCTCCAGAATCAAGTTGGATTTTTGCGAAGGATTTCAATTCTTTGGATGGACGTATCAGGCTGGACTGCACATCTCGTACATAAAGCTGGACAACATCCCGCCCCGTTCGTGTCCCTGAATTGGTCACTTCGACCTGAATTTTTATCTCATCTCCAACCTTTTCCACCTTTAACGCATCGTAGGCAAAAGTCGTATACGAAAGCCCATGCCCAAAGGGGAAGAGCGGCTTGATTTTCTTCTCATCGTAATAGCGATAGCCAACAAAAAGCCCCTCCCCATAGCGGACCTTGCCATTCTCGCCGGGGAAGTTGGTATGCGCCGGATTATCCTCGATCCGCTTCGGGAAAGTAGTCGGCAACCGCCCGGAGGGATCGATCTCTCCAAAGAGCACATCAGCAATGGCGTTACCACTCTCTTGCCCCAGATACCACATCTGCAAAACTGACTTGACTTTGTCCACCCAGGGCATATGCAGAGGCGAACCTGAGTTGAGCACCACAACGGTATTCGGATTAGCAGCGGTGACGCGCTCAATGAGTTCGTTCTGCTCGGCGGGCAAATCCATATTGATACGATCTTGC
>JABGQT010000023.1 GCA_018648685.1 Anaerolineae bacterium
TGTAAATATCCTAGAAAGTGCCCGCTTGAAACAAGGGGAACAAGAGCCGATTCTGACAAACTTGATGCCTGTGCAATATTATGAATACGTAACTCTTCCCAACGTTTATCGCTCTTGGCATCCTGTGTAAGCAATATCTTCTGCCCCTTGATGATCTCATTTGCTGAGCTATCAACCGCAACCTCTGTTCGATAAATATTCACAATATGAGCAGGAATCCCCACAAAGGGAACCTGCCCCTTTAATACACGACGATCTTCGTCGTAGAGCAGAAAGCCAACGATATCAACATCAAAAAGGGGTTGAATGCTTTTCACTAAAGCAGCAAAATAATCTTCCCTATCTTGCAATGAGCCAACTGATTGTGCTAAGCTCGCCAAACTGGAAAGCTCCTTTGCCCGTCGCTGCTCATTCTCGTATAGCAAAGCATTACGAATAGCAACTGCGGCCTGTCCTGCAAGGAGTTTCAAAATATCTTGATCTTCATCGGAATAGACATCAGGCGCGATCTGCCCAACTTCCAACATACCAACAAGTTCGCCTCCCGCCAAGAGAGGAAGTCCCATATATGAACGAATGGAATACTGATCAGTCTCCTTGAGAAAAGCCAACTCCTGATAAGATTCTGTATCAGATACAAATAAAGGGGCTTCTTCTTCAGCGATATACGTTGAGTAATTTCCAAAACGCGTATCCATACTGCGCTCAAGGCGCGCCCTACCATCTTCCATTCCGAAGCGATATGAAACAAAAACGTTCCGCATTTGATCGCGAACTTTTACTTCTAAAATATCAGAGGCAACGAGTTTGTCTACATTTTCGAGCACTGCGCTTAAGGTCGCATCCAGATTTAGGTTTTCAGCAATAGCTTGTCCAAAATCTGTGATGATCCGTAAAACAGAACCCGAAACATCTTGTGAATCCGCAAGACCTGAGCTTATCTCTGGTTGACGTAAAGAAAGCAATATCGCGGAGTTTCTGCCCGGTACCTGATAAGAAACTGCCTCCACCAATTTTCCCCCAACGGAAAAGCGCGCTTGTCCCTCTGAAGCGCATAATTGCCAAAAAATATCACTGGGACGTACTCGACGCGCAAAACGCTCGAGATTGGGAATTTCATTCTCATCCAGCCCAAATAATTGACGAGCTGCCATATTCACATAATCGACTCCCCCACCTGTATGCACTAAGAGAACAGCATCATTGTGTTCTGGATTCTTCTCAACCGTAGATTCGTTAATAGCAGCTTGCCAGGAGGCTTGTCCGCGCAAAGCCCAGCGCGTTAAACCCCAAGCAAGAGCAATTAGCAAAATCCCAATTGCTAGAAAAAGCAGTCCAGAATCAAGGCCTATTCCCATTATGGACAGAAACCTTTATGCTTCAGTTTTTGTGTCATTACGACGGGCTTCTGCTGCCATTTCTGTAATTTCTCGAATATCGGCAAAGCGATGTTCTTTCGGAGAAACTACTCCTGAGGTCATAGTCATTAGCGGTGACTGGATCATTTCCCCGTCTGCATTAGGCGTTTGCACAAATCCTTGTTCCCGATCCATAAAGTTGTAATGCGTTTGGACTTCTTCATCAAAACGCTCTTTGATGACCTTGATCGTTTTTGGGGCAGCATCATCTGTGGAGATGATTATAAAATTATCTCCGCCTGCATGACCAATGAAATCATTGGGAGTTCCAAATTCGTCCACCACTTCGCCTAGCAACATGGCGGAGAAGCGTAAAACGTCATCTCCCGCAACGAAGCCATAGACATCATTAAAGCTAGCAAAGTTGTTGATGCGCAAATCCATCAACGCCCAGTCTTCTTCACGGATAATGCGACGAAGTTGTTCTTCGATCAAGCGTCCAGCCGGCAAACCTGAACGGGGGTCTGTAAGACTCTCACGCTCAGAACGACGTATGGCACCCTTGACACGCAATTTGAGTTCTTCAATATCAAAAGGCTTGGTGATGTAGTCATCTGCACCCAACTCCAGACCTTGCAACTTATCGCTGCGTTCATCTTTTTGCGTTAAAAAGATAACAGGGATATGGCTGGTCCGTGTACTGGTACGCAAATTGCGACAAACCTCGTAGCCATCAATATCGGGAAGCATGATGTCCAGGATAATAAGATGAGGCAAGACTTGCCGGGTTTTCTCCAGCGCATCATTTCCTCGAAGAGCGACATCCACATCATAGTCCAAACCGCCGAAATAGATTTTCAGCATATTCGAAATATCAGGATCGTCTTCTACAACCAAAAGGCGGGCTTTTCCCATCAGGGACCTCCATAGGTCTTAAAATTATTCTCTTTTCAATTTTCTTTTGTTAATAATCTAATGCTAATTGCTTGCTCTTGATAAGTTCTTTTCTCTTTGCAGCACTACGACGCACCTTATCAATTTGTGCTGCACTTACTGCTTTTTCAAAAGAGCGAAAACCGCTCAGACGAAAACCATGTCTTTTAGCGATCTCTGTGATCTCATCTACACGTTCGCGGGTAATTTCTTTACCCAATGTGTAATCTTCAAAACGACCTTCCAAAGCCAAAGCCATTGTTTCTGCCATACAGGCATAGGCTTTGCCTTCTGGAAAGCCGAAGTTGAAATGAAAATCAACTGCGCCGGGGATGTCGACCATCCCGCCGTCTATCACTAATATATCATCTCTTGCGGCAGCTACCATTGCAGAAACATCACGAGGTCGGGCTACGTCACAGATCACACTTCCAGCGCGTAGATATTCGGGTTGAATCACATCTTCGTCGACCGCGCTCGTTACCGTTAGGATGAGATCGGCATCCGCTAAATGGGAGAGATCTGTGCTAGACTGCAAATCTGCCCGAGACAAGACATCCAATTTGGTTTTTAGTTTTTCCAAAGGCGCGATATGCCTTCCAAGCAAGTAGAGTTTTTTAACATCATCAGCCAAGAGTTCTGCACAAACGCGCCCTATGGTGCCGCCCGCGCCTACAACCGCTGCTGTTGAGCGAGCGAGGTCTATGCCCATCTCTTTTGCCGCTTCACGCAGAGCTTCTACTGCAATAGAGATGGTGTAGGCATCTCCTGTTGTGACTGGAACATCCAGTCCTTTGGCAATGGTAATACCTGCGTCGCCAACAACCGAAGTGAAGGCTCCCAAACCAAGCATTTTTGCGCCGAGCTTTTCTGCCATTCGACCAGTCTGCACAATTTTACGATAGACTGTTTTCTCTGGCAAATTCAACATGCGGCGCGGAGTGTAAGGACAGGCAATAAACCAGCCTTTTATTTCTTTGCCCGTTTCTTCTGAGCGGATACCTTCGATCTCTGAAAGGTAAACCGGCGGGAAAAATGTTGAGAAAAAATCGATCTGTTTTTCGCTAAGAATGCGCCCCAGAACGGGGAATTTTCGGCTCACATCGCGTTTAGGGTTGATGGGATGTATGATGAATGCGAAATTGTCCATGTATTACCAGGATTCTTCTTCTTGTTGTTTTTGATATTTAGTGATGTGCAGATTTGCCAGGCGCAAGTTATGATGGTCGCTATCTTCAAAGGATACGTTTTTATCAATAACACGGCGTTCTGTTGAAGCTGCTAAAACAACATCCGATTCGATAGTGCGGCCAGGATAAATGATCATGCCAGAGCCAATACGGCAGTTGTGCCCCACGCAACCACCAATAACAGGACGATTGGCATCCCTGAGCTTATTCGCACCATCCATAGCCAGGATAGGCGCGGGAATTAAGTTGTAATCCGTAAAGGTTGAGCCAGCACCAATAAAGGTGTTTTTTCCGATCACACACATTTGCAAACAAGTATTTTGCGCAACCATGCTATTGTCCATGATCGTGGTCATAAACAGAGCCGCTTTAAAAGGCAAAAACGTGCCATCCCCTACTACAGAGAGCATGACTTGCGCATCTTGAGAGATATTTACATTATTTCCGATAATACTATTGTCGATCACAGCTCCTGCGCCAATGGTCACTTTATCACCAATAACGGTTGGGCCATGAATAATTGCGCTGGGGTCGATCACACAATCTTTGCCAATTTTAACAAGTTCAGAACACTCTAAAACCTGCCGTCCTTCGTACAGCGCTTTTGCCAAGACTTTAACCTTAAATTTCAGGTCATTTTCCAATCTTTTTTCAACGCGCGCTCCGCGAGAGAAGACCCCAAAAACAACATCTGCAATAAAAATATGCACCCATGAGTCAATGGCTATCAGAGAGCGAAGGGGCACATTGAAAACCAGATCACCAGAATCGCTCGCCATATAAGTCGGCACACTATAGTAGCCAACTTCTTTAGATTCCATATCTACAAGTAATGGCCGAGCATCTGCAACGGGACCGTGTGGGTAATACCAAAGATCGGCTAAAAAGAAATTTCCTGCTGGGGTATAAGATGTCGAAAGAGGCAAGGCATGTTCCCTAAAAGCTGGGTCTTCCGCATGAAAAGCCGCCCTGCAAGCCCGCCCATGTTTCCTTGCTTCTCGGATAAAGGTATCAATATAGCCCTGATCAAAAAAGAGATTATTTCTATGCACGATCATCTCTTCTCTATCTTGCGGCAAATGCGCACCAATAGGCAGCTCGGTTGTATCTGTTACATGCTTGTCCAATACATCTTGTTGCAAGGTAAATAAAGGCTTATTATGAATACGCAAATTACGCGCTTCTTCGCCAAATGGGTGGATAAGTTTAGGGGCGGGCAGGATCACTCTTCGCATAGAAAATTAAAACCTTAACCTGATTTTTTATTAGAACTATCTTACCATCACTTCTACTATAGAAGTAAAAAATCTAGCCACCAGACAGTTTCATAAATAGTTACAAAGAGAGATGCGAATTGGCAA
>JABGQT010000181.1 GCA_018648685.1 Anaerolineae bacterium
ACACCATCTGCGTTCAAGTCAGCAGCATCGGGTGTAGCGGTGTTATAGCTCATGCCAATGGTCATGGCGTCAAATTGATCGATGACACTGTTGCCATCAATATCGCCCGCGAGCAGGCTAATGGTCGTCATAGTCGTGGTTGCACCTTCCGTTAATACAGCGGGGCCTTCAGCTGAGAGGAAACCGCTCGCTTCGGCTGTGACTGTATAGGTAGCAGGCGGGGCATCAATGCTGAAGGTACCATCCAAATTTGCCAACACGCTGGTGAAGAGGGATGCATCAGGAGCATAGAGGCTGATCAAGACGGGTTTGCTGGCAAGCACTTGTCCAACCAGAGTCCCGTCGAGGATGACGACTTCATTGACGATCAGGGTTGTACCGATCGATGTCAGATCGGTCAACTGGCTATCCCCGATAGACGCGCGGGCTGTGCATTCGATTACCGCTTGTCCAGCCTGAAGCCCTGTTGCGGTAAAGCTAAATGCAATGCCATCCAGCATAGCCCGCTGACCATTACTCCCCGCCATAGCAACAATGAAGCTGCCATCTTGCGGATCGTTGGTTGCGCTGGCTAAGTCTGCACCAAATAGGTCTGTGAGGGTAATATTGCTGATCGCCACCACGCCGAGGGGATAGGTGCAAGTAAATTCTGCACTGGTGTAGCCTTCGGCAGGGATATTGCTGAGCGAGACGGTAACGATAGCACTCTCATCGACGAAAATTGTGCCTGGGGTCACTTCGGTGGTAACCGTAGGGGCCAGGTTAACCTGTCTAATGGTGAGCTCGTAAAAACCGCTGCCAGATTGTGGCTCTACCTGAATGAAGTAGTTACCGGCAGGCTGTGTTGTGACCAATGAGCCTACACCGCTTACCAACTCGACGCTATTTTGGTCGAGAAAGCGCACAAGCGGAACCAGATCACCCGAAGTAGGCGTGACGGTGATCTCGAAATCGTAGGTAGCGTCGAGGATCATGGGCCATTTTTCAAAAGTGGTTGCATCTACATAGCCGGTATAGACTGCATTCCAATAGGTTAGATCGCGAATAATGGTGTCGAATTTACCCGGTTGTGCATACGCGGGCTGGGCGACGCCTATGCTTGTCAACAATATCGCAACAAGAACAAAGGTACGCAAAAGATACTTATATTTCATTTCCTATCTCCTTCTGATTGATTCTCTCCCAGCATGGAAAAAAGTGTCTTGCCAAGGAGTAGACACAAAATCATCGTAGCATAGCTATAGAAAAGGGAACATATTAAAAGCATCACAAACTGATAAGTATCTGCAAAGTGAATAGTTTTTTATGCGTTTTTTCACCATCAAAGTAATGACATAACCCACAAGCCCGATCAGTCCCTTTTTAGTATAGTTACATAAAGAAAAAAGGAGATCACTAGTGACAACAACAACAACTGACAATCTAAAAGAAGCATTCGCAGGTGAAAGCCAGGCTTTTCAAAAATATACAGCTTTTGCAAAAAAAGCAGAGCGTGATGGATTTGCCAATATTGCCCGCTTATTCCGTTTGACTGCTCAGGCAGAGCAGATCCATGCTGCCGGACATCTGAACGCCTTAGAGGGTGTCGGCTCCACGGCTGATAACCTGCAAGCTGCAATTGAAGGCGAAACCTATGAAACCGAAAAGATGTACCCGCCTATGTTGGAACAAGCTGAAGCTGAAGGGCATAAAGCCAAAAGAATGTTCAAATATGCTGTTGAAGCAGAAGAAGTTCACGCCAAACTATATACCGAAGCTCTTGAAGCTGTCAAAGCCGGCAAAGACCTGGATGTAGA
Organism: Anaerolineae bacterium; assembly: GCA_018648685.1. GTDB lineage: Bacteria > Chloroflexota > Anaerolineae > Anaerolineales > Villigracilaceae > Desulfolinea. The sequence goes on from JABGQT010000181.1 coordinate 1,797, forward strand.
TTTTTATCTATGCCCTGTTTGTGGTTATATCGAATTTGGGCAAGCTCCAGAAAAATGCCCTGTCTGCAATGTTTTAGGCAGTAAATTCACAAAAGGCTAAGACAACGGATTAACAAAAAACTCCGCTGGAAAATCCAGCGGAGTTTTTGATTTAGCAAATGGAGCGAAGCTGATCAGAGATCACCTTTTTGCCAGCGCTTTAGATCGCGTCTGAGGCGATCACCACTCCACTTTCCACGCTTCAGCAAATTATCGAAATAGTTTTCTGGTTTCAAGAGCCTGATCTTCTTTTCCTTGAACTCAAATTGATAAGAGCTGCTTTCTTCATCGTAGTCACGAATAGAGATTTCTTCGCCCTCATATTCAAAAGTTGTCGTCCATGGCTCAACCTTATGATCGGGGAATTTCTCCAGTATCCAGGGTTTGTAACCTTCAACCCGCTCTGAGCGGTCAAGGACACTTTGGTGAATAACTGGTTCGCCAAAGGTTTTTTTGGCAGCCGGAGGCCATGTCCGCTCCAAGGCTGGGTAGACTTTTCCGGCACCAGCCCGTGATGGGTGCATCTTGTCGGTCGCATCGGGGGCAACGCAAAAATTCCAATATTTGATCGAACGCATATAAAATTTTATCCCGTGTGCAACAGCTTTTTGCACCATCCACTCCAACGTGATGTCGGAGAGTCCCGCTTCATCGAAGCCCCCGCCTACATCTGTATGCGCGCCGCTGAACCAAACTTGCTCTACTTTTTGATATTCATCATTATACGAATCCCAGATCGTTGGATGGAACCATTTGCGGTCATCATCAATTGAAAGAGCCTGATAAGCATTCTTAACACTGGGGTGCAAATTAAAATCATGAAAGCGGTGTTTCCAACCTGGTATATAGTTGACAAAGGTATCGATCACCGCTGCGGGAATGCCCAACGCAGGGACAGTATCCCAAACACCCAAAAACTCAACCGAAGCCCATTGATTAGGATGTGCATGAATAAATTGCGTTGCCTTTTCGTTAAGCGGCTTTCCACGAACGATAGATTCCGTCAATTCACGCAAGTTTTTCATCCCCTCAGCTATAGTAGAGTCTACATTTTTAAACGCATCTTCTATATCATCAACGACACTTTCTCGTCCCATTTTATAGAGATCATAGGCATGGGCAATCAACTCAGGGCGTGATTTTGGCAAAATACCAAAATAATGAATAAAATTCGCCAAACTTCTTACAGTTGCCGCCCCGCGACTAAACCCAAAAAGATAGATCTTATCGCCAGCCTGATAATTCTCATAGATAAAGTGATAGCATTGCAAAAGATTTTCGGTAAAACCTGCACCAGCAATATTTCCCGTTAATTTTCGTGCATCTGTCCCGATCCCTCGATCATAAAAAACCATCTGACGTTCTGTACGATCTTCCAACATACGCATCATTTTATAAACGTTGGAATCATGCCCTCGTCCCCCGTCTTGCCCTGTGCCATCCGATAGAACAACAATATTCTTTGCCATAGAAATCCTTTTTTACGCAGAAATAAGACAGTCTTTATCGCATTATCGCATAAAAAGAAACTTTATTCAAGCAAAGAGATCAGAACCCGTTCTCGCAACAAAACTTTGCCTACGCCATATCTATCATCAAGCCTTTTTGCCTGAGAAATAACGCCCTCCGTAATGAGCGAATCGCTCCAGGTTTCATCAAGGAAAGTTTTTAGATTAGCAAAAGAATCAGCATGCACTTGGAAAATAAACTCCCCCGCTTTTTTGATCTGGAAGGTTCCACACGCAACGACCTCCTGGAGGGCTGCTTCCGCTTGTCGATATTCAATATAGTCATCAGTTTCCTGCAAATGCCCAATGAGCATCTCCCCGCTCCCAAGCGGACGGATAAACTCGACCAACTCCCCATTCGGACGAATATCAATTAGCACGCCCCCAGTTTTCAAAAGCTTACGAATTTCCCGTAGAGCATGAACCATGCTCGCGTCTTCTATTCATCATAAAGACCAAGCCAGCACAGCCAAATCAAATTTCTGTTTATTTTGGCGGACAAATTCATCGAAACCGATATTGCACAGCTCAACATGCCCCATCTCTTCTGGGCGGTTCTTCAACGCCAAAGTATGCGCTTCTTCGCTCGGCTCAAGGGCAAGAATACGAGCAACTTTCGATGCATAACGCCACGTCAAGCGCCCGTCGCCAGAACCGATCTCCAGAACAGATTTACCTGTCCAATCAGTATAGAGATCAAAGAGAGCTTGGGTTTCGCTTCCTTCAGGGTCAATAATAATAGACATGATAAGATTATAGCAAAAAGGGCGATCTATTCGGTCGCCCTTAAAAACTCAGAAAAATCACCTGCAAAAAAAAATTAAAGTCCATCTCTATTATCATGAAAAAGTTTCAGAAGACACAAAACCAATCCAACTCCAAAAAACAGATATTTGTTGTAGGGTTCGGGTATCAAAAAAGATGGAAGTGGCTCAACCACTCTAGCAAAAAGCCATCCAATGAATAGTACTATCCATGCCCAACGAGCTTCTCTCACACCACCTTTCGAAAAAGCGCCACCAATCGCTAACGGCCATAAAATAAATACTATACTAAAAATGCTTCCAAAAAGATTTATAAGTTCCATTGAATATCCTCCTCTTTTTTAGCGAAGGGCGTGTCTAAGACACGCCCTTCCTGTTTTCTAATCACCCAATCCCTATTTTACAATATTAACCAACCGCCCCTTGATCACGATCACCTTACGTGGTTCTTTGTCTTCAAGGAATTTCTGCACATTTTCGCTTGCCAGCGACTTCAACGGTGCTCTTCTTTACGTTGGTACACATCTTTATTCTACGATCTCCAAGGTGCTGATATCCACTTCATTCTCTGGTGCGATGGTATGGTAATAACAAGTTCCATCGCCAACACACCAGATACTCCAACCATCATAAAGTGTTTCGCCTCAGGTGAAAATGGAATTTTTGGCAACAAAAATAAGACACTT
>JABGQT010000046.1 GCA_018648685.1 Anaerolineae bacterium
AAAAAGGATTTAGCCTGATTATAGGAGAAGCCCGTAACGAAAAAAGGGAAGAAGTTCGCGCAAAGCTACGCACGCCAGAAGCCTATAACTTTACTGCGCAGACCAGCATCGCTATTGTTGAAAGAATTTTAGCAGGTGATTTCAAAACAGGTTTTCAAACCCCGTCAATGGCTTATGGATCAGATTTTGTGCTAGGTTTTGATGAGGTTACACGAGAAGATCTATAGAGTCAGATACGATGAAATTACTATCGACTATATATCGCGACAAAAACGTAAACTCTGAAGGAAAAACTTTCCTCCGCGAAGCCGTGCGTGGAATCATCTTACGCGAGAAAAAACTACTCATGATCTATTCAACGGTCAACGGCGATTATAAATTCCCCGGCGGGGGCATCGATTTGGGTGAATCACATCACGAGGCATTACGCCGCGAAATCAGCGAAGAGTGTGGCGCAGAGATGAGGCTGGTCACGGGGAAGTTTGGGCAAATAATAGAGTATGCTCATGCTATAGAAGATAGTTTCGATACCTACAAACAAAATTCCTATTATTATTTTTGCGAGATCAACGGAGATTTTGGCGCATTGAATTTGGAAGATTACGAAGAAGAATTAGGCTTTCTCCCCAAATGGGTGAGCGTAGAAACTGCGCTAAGAAGAAACAAAGAAGTTTTAGCAAATCCCAACCCTGCCCCAAGATGGACAAAGCGAGAAGTCTTTATTTTGGAGCATATTCTGTCTAGAAAGCCTTTTACCTAAATAACCCAAAAGGAATTTTACTAATGAAAATTGGCATACTGGATACAAATCCACCCAGCGCACATAGCATTAATTGGAACAAAACGCCCTTTGATACTTATGTCCGCTTTTTGGAGCGGGCAAAGCCCAGTTTTGAATATGAGAACTACAGCGTCGGGATAGGAGAATTCCCCTCTTCCCCGGGTGTTTGTGATGCCTATCTGATCACCGGCAGCCCGAAGGGTGTTTACGAACCTGATTTGTGGCTTGATACGCTAAAGAGATTCATTCAGGATGCCTATGCTGCAAAGAAAAAGCTGATCGGCATCTGCTTTGGACACCAAATGGTCGCTCATTCATTAGGCGGACATGCAGAGAAATCTGAAAAAGGATGGGGATTGGGGAAAAAGTATTTTAATATATATACAGAAAAAAAATGGATGTCAGACTTTATCGAAAACCCTTCTTTATACTTTGTTCACCAGGATCAGATTATAGAGCTTCCCCCCAATGCTGAATTGCTCGGTGGAAACGAGTTTTGCCCGAATCTCTTTTATACAATTGGTGATCAAGTGCTTGGCATACAGGGGCATCCCGAATTTCCGGAAGCATTGGTTCGTGAGATTGTTGAAACTCGCCTCGAAGTCGTTGGTGCAGAACTCCAAAGCCAGGCATTAGAATCGCTGGATGAAGGCATACCTGACAATCAACTTTTTGCAGAGTGGATCGTTAACTTTTTACTTCTCTGAGAGCACATATTGTATTACTACTCTTTTTCATCCCCCTAAATGCTTCGCATTTAGGGGGGACGCCCCAGCGAAGCGAGGGGCAGCGGGCTGAACGTCTGACTTAAAAACGCAAGTGCCTAACATGGGTTTTAACAAGTGAACTGGAGTGAATATGATCGAAATTTCAGGAAGCAACGAATGGAAAGCCACGCATCTCAATGCTGTGATTGCTTTATTGGAAATATCGGGCGTGGATAATACACAACCATGCCCTCCGCTTGATGATCGAAAAAGAGAAATAGAAGCACAACTACGTGAAAAATATGGGGAATTTACGCGAAAGGAATTGGTCGCGCTGCTTGTAATGTCGGCTTATAAGCAATACTATAGTCGCTTTAAAAAGACCTACCATGTGCAGCTTCAAGTCGAATCAATTGCACAAAAGGGAAGAAAGCTGCCCAATGTCTCTCCATTGGTGGATGCAAATTTCGTCGCTGAAATGGAGACCTTTATCCTAACAGCGGGGCATGATGTAGAAAAATTACAGCAGCCGATCACGATAGACATCTCCCGAGAGGGAGATACCATTACACAAATGAACGGTGAACACAAACCTATCCGTGCAGGCGATATGATTATGAGAGATTCAAATGGAGTGAGTTGCTCAATCATTTACGGGCAAGACAATCGTTCATTCATATCCCCTGAGACATCTCACGTTCTTTATGTTGCTTATGTGCCAGATGGTATTCCAGCAGAGATTGCCATGACACAATTAGAGAAGATCGAAGAATATATTCGACTCTTTTCACCAAATGCAGTTGTGGAGCAGAAGCATTTGCTTAGAGCGAGTTAATCTCATAATTATAAGCCTACGGAGAAAAAACATGGAAATAACGGATACGCCTTTCAGCATTACGAATTGGTCAGAATTCGAGCAAGCGGTAAAACCCTCACATAACGCCCCGTTAGCCGCGTCAAGTTGTTATCAAATGATTCGATGAAAGGAATGAATTATGCTTCATCCTGTAAGCGTTAAAGGCTTTGAAGACCGCCAATTGGCGATTAAATCTGCTGGATTACTTCTGATCCCAGGACCCAAATTGATGATTGACGGCAAGTTCGCTCCTAAAGGTTCTAAGAGTGGGCAGTATTTGCTTCATAGAAATGACGGCACTGAGATAGTTGCTCAACTTCGTTATTTACTGTTAGGCTTTGATCCTATTCCGCAACTTATCATTGGAGATCAGATAATCAAAGTTGTAGAACCACTCAAGTGGTATCAGTGGATATGGAGTGCGCTTTCGTTTCTTTTACTCTTTTTCGGCGGTGCGGTCGGCGGGCTGTGTGGCGGAATAGCCTTCACGGTGAATATCCGTATCTTTCACTCAAATATGAGTAATTTGGCAAAGTATGCTATGAGCGCGATTGTGTCTATTGTAGCCGTGATAGCAACCTTTATCTTCGCAATAGCCGTTGCATAACGTTTTGTACGTGTTTTTGAGGTAATTCCTGTTGAAGTGAGAGTATAAATGCCGCGTACTAAATCATCTCCCGCCTCGTAGTCAACGAGACGGGAGATTTAGTTTTATTCGTGAAAATCCGCCCAATCCGCAAAATCTGCGTTCTATTATCTTGTCGCCATTGCAAAAAACATTGGGCTAAAGTAGGGGATCAGCCAAATAAACCAGACCAATACGCTGAATTTGTGGAAATTCTTGATCGCTTTTTCATCATTTTTGCGAAGAACAAGATACGCCCAAAGCGCATGAATGAACATCAGGATAATGGCGATCAATCCGGAAATACCATGTACATCAAACATCATGCCGCCAACAAAATCGAACATCATCCCTGTCCCCCATGTATCGCAAATTAATCCTAGAATAAAAAAGCCCAAGTGCCATTTTTTCAATTCCCCTGAAAAACGTTCGCTCCACACACCGATCGAATAAAAGACTAAAGCTGATGTGATGATAATACTTGCCGATGAATCCATTGAATACTCCTTTGAAAATTATTTCACCGCATTACAAAATCTGCCATCATTTATAAACAGGAAATTCCTTACAAATACTGAGAATATCTTTTTTCAAACCATCCAAAACTTCTTCATTTTCATAGTTCATTATTGCTTTGTCTATGATATTTGCTATTTGTACAACATAATCATCTTCTATCCCTCTAACAGATATTGGGCCTGTGCCGAGACGTAAACCACTTGCCCTCCTCCCAGTATCTTTAGGAATATAGTTTCTGTTTGTAATAATACCGATGGATTCGAGCGTGTTTTCAGCTTGAGAGCCGCTGAGACCTTTGGCAGTAACATCAACGACAACTTGATGCGTGTCCGTTCCACCACCAACTATACGATAGCCTTTTTCTGCAAGATTTTTTGCAAGCAATTTTGCACTCGTCATGGTTTTACGTTGTACTTCAATAAAATTAGATTCTTGAGCGAGTTTTGCAATGGTAGCTTTTCCGGCAATATTGCTGACAGCTGTAGTTCCTTGAGTACCTGGAAAAACAGCTTTATCTACGGCATCAGCGTATTCTTTTTTGCAAAGGATAACGCCGCCCCTGCCGCCCATCATTGTTTTAAAAGTAGTAAAAGACACAAAATCTGCATACTCAACAGGGCTAGGAATCAATTTCGCTGCGACCAACCCAGCAATATGCGCCATATCCACAAAAAAGTACGCATCGACAGATTTTGCAATTTTAGAAAATTTTTCATAATCGATCAATCTTGGATACGAGCTTGCCCCCGCAACGATCATTTTTGGTTTAAATTCTTCAGCCTTTTTTGCTAAAGCCTCATAATCAATTAATTCTGTTTCTAAATCTACTTCGTAGTGCTGAAAAGAAAATGATTTGCTAGTCATTGAAGCAAAGTGTCCGTGCGTGAGATGGCCTCCATGAGAAAGCTCCATCGCCAGAACCTTGTCACCGATATCCAGCACGGAAAAATAGACTGCGAAATTGGCAGATGATCCCGTATGCGGCTGAACATTTGCATGTTCTGCGCCAAAGAGTTCTTTCATCCTGTCAATGGCGAGGTTTTCAATAACATCAACATGTTCACAGCCAGCGTGGTATCGCTTGCCTGGATAACCCTCGATCGTTTTATGGTTCAGTACCGATCCCATTTCTTCAAGAATCGACTTGGGCATATGCGTTTCAGATGCCACAAGATCAATGGTGTTTTCTATTCTTTCTGCTTCCTGTAGAATCAATGCTAATATTTGGGGGTCATCATGTTTTATGTTATTCATTTTCTGCCTTTGAGGCTAAATTAATAAGACCCCGCTCATCATTGAGTGGGGTCTTATCCTTTGAAAATATTATTTCACCGCATTTACAAAATCTGCCAGCAGCCCATACGCAGTAGTATGCGGGCCAGGGTCTTTCTCTACGATAGAGAGATCACCTAAAACATCGCTTTTGAACTCAACGATAGAGCTCGTCCCTTCCACGCTATAGATGGGGGAAGTGCTGAGGATCAATTCTGGGGCAACTTTAGCGGAAATAATTTTATCGCCATCGCGCTCGGCGGAGCAGATCAGTTTATAGCGTTTGCCATCTTTGAGGGCTTCAGCGACCATTTCAGGGGTGATATTGCGCACGCCTTCTCGGTCTACTTCTTGAGGCTTGAGGGGAATCCCCATTAGCACAGTTACCAATGCAGAGACTTTGATAGCGGCATCCCAGCCATCCACATCGCCGCTTGGATCGGTTTCGGCGATGCCGACATCCTGGCAGTGTTTAACAGCTTCGTCAAAGCTATCACCCCTTTCGAGCCGGGACAGGATCAGGTTTGTCGTCGAGTTTAAAATTCCTTTAAACGAGAGCAAGTTAGATGCAGGAATGGCTTCACGGAAAAGTGAAAAGATGGGCGCACCATCCATAACGGTAGATTCGTGTAAAAAGCGTACGCCATTTGCATCCGCTAAATCCAGCAATGCTTTATAACCATGAACAACAGGACCTTTATTTGCGGTGCAGACATGCATCCCCAATTCCAGTGCATTTTTGATATGATCGAGGGCAGGCTGCCCGGTTTCGTGGTCAACAGAAGTATTTTCGAAGAGGACATCTGCGCCACATTTTTGGATAAAATCGAAAGAATCTTCGACCGGCTTAGTTGTCAGCAAAGAGAGCGAGCGGGAGGAACGTACCAGTTCCAGCGCGCCGTGTAGATCGATACCATTAGGGTTAACAAGCGAGCCACGCCGCCCGGTGGCGATGCCTGTAACCGAAAAAGTGATGTCATATTTTTCTTTTAGCTCTGTCTTTTTACGAATAAGCAATTCTGCGAGCGCACGCCCGACATTGCCAAAACCAAGGAATGCGAGTTTGTAGTGGGTCATATCTTTCTCCAAAAATTATAGTTGTAGGGGTGGGTTTAAGACCCACCCCTACCATTAAAGAAAGTATACCAGTCATGCTATAATTTTCGCTATCTCAACCGCCAAAGGAGACTTTATGTACGACAAAAAGAAATTATCGCAGACAGAAGAAAGCGTAAAAAAATGGGAAGAGGGGAGACTCAAAAAAACAACAGAACGATTTCCTGAGAGACAAGACAGTTTCATCACGACATCATCGGAGGAGGTCGAACGACTTTATACGCCCGCCAGCATCCCGGACTTCGATTACGAGCGTGATTTGGGCTTGCCCGGCGAGTATCCCTTTACGCGTGGCGTTCACCCGACCATGCACCGAGGCAAACTATGGACTATGCGCATGTTTGCCGGTTTTGGTACCGCAGAGGAAACAAACGCCCGCTTCAAGTATCTTCTCGGTGAGGGGCAAACGGGACTCTCGATAGCCTTCGATCTGCCCACCCTGATGGGCTACGATAGCGATGCTCCTGAAGCCTTGGGCGAATTTGGCAAATGCGGCGTAGGGATTTCCTCCCTGCGTGATATGGAAATTCTGCTCGATGGCATTCCTTTGGATAAAGTCTCGACGAGCATGACTATTAACTCGCCTGCATCCATTATTTGGGCAATGTATATCGCTGCTGCTGAGAAAAAGGGTGTCAAAAGAGCGCAATTGCGCGGCACGACCCAAAATGATATTCTTAAAGAATATATTGCCCAAAAAGAATATATCTTCCCGCCCGAACCTTCAATGCGACTGGTGACAGATACCATCGAATTTGGCACAAATGAATTGCCGCAATGGAATACGATTTCTATCTCTGGTTATCATATCCGCGAGGCTGGCTCGACGGCAGCGCAGGAATTAGCCTTTACATTGGCTGACGGATTTGAATACGTCCGCTGGGCATTGGAGCGCGGTTTGGATATCGATGATTTTGCCCCGCGTCTCTCACTCTTCTTTAACTCACATAATGATTTCTTCGAGGAAATTGCCAAATTCCGCGCAGCACGCCGTATTTGGGCACGCGAGATGAAAGAAACCTTCGGCGCGAAGAATCCCCGATCGTGGCTGATGCGATTCCATACGCAGACGGCAGGCGCATCGCTCACGGCGCAGCAGCCCGAAATCAACGTGGTGCGTGTTGCGCTCCAAGCCCTCGCTGGCGTTCTTGGCGGGACACAATCTTTGCATACAAACAGTCTTGATGAAGCTCTCGCGCTCCCTTCCGCTGAAGCTGTCACCATCGCCTTACGCACTCAACAGATCATCGCCGAAGAATCGGGCGTGACAAATACGATTGACCCGCTCGGTGGCTCTTTCTTTGTCGAAGCACAAACCAACAGAATCGAAGCGCAGGCTTATGATTATTTCCGTCGCATTGAAGACTTGGGCGGGATGTTACCCGCCATCGAAAAAGGCTTTTTCCAAAGCGAAATTTCGGATGCAGCCTACCGTTATCAGCGCGAGATCGATCAAAATGTCCGTCGTATGGTCGGGGTCAACGCATACCAAGACGATAAACCGATCAATATCCCCATCCTTGAAATGGATCCCGAAGGCTACGACCGCCAAGTCGCGAGATTAAATGATCTTCGCAAAACACGGGATAATGAGAAAGTGACGAAATCATTGGCGCGTCTCCGCAATGCCTGCGAAGGGACAGAAAACACTATGCCTTTCATTCTCGATTCTGTCCGCGAGTATGCCACCCTTGGCGAGATCGTGAATGTGATGAAGGATGTTTTTGGCGGCTACGAAGAGCCGACTTGGATTTAGTTCGTTAGGGATCAGGTGATAGGAGATTAGGAATCAGGAAAAAATAGAACGCGGATTTGCGCAGGTTGGGCGGATTCTCGCGGACTATACAAGGGCGTGATACAAAAGCAAAAAGGCGAGATAAATCTCGCCTTTTTATTTATGAAACGTAAATTTAGGAGATACTGTTCATCGCACGTTGAGAAGAACCATAATCACAATCACTACAAACAAGAGAGCATACACAAAGAGTGTTTTGTTTTTAGTGTCTGCGGCAATATCATTTTTCATCAAGTATTTCTTGAAATTTTCAATTTCCTGATCGTTAGAAAAACAACGTTTGGGAATAATATTGAACATTATGTCTGACTGATAGATCACCAAAATATCGTCATTTTCTTTCCATTTCAAAAAGTTCTCCCATGGATATGTGCTATTACCAAACTCGTTTGAAGCTATCAATCCCTCCTCTGTAAACTCCATTTCAAAAGGCACTTGCATACTTTTTTGTTGGGAAAAGACTTTCTTAATTTTCTTGGGGAAAAACACATAGCGATAAAGGAGAAAGAGAAGAATAAAAAGAAAAGCGGGGGAAAATAATAAAAAGGAAATTTGCCCGATAACAACCAAATAAAAACCATAAAGAAGTACAAGTACCGCTATTATTGAAAATAAGCCATATTTTTTTGTCTTGTTATATCCAGACGGCTTGCCATGGAGTAGTTGAGCCTCAAGATAATCTGTCCATTCAAGTTGCCCTTTGATCTTCATAACCGCTCTCCTTATTTCTAAAATTCCCATACGATAATTTCATTATACAGAAATTTTAAAATTTTTCTAGCACTCTATTTTATTCCGAGAGTGCTCAAGATATGTAGAGTCTCTACTATTTCTTTAGATTAAACTCTCCGTTGAATGGAACTCTACAAAAGGGTTGTTAGGGGAGCCAAGCCAAAATCACGTACGCTGTGCATTTATTCCCTTGACAGGTATTTTTCTTTATGTATAATACCGAACACTGTTCGGAGAAAATCTTTAATGAAAAACACACGTCAAGAACGTCAAGCTGATACGAGAAAAGCCATCCTGCAAACTGCGCTGGGCCTAGTTGCCGAAAAAGGTCTGGACAAACTCTCTTTGCGAGAGATCGCGCGTCGGGTAGGCTATAGCCCGGCGGGCTTATATGAATATTTTGATAGTAAAGAAGATATTCTCTGGACCCTCGCGAAAGAAGGAGATAGCCGCTTACGTAGAGCAGCTCTAAACATCCGGCCTGAACTTCCTTCTACAGAACGCCTTATTCAAGCCTGCTTGGCCTATGTAGATTTTTCTGTTCATAATGCCGAATACTTTATCATCATAAACAGCCTTACAACGCACCGCGCCTCGCTGGAGGAGCCAGCCTCTTCAGAATCTTCTTATTCAGTCTTCTTGAAAATTATAGAAGCAGCGATAGATGAAGGTGAGATCATATCGCGGGATAATTTTTGCGCAGAGGAAATTACCTACAGCCTTTGGGCGCTCATTCATGGAATGGGGATGTTACGCCTAACGCAACTCCGCAACTTCAACGCAGATTTTGAAAGCATAAACCGAAAAGCAATAGAAACTTTTATCATCGGTCTCAAATAAGCTCTTTTTTTGCCAGAAACCGAACACTGTTCGGAAAAGGAAATGAATTATGAATACAACAACATGGATAGCCTTCAGCGCAATTTCACTTGCATTTTTCTTGGCAGCTTGTGGTGGGAAGAAATCATCATCGATCAGTTTGGATGAGGCTACCCCCGGGGATTTTCAGCTCAAGCCTTGTACTATAAAACTAGCTTCGGAGAAATACGCAGCAGATTGTGGCTTGCTTGCTGTCCCCGAAAATCGAGCCGACGAGGAGAGCCGTTTGATCTCCCTCCCCGTCACTCGCATCCGAGCAACGGGAGATACTCCAGCCGAGCCAATCTTCTACCTTGAAGGCGGACCCGGCATGAGCAATATGAACGCCAAGCCGCCAAAAAAATTGCTGGAAAGCCATGACTTTATTATGGTCGGCTATCGTGGCGTAGATGGTTCAGTAAAATTGGATTGCCCAGAAGTAGCGCAAGCTATCATAGGAGATGGCGTAGATGTCCTAAGTAAGGCTTCGCTTGCAGGTATGTCTGCCGCGATGCGTCAATGTGCCATACGCTTGGAGAGTGAAGGAGTCGATCTGGACGGCTACACCATTCAAGAAGTCATCGCTGATATGGAAGCGGCACGGATCGCATTAGGCTATGAACGCATTAATTTATTCAGCTTTAGCTATGGAACACGAGTTGCTCAACTCTACGCCACCCAACACCCAGATCAAATTCATCGCTCAGCGATGGTAGGCGTAAACCCACCCGGGCATTTTGTCTGGGAACCAGAAATGATTGATGCCCAAATTGAGCATTATTCACAACTATACGCGCAATCAGAAGATCCACGCACTGCCGATCTTGTGCAGACAATTTCCAAGCTGAGCCACAATATGCCTGAAAACTGGCTTTTCTTCAAAATCGATCCGGGCAAGGTAAAGATCGTCAGCTTTGCAATGCTCTTCCACCGCAACACCGCTGCCATGGTATTTGATGCTTGGCTCTCGGCTGAAAATGGGGACCCCAGCGGGCTGGCGTTGATGTCTTTCGCCTATGATTTCATTATCCCCAATATGAGTGTTTATGGTGAGTTTTTCTCCAAAGGCGTAAGTGCCGATCATGACCCAAATCGTGACTATTTCGACGATATGGAGCCGACAGATTCGATTATAGGCTCACCAATGTCCAAGTTGATTTGGGGCAGTGCAAGAGATGAAGAGGGTGCCACATGGCCCACAGCATTGATGCCCGAAGAATATCGACAGATGAAACCCTCCGATATTGAAACATTGCTTGTGAGCGGAAATATAGATTTCTCCACCCCGGCAGAATTTGCAACCGAAGAATTGCTACCCTACTTAAGAAATGGCAAGCAAGTCATCCTATCAGAAATGGGACATACCAACGATGTGATGACACGCCAGCCGGAAGCTATAGAAAGACTACTAACTTATTTTTTTGACACAGGTGAAGTGGATGATTCTCTCTTTACCTACGAGCCGATTACTTTTGAAGTCAAAGCGGGGTTTCCCGCAATAGCAAAAATCGCATTGGGTTTTGCGTTCTTGGGCGTTCCGATAATTGTTTTTGGGCTTTGGAAACTGACGAAACGATTTATGAATAGAAGAAAGAAATAACAGCAAATTAGATTAAGAGATTGAAGATTTAAAACTCTGCCGATGGATGGAACTCTTCCCCAGCTTTTGGATTGCTTCTCGATGAGATTTTGTTCCATACCCCTTATTGCGGGACAATCCATAACCCGAAACTTGCTCGTTGAGGAGAAGCATCTCTGCATCCCTAGCAGTTTTCGCCAGCACCGAAGCAGATGCGATAGTCAACGAACGCATATCACCTTTGATGAATTTTTCCTGGGGAATATTGATATCGGAGAGATTGAGATAATCAGTAATTAGGTAATTGGGGGCTAGAGATAAGGCTTCTACAGCTCTTTTGGCAGCTAATCTTGTAGCGGGGAGAATGCCAATTTCGTCAATCTCAGCGGGAGATGCAAAGCTAACGCCCCAAGCCAGCGAAATTTCTTTAATGAGTGGTTCAAAATGATTTCGTTGTTTGATGGTCATCTCTTTTGAGTCTCGTACGCCCGCTAAAATCTTCTTGAGTTTGGGGATATTAGGGAGGATAACAACTGCGGCATATACAGGACCTGCTAATGCGCCGCGACCGGCTTCGTCGATGCCGCCGAGATGGGTAAACCCTTTTTTCCAGAGTCTTTTTTCAATCTTTAGGTCTGGTGATTTAGGAAGTGTAGAAATATCAAACTTTTTTCTCGGCATGAGAATTTATCTTTTCTCCCAAGTCTGATACAAACCAAGATTGCCCGTGGAACCATCTGAGTAAAACGTATCCACAACTTTGAAATCACTCAACTCAGCAAGATGAGCCAGTTCTTCTTCGCTGTATTGGTGGGCGTAGCGATAGCCTGTGCCGCCACGCCGCCAGTCGAGGAGGTAGTCGCCTTTGTCGAGGTCGCTTTCGTTGATGTTGGCCACTTCCCAGCTTTGGATACGATTGCGGAGGCGTTCGGAGTTCAGAAATTGCCAATTAGAGAAGATGAATTGTCCATTCGGGGCAAGGCGTTGGTGGATATTGCGCAAAATACGTAAACGCGTTTCTTCGCCGGGGATATGGTGCAATGTTGCAAAAGAAGTAATAAGTGAAAAGCGATCAGTGATGAGTGACCAGTCTGGCGAAGTAATGTCGAGGGCGAGGAATTTAGCGGGAAAATGTTTGGGGACGCGCATCGCGTCTTTGAGGAGTGGCAAGCTGAAATCCACGCCGAGATACGGGGCGGTATGACCGGTATCCGCTAATTGACGGGCAAACTCTCCATTGCCGCAGCCCAAATCCAGGATCGAGAGATCCCGCCCAATCTCATCTAGAATTTTTCTCACGCCGGGTTGGATACGTCCGCGCGTCGCAGAAAATTGCTCGCCAAATTTCTGATAGAATTGGCTATTCAGTTCGACAATTTTCTCTATCGTTTCTTTTTTCATTTCTTTATTATATCCTGTAGGAAAAGATGCCTGAAAAAGAAGTTTGGCTAGAATCTCGAAAAATCACGCCCGAAAAAATGCGGCTGGCGCGCTTGGCGCTGGCTGAGATTTACGCTGGCGAAGATGCGCTGAGCGCCATCAAACATCACCCCACAGCGACGGGGTATATAGGCAAAAATGTTTTGGTTGCGGCCTATAACGCGATGGTTGATGGCGGCGAGATCGAAGCAAATAACGAGATCTTGGCAAAGATCCGCATGAAACCCGTGCGCACGCTTTCGGGCGTGACGACGGTAACGGTGCTTACAAAACATTATCCCTGCCCGGGCGAGTGCATTTTTTGCCCAGACGATGTGCGCATGCCAAAATCTTATTTGCCAGATGAGCCAGGTGCGATGCGAGCTTTGCAT
Source organism: Anaerolineae bacterium (assembly GCA_018648685.1). Classification (GTDB taxonomy): domain Bacteria; phylum Chloroflexota; class Anaerolineae; order Anaerolineales; family Villigracilaceae; genus Desulfolinea. The sequence goes on from JABGQT010000046.1 coordinate 12,652, forward strand.
CATAAATTTGCCCCCTTTGAACAAGTTGAAGCTCGATTGGAAGCCTTGCGCGCAGTCGGGCATCCGACCGATAAAATTGAGTTGCTCATTTTAGGCGGAACGTGGAGTTCCTATAGACGCGATTATCAGGAGTGGTTTATAACGCGCTGTTTTGACGCACTAAATAAAAAGACCAGAGATAGTGAAATAGAAGTGGCAAAAGAAGGGGAATTAGAAAAAGCACATCGGATCAACGAAAGCGCACAACATCGGAACGTCGGCTTGGTCGTCGAAACCCGACCGGACGAAGTCACACCAGAAGAGTTGGCTTGGTTCCGTTATTTGGGTGTGACCAAAATCCAGATGGGTGCGCAAAGTCTCGATAACGAGATTCTCGCGCTAAATAAACGGGGACACACCGTAGAAGAATTGCATCGCGCAATGGCGCTGCTGCGCGCAGGCGGCTTCAAGATCGTACTGCATTGGATGCCAAATCTGCTTGGCGCGACATTGGAATCTGACAGAGAAGATTTTCAACGCCTTTGGGGTGGAATCGCCCCAGATGAGATCAAAGTCTACCCCACCCAATTGCTTGAAAATACTGAACTACACGAAGCGTGGGAACGCGGCGAATATAAACCTTATACAACCAAAGAATTGATCAATCTCCTTGCAGATGTAAAACCCAGCATCCCGCGTTATTGTCGCGCAAATCGTGTTATTCGGGATATTCCCTCAACGAATGTGGTCGAAGGGAATAAGCGCACAAGTCTTCGTCAAGATGTGCATAGAGAAATGGCAACGCGAGGTACAAAATGTGATTGTCTGCGCTGTAGAGAAGTACGCGGAAAAGCGATTGAGATCGAGAAGTTGAAATTGGATGACTTAAAATATCAGGCTGATGATGCAGAAGAACATTTTATTTCCTTCATCACGTCCGATGATAAAGTAGCAGGTTTCTTAAGACTCTCACTCCCCAATGCGGATGCACCGAAGACGGGAATATCTGATTTGGAAGATGCTGCGATCATCCGCGAAGTACACGTTTATGGACTTTCTCTCGAAGTAGGCTCAGAAAAGAGTGGTTCGGCGCAACACGTAGGTCTTGGCACACGGCTGATGCTCGAAGCCGAGCAAGTTGCTCTCAAGAGCGGCTTCAGCAAAATGGCTATCATCGCGGCAGTGGGGACGCGGGGCTATTATCTCGACCGTGGTTTTAAACGCGGTGAGTTATACCTAGTCAAAGAGATCAAATAATGGCAGATAATTTTCTAATGATCGGCGCCGGACTGGCGATCGGCTTTCTCATCGGGCTAACGGGCATGGGCGGCGGTGCGCTAATGACGCCCTTCCTGCTCGCAGTGATGAAATACGACCCCGTTTTGGCAGTGGGCACAGACCTGGCTTTTGCTGCCATCACCAAGATCATCGGCGGCATCGGGCATCACCACGAGAGCAAAATCTCGCTCAAACCCGTACTCTGGATGGCGGCGGGCAGTATCCCCGCATCCATTTTAGGCTCACAATTTATTCTCAGCCAAACCGATAACCGCCAGCTAATAGACGAATTTCTCCCCAATCTTCTGGGTTGGACGCTGGTTATTGTCAGTGTAATCATCATCGCGCGCAGCTTCCGCGTTCTGGGACCGAAAAAAGAGAGCGAAGTCCGCTACCCCTCCCCTTGGGCGCTGGTAGCAATCGGCGCGATCGGCGGCGTATTGGTCGGGATGACCTCCATCGGAGGCGGGACAGTCATCATGGCGTTGCTTCTGCTCTTCTTCTCTATCCCGCTGAATTTTATGGTCGGGTTGGATGTCATGCACGGTGCGCTGCTCGCGATTATTAGCGCGTTTAGTTATATTTTCGCTGGACAAACGGACTGGACAGCCGTTGGCTTGCTTCTAATTGGCTCTTTGCCCGGCGTCTGGCTTGGCGCCCGCACAGTACACCGCATCAACTTGCTGATGGTGCGTGGAATTTTAGGGCTGCTCGTACTGGGTGCGGGAATCCAGTTATTGCTTGGGGGCGGGGGACATTAAGATGAGTTGTATTTTTTGTGAAATCTCAGCAGGAAATGCTCCCGCAAGTTTTATATATAAAGACAAAGATGTTTTTGGCATTATGAGTTTGGAACAGCCTAACCCATATAAGGTGCTTATCATTCCCCGCGCTCATGTTGAAAGCATATATGATCTTGATAATGATCTAGCCGCATCTATTTTTCAGGCAACAGCAAAGGTGGCGCGCGCCATCCGCGACGCTTCTAATTGTGAAGGGTTGAATATTGTACAATCTAACGGAAAAGCGGGACAACAGGATGTTTTTCATTTTCATCTTCATATAGTGCCCCGTTTTTTTGATGACCAAATTATTTTCGATTGGGACAATACACCTGCAAACAGAAATGTTTTAGATAATCTGGCTAAAAAGATCAGAGAATCTCTTTCATAAATTTTACAGGCTTTATATCTTTTTTTGGAGTTTTTTAGTATGAAAAACAAAATACTACTCGTCACGAACGGGTGCACAGAAAGCTGGGAAACCGTGCAATATGCAACGGAGATGGCCCGGGTAATGAAAATGCCGCTCACTCTTTTGGGCGTTGTCGAAAAAATGGATATTGAACATCCTGTTGAAGATATTTTTAGCCGCGCAGTCACTCTTTTTCAAGAAAAAGAACTCAATTACAACCTGCAACTCGTTAATGGTGATACAGAGGATATTTTAGCCAAGAGAGAGTGGGATGAAAGCACCTATCTCTTTGTGGGTCCTTTAGGACGTTCACAGTTTCGCCATTGGCTTATGGGACGCTCCTTTAGAAAAATCCTGGAGAGCGTGTCCAGCCCTATTTTCTATGCGCGTGAAGCACGTCTGCCAATCAAAAGAATTTTGATTTGCTTCAGCGGTTTAGATAATATCAGCAATGCCGAAAGAATTGGTCTTGAAATAGGCAAACGTGCTGGTGCAGAAGTGAAATTCTTACACGTTGTCCCCCCCGTAGAGTCAGAGTCCTTACCCAGCATGGAAGCAGACAAAAAACCAGAAAAATTAATGGATAGAAAACCTGCCAAAACCTTAAAAAAAGCACAAGCACACGCCAAAGATGAGGGTATAGAATCGAATATCGTTGTGCGGCAGGGGAATATCCTTCAGCAAATTATCGTGGAACTGGAAACACAAAGCTATGATCTGATTTGCATGGGATCATATTTCAGTGATCCAGAGAATCTCCGCAGGCACTATGTACCCAATATCACCGCCGAAGTTGCAGAAGCGGTTAATTGCCCGGTGCTCTCTGTGCGGGCATCCCCGCTTTAGTTTTTTAGATAAAACCTCATCCTCTATAAGCCAATTTGATATATTGAGATGTTTTTCTGCGGGGATATTTTTTCTAACTGGGTGGAAAAGAGTAAGTAATTTATTCCGTTATCAGATTCCAATTTCATTTCCTCCGTTAACGCTCACGTTAACGCTTTAATAGCGCAGCTTATATAAGATAGCAATATTATTCTTGTCTAAGGAGCGTCTATGCAGCGTGATTTTCGACATACTCTCAATAGCAGCCCTCTCAACCCCGGCGATTTACAGTTAAATGTGGAGCATGTCCGCTTGGGTTTTGGTGGCGTTACCGCTTTGTTTGATGTGAGTCTTTCCATTTACCAGAGTGAAATTTTTGCCATTATTGGACCCAATGGTGCGGGGAAAACATCCCTGCTAAACTGCATTAGCGGACTCTATCATCCGCAGCAGGGGAGTATTACTTATCATACGGGGAATGCTGAACATCAGATCACCAAGCTCAAGCCTTATGAAATCGCTGAATTGGGCATCGCACGCTCTTTCCAAAATATCGAATTATTCCGTCATATGACTGTCCTCGATAATATCATGGCAGGCGCACATGTTCATATGAAGGCAGGTTTACTCTCCAGTATGCTCTATTGGGGCAAGACTCAGCGCGAAGAAATCAAATTTCGTCGTTTTGCGGAAGATATTATTGACCTGCTTGAGATTCAGGCGATTCGAGACAAACAAGTCGGCGAGTTGGCCTATGGTCTCCAAAAACGTGTGGAATTAGGGCGTGCTTTGGCGATGAAACCTGCCATCCTGCTTTTGGATGAACCGATGGCTGGAATGAATGCCGAAGAGAAGGAAGATATGGCTCGCTTCGTGCTAGATGTAAACGAAGAGCACGGCGTGACCATTGTGCTGATCGAGCACGATATGGGCGTGATCATGGATATCAGCGATCGCATTGCCGTCTTGAATTTCGGTCAGAAAATTGGAGATGGTACGCCGGAAGAAGTGAGCAAGAATCAGGATGTTGTTCATGCTTATTTGGGCGAAGACGAGGATGCAAACCCTGTCAAGCAGATGAATTTATAAAAACAGTTTCTGAGCAGAGTGCTGAACAAAGGTGAAGCACGCAGACGAAGAGAAGCTTTTAGATACCCGTCCTTCGACTGCGCTACGCTCCGCTCAGGAGCTGGGCACTTGGTTTATTAAACGGAATCCAGCTAAAAATACGTGCGAATCGTCACATCTAAATAGAAGAAAAACTGTCGGAGAAATCCATGCCAGAAACTTTACCGCAATATCTTATCCAACATGCAGAAGCTACGCCAGATGCTACGGCTCTTCGTGAGCGAAATTATGGCATTTGGCAAGCTCTTAGTTGGAGAGAATATCTTGACCATGTGAAATACTTTGCTCTTGGGCTGCATACTTTGGGATTGGTGCCTGAAGAGACGATTGCAGTGATCGGTGATAACCGCCCTGAATGGGTGATCTCTGAGTTGGCGGCGCAGTCGGTAGGTGCCAAGAGCGTTGGCATTTATCAGGATGCGGTTGTTAAAGAGATGGTCTACATTTTTAATCATTCTGACGTTTCTTTTGTTGTGGTTGAAGATCAGGAGCAGGTGGATAAACTGATCGAAATGTGGGATGAGCTTAAGGGCATCCGCAAAGTGATCTATTACGATCCCAAAGGTTTGCCGAATTACACCGAAGATTATTTGCTCTATTTCCCCGATGTGGAGGAAATGGGACGCAAATTTGATGAGGAGAATCCCGGCTTTTGGGAGGCGAGAGTAGCAGAGGGGAAAGAAGAGGATCTCTGCATCCTTTCGACAACTTCCGGGACGACCGGGGACCCGAAACTTGCTATGCTGACCCATAAAAATCTACTCAGCATGGGCAAAAACCTGATGAGCTTCGATCCCATTGAGCAGGGCGATGAATTTGTCTCTTTCTTGCCTTTAGCGTGGATCGGCGAACAAATGATGTCTTTGGCTTGCGGTTTGCAGGTTGGTTTTACGATCAACTTCCCCGAAGAGCCGGAAACCGTGCAACATGATATTCGTGAAATTGGTCCCCAAGCCATGTTCAGCCCGCCCCGCATTTGGGAAAACATGATCTCACAAGTGCAGGTCAAGATCGAAGACAGCACAAAGCTAAAACAGAATATGTATGAGTGGGCATTGAAAATCGGCTACGAGATGGCTGATATGCGTTTTCGGAAGGAAAGCCCAGCTTTTGGGATGAAGGTCAAGCATTGGTTTGCAGATTGGACTGTTTTTCAGGAAATCAAAGACCAGCTTGGCTTACGTCATCTGAAAAGAGCTTATACAGGTGGAGCCGCTTTGGGGCCCGATGTTTTTCGCTTTTTCCACGCGTTAGGTGTCAATCTCAAACAGATTTACGGGTCAACGGAAACAAGCGGAATATCCGTAGTGCACCGCGATGGGGATATTAAATTCCAGACTGTCGGCACACCCATCCCAGAGACAGAGATCAAAATTGATGAGAGTGGCGAAATCCTTGTTGCATCACCTGCGGTGATGATCGGCTACTACAAAAATGAAGAAGCGACCAGCGAGACGCTAGAAGATGGCTGGCTGCACACCGGCGACGCTGGTTATTTCGACGACGACGGGCATCTGATCGTTATTGATCGCGCAAAAGATGTAATGACCCTGCACGACGGCACAAAATTTAGCCCGCAATTTATTGAGAATAAACTCAAATTCAGCCCTTATGTCAAAGAAGCGGTCGTTTTCGGTGGTGATTGGCCTTTCGTAACCGCAATGCTTAATATCGATTTTGCGAATGTAGGCAAATGGGCAGAGAATAATTTGCTTGCCTACACCACCTATACAGATCTGGCGCAGAAAGAGCAAGTTTATGCACTCGTACGTGAACGTGTTGAAGAAGCAAATGCCGATCTGCCCCCCGCCGCCAGGATAAAACGTTTTGTCTTGCTCCACAAAGAACTAGATGCCGATGACGCCGAGCTAACCCGCACACGAAAAGTACGTCGTAACGTGGTGGCAGAGCGCTACGATGAAATCGTCTCTGCACTTTATAGTCAGAACTCGCATCTCAATATTGAGACAGTCATCACTTATCAGGATGGGCGCACAGCGACATTGAAAACTCGCTTGCGGCTGGAAGATATGGAAATTAGTGAGCAGTAAATAGCAAGTGGTGGTTGAGTAGTCCCGAATGCTTTTAGAGGGACGTATCGAAACCAACGGATGCTATTTGAAATATTTTAGTCAATTCAGGAAAACGGAAATCACATGGAACTTTTCATTCAGTTGACACTAACAGGTTTGACCAACGGCGCAATTTTAGCCTTAGCCGCGCTCGGTTTTGTGCTCATCTATAAAGCCAGCGACGTGATCAATTTTGCACAAGGCGAATTCCTGCTCGTTGGCGGATACGTCACTTATGCCATGATCGGACAATTTGGCTTAGCATGGCCCATCGGGATGCTGATCACGATCGCTGTTTCGATTGGCTTGGGTGCTCTTGTAGAGCGTTTTGTCCTTCGCCCCCTAATTGGTGAGCCGATCATCTCCGTCATCATGGTTACTATCGGTCTTAGCTCCTTATTGCGTGCAATCGTTAGCACCATTTGGGGCAATACACCAAAGGCTTTCCCCTCTTTTATTCCCAGCGAACCAGTCAAGGTCTTTGGCGCAACCATCGGCGCAGATCGTCTTTGGGCAATTGTGATCGCCATTGTCATGTTGGGATTATTCACCTTCTTCTTCCGCCGCTCCAAAGAAGGCATCGCCATGCGTGCTGTTGCAGATGATCAGCAAGCTGCGCTCAGTATGGGCATCAGCGTTAAAAAGATATTTGCCTGGGCATGGTCAATCGCCGCGATCAGCGCAGCCGTTGGTGGAGCATTGGTCGCCAATATCGTTGGCGTTAGTCAGGAACTGAGTCACTTTGGTTTGCGGGTTTTCCCCGTTGTTATCTTGGGCGGGTTGGATTCCATCCCTGGCGCAATTATTGGCGGCATCATCATCGGTTTACTTGAAACCTATACCGGTGGCTATATTGGCCATGGACTAAACCAAGTTATTCCTTTCGCAGTCCTGATCTTAATTCTGATGGTGCGACCTTACGGTCTTTTTGGTCAGGAAATTATTGAGCGAGTGTAAATAGCTCACGCATCACTCATCACCTTTCACAAAGGCATAAAACCAACAAATCAACCATCCAATTCAGCATCAATTGTGAGACCTAAATAGGTAAACTCTATGAACTCTGGCATCTTTCACTCCACATACAAAGCAGATATGGGACTGCGTCACACCTATCTCGAAAAGGCACGCTGGGTCATCTTTGCCATTTTTCTTCTGGCATTCCCCTTCTTTGCTAATCGCTATTATTTGACCCTCGCCAACACGATCGGAATCGCCACTATCGGCGCAATCGGGTTGAATATCCTTGTGGGCTATACAGGGCAGATCAGCTTGGGACAAGGCGGATTTATGGCAGTCGGTGCCTATACCGCCGCAATTCTCACAATCAATATGGGAATGCCCTGGTGGGCGTCCACGCTTGTGGCTTGCGTGGTGACAGCGATCGTGGGTGCGTTATTTGGCATCCCTTCTCTACGCTTAAAAGGGCTTTATCTGGCTATCGCTACCCTGGCTTCTCAGGAAATCATCATTTGGATCGTCACCCACTGGGATGCGGTTACCGGTGGTGTGGATGCCCTCGTTGTTCCCGCACCGATGCTTTTTGGCATCACAATGAGTTCAGATTTCAATTTCTATTGGTTGGTTTGGGCATTGGCTGGTGTCACCGCTTTGCTAACGGCAAATCTCTTCCGCACACATATTGGGCGAGCTTTTGTCGCCATCCGTGACCAGGATATTGCCGCCGAAGTAATGGGTATTAATCTTTTCAAATATAAATTACTCTCCTTCGCTGTTTCCTCTTTCTTTGTAGGGATGGCCGGTGCGCTCACGGCTCATTATCGCAGTATTGTGACATGGGAACGTTTTACCGTAGATATTTCTGTTCTCTACTTGGCGATGATCATCATCGGCGGGTTGGGATCGGTACGAGGCGCTTTCTTTGGCGCGACCTTTATTACTCTGCTCCCCGCTACGTTGACCAATCTCGGACGTTCTCTAAAATCGACTTTCCCCGTTGTTGACTCTATTTTGCCCTTTATCCAGCAGGCAGCTTTTGGCCTGGTAATTATCTTGTTTTTGGTCTTTGAGCCGGAGGGCATCAATAAGATGTGGAAAGATATTAAAGATTATTTCAGGTTGTGGCCTTTTAGTTATTAGAGATAGGACTTACGCACAATACATCTTTCCTGACAGCAATGCTTTGCGTTGCGGCTTGATAGATCGTCCCAACGCAGAGCATTGGGACAAGGATTGTGAAAAATGCGTAAGTCCTAAGAGAGTATTGCGCAAAAATACAAAATACGTTTTACGCAATATGGTTTAGTGAAACAGGGTTCATTTTCAAGACCACGTAGATTAAACAGAACCCAGTTCAAAATAAGGGCGGCTCCGTCCTTCATCCTATGTGAGGTAAAAAATGTTTGTACGCGATTATATGACCAAAGATCCGCTTAGCATTAGTCCAAAAACGACTTATCCAGATGCTATCCGCTTAATGCGCGAGCATAAAATTCGGCGTTTGCCGGTGGTAAAAAAGGGGAAGTTGATCGGCGTTGTGGTGGAGAAGGATTTGCTTTCTAACCAGCCTTCTCCAGCGACGACACTCAGCATTCACGAAATGTATAGCCTTTTAGAAAATCTAAAAGTAAAACAGATGATGAGCAGCCCCGTTTTTACGGCGACAGTTAATTGCCCAATGGAAGCGGCAGCAGGGATCATGATCAAAAACAAAATTGGCTGTCTGCCGGTAATGGATGGGAACGATTTGGTCGGCATCATCACCGAGACGGATATTTTCAAAGCCTTTGTAAGCGTGCTTGGCGGCTACGCAGAGGGGATCCGTTTGACGGTAGATTTGCCAGACGAGGTAGGAAAGTTGGCAGAAGTTGCCAAACTGATCGCCGAGGCAAATGGCAATATCCTTGCTGTGACTACGACAAATATCAACCAAGATGAAAATAGCGAAGTGACCATTAAAGAAACAGGTGCCGATGCCAAAGCATTGAAGAAATTACTGGACAAAGCAGATATATCGGTTGTTGATTTACGTACTAATGTTGACTATTCTCCCAAAAAATTTGGAAAATAGTTGATATAGTTCGACCTTTTTTATTCATTTCTAACCAAAGGAGAAAAGAAATGTCCCGTAAAACCATGTACACCTTATTTGCAGCTTTTATTTTGGCAGCGATGATGCTTACAGCCTGTGGCGGTGGAGGAGCTGCCACAGATGAGACCATTAAGGTCGGTGCTATTCACGATCTAACCGGCCCTACATCTGATGTAGGGACCCCCTTATGCAGAAGGAATCAAGGGCTATGTTGCTTGGCGCAATGCCAATGGCGGTATTGAAGGCAGGCAGATCGAGTTGATCTCAGCAGATTATGCTTATAAAGTCGATCAGGCTGAATTGCTCTACACTCAATATACACAAGAAGGCGCTGTTGTCTTCCAAGGCTGGGGCACTGGTGATACTGAAGCGTTACGTGGCAAAGTTGCTGCCGACCAAATTCCTTTCATGTCTGCTTCCTACTCAGCTGGCCTTTTGGATATGGAAGAAGCTCCCTATAACTTCCTTGTTGGTACTTCCTACTCTGACCAGGCAATTATTGCTATTCGTTGGGCAATAGACGATTGGGCAGCCGCAGGCAATGATGGTGCACCTTCTGTTGCGATCATCCATCATGATAGCCCCTTCGGGCAATCCCCGGTTGAAGATGCATCCGCTTATGCAGAGGCAAATGGCGTTGCTTTCACTAGCCTTGCCATGCCCAAAGCAACTGACTTTGTTGCAGAATTGGCTCAAATGCAGCAATTCGGCGCAAATTACGTCATCATTCACACTGTGTCCAGCCCCGCTGCTGTGCTCGTAAAAGATGCTGCCAGCCAAGGCTTAATGGATGAAATGCAATTCATTAACATGAACTGGTGTGCAGATGAAGGCTTTGTTGAACTCGCTGGCGACGCTGCTGAAGGCGTTGTGGGCACGATCCCCTTCACCCCACCCAGTTCCCCTGTTGCCGGTCATGAAGATGCGGCTGCCTGGTTAAAAGAAAATGGCGGCGATCTTGATGAGATCGGTCTCCACTACACCCAAGGTTGGTGGACAATGGCAACCATGGCTGAAGGTATTGAAATTGTTGTGAAGAACGGCGACGAACTCACCGGTGCTAATATCAAAGCTGCTCTCGAAACTTTGAGCAACTTCGATACCGGCGGCGTAACTTCCCCGCTAACATTCACATCTTCCAGCCATCGTGGTAATAACGCATTGCGTCTCTATCAAGTTGAAGGCGGTGTTTGGAACTCCATCAGCGATTTCATTTCTGCTGAATAAATTAGATACTAGATAATTAGAGATGATTAGGGAGTAGGTAAAAATCTGCTCCCTAATCATCAAACTGAAGCCTGACTCTTCACTGAATACTGAATACTGAATACTGGATTTTCCTATGCTCTCATTAAATAATATCGAAGTCATTTATAACGACGTTATTCTCGTCCTGAAAGGCATGTCAATGAAAGTGCCCGAAGGCAAAATTGTAGGACTGCTCGGCTCAAACGGCGCAGGAAAATCTACGACCCTAAAAGCCATCTCCGGATTACTAAAGCCAGAAGACGGCGAAGTGACCGACGGTAGTATCGTCTTTAAAGACAAAGAGATCCATCATCAAGACGCAGAAGATACCGTACGAGCTGGCATCTTTCAGGTCATGGAAGGCCGCCGTGTCTTCGAGCATCTCACCACCGAAGAAAACCTCATCGCAGGCGGATACACCCGTCCTGACAGCGGGCAAGTTCGACCCTTTTTATTCATTTCTACCCAAAGGAGAAAAGAAATGTCCCGTAAAACCATGTACACCTTATTTGCAGCCTTTATTTTGGCAGCGATGATGCTTACAGCCTGTGGCGGTGGAGGAGCTGCCGTAGATGAGACCATCAAGGTCGGTGCTATTCATGATCTAACAGGCCCCACATCTGATGTAGGAACCCCCTACGCAGAAGGAATCAAAGGCTACGTTGCCTGGCGTAACGCTAATGGCGGTATTGAAGGCATGCAAATCGAGTTGATCTCAGCTGACTATGCTTATAAAGTCGATCAGGCTGAATTGCTCTACACCCAATATACACAAGAAGGTGCTGTTGTCTTCCAAGGCTGGGGCACTGGTGATACCGAAGCGTTGCGTGGCAAAGTTGCTGCCGACCAAATTCCTTTCATGTCTGCTTCCTACTCAGCTGGCCTTTTGGATATGGAAGAAGCTCCCTACAACTTCTTGGTTGGTACTTCCTACTCTGACCAGGCAATTATTGCGCTTCGTTGGGCAATAGACGATTGGGCAGCCGCAGGCAATGATGGTGCGCCTTCCGTTGCAATTACTCACCATGATAGTCCCTTCGGGCAATCCCCGGTTGAAGATGCAGCTGCTTACGCAGAAGCCAATGGTGTTGAATTCATGAGCCTCCCCATGCCCGGCGGCGTGACCGACTATGTTGCTGAATTGGCGCAGATGCAGCAATTTGGTGCGAACTACATCATCATCCATACTGTTTCCAGCCCCGCAGCAATCATGATTAAAGATGCTGCCAGCCAGGGTCTTGATACACAATTTGTCTGCCTGAATTGGTGTGCCGATGAAGGTATGGTCGAATTGGCTGGCGACGCTGCTGAAGGCGTTGTGGGCGCGATCCCCTTCACTCCGCCCAGTTCCCCCGTTTCTGGTCATGAAGATGCAGCTGCCTGGCTGAAAGAAAATGGCGGCGATCTTGATGAGATCGGTCTCCACTACACCCAGGGTTGGTGGACAATGGCAACCATGGCTGAAGGTATTGAAATTGTTGTGAAAAACGGCGATGAGCTCACCGGTGCCAACATCAAAGCTGCTCTCGAAACTTTGAGCAACTTCGATACCGGCGGCGTAACTTCCCCGCTAACATTCACATCTTCCAGCCACCGTGGTAATAACGCTTTGCGTCTCTATCAAGTTGAAGGCGGCGTTTGGAACTCCATCAGCGATTTCATTTCTGCTGAATAAACTAGATACTAGATAATTAGAGATGATTAGGGAGTAGATGATAGATGAAAACCTGCTCCCTAATCATCAACTGAAGCCCGACTGTTCACTGAATACTGTATACTGGATTTCCCTATGCTCTCATTAAATAATATCGAAGTCATTTATAACGACGTTATTCTCGTTCTGAAAGGCATGTCTATGGAAGTGCCCGAAGGCAAAATTGTAGGACTGCTCGGCTCAAACGGCGCAGGAAAATCTACGACCCTAAAAGCCATCTCCGGATTACTAAAGCCAGAAGACGGCGAAGTGACCGACGGTAGTATCGTCTTTAAAGACAAAGAGATCCATCATCAAGACGCAGAAGATACCGTACGAGCTGGCATCTTTCAGGTCATGGAAGGCCGCCGTGTCTTCGAGCATCTCACCACCGAAGAAAACCTCATCGCAGGCGGATACACCCGTCCTGACAGCGGGCAGGTTCGTCCCGACCTTGAAATGGTCTACGACTTTTTCCCCCGTCTCAAGGAACGCTATAACCAGACCGCGGGCTATCTCTCTGGCGGCGAACAGCAAATGCTCGCCATCGGGCGCGCCCTCATGGCAAAACCACAGCTAATGATGCTTGACGAACCTTCTCTCGGTCTTGCCCCGCTCCTCGTGCAGGAAATTTTCGACATCATCGAACGCATTAACAAAGAGCAAGGCACCACCATTCTTCTCGTCGAACAAAATGCCAATCTTGCACTTGGCGTTGCCCATTATGCCTATATCATGGAGAGCGGTCGCATCGTTCTCGATGGCTACCCAGATGACCTCCGCGCCAATGCCGACGTGCGCGAATTCTATCTCGGTCTCACCGAGGTCGGCAGCCGCAAATCCTACCGAGATGTAAAACACTACAAACGCCGCAAACGCTGGCTTTCATAAAAAAAAAAGAAAATGAATTTACGAGGAGCATCTTTTTGCGACGTGGCAGTCTCACAGAATTTAGGATTGCTTCGTCGTAAGAGCATACTCCTCGCAAATTCATTAAAGTAGGATAGGAGATTAAGTTATGGATATGGATATTGCCCCTCTTATCAAACATTTTGCCGAAAACGCACCGGGATTCGCCGAGCGCATCCGTGAATCTGGGCTGGATACCGATAAACTGAACTCGGTCGAGTCCCTTAACAGCCTCCCCATAATCCGCAAAGATGATCTGGCAGACCTTCAGGCAGCCTCCCCACCCTTTGGCGGATTCCTGGCCTGCGACCCCAGCGAACTCAAACGCATCTATCAATCTCCAGGTCCCATCTATGATCCCGAACCCCGCGTAGCCGACTATTGGCGCTGGGAATCAGCCATGCGCGCCGCAGGCTTTGGAGAATATGATGTCGTCCTGAATGCATTTGGTTATCATCTCACTCCTGCTGGCGCAATGTTTGAAGAAGGTCTTCTTGCGGCAGGCTGCGCCGTCATCCCCGGTGGCATTGGTAATCAGGAACAGCAGATACAGGCGATGCACACTCTTGGGGTAACATGTTATCTCGGTCTTCCATCCTATCTAAAAGCCCTTCTTGATAAAGCTGACGAAATGGGCGTGACATTAAAGGTTAATAAAGCCTTTGTCGTTGCCGAGCCATTGCCCCCTTCCCTGCGAGCAGAATTGATCGCTCGCGGCGTAACCACTGTCCGTCAAGGCTATGGCACAGCCGAATGCGGCAATCTCGGTTACGAATGTGAAAAAGAAGAGGGTTGGCATCTTCCCACCGATGCGATCATCCAGGTTTGCGATATTAACAGTGGGCAGCCTCTCCCTGCTGGAGAGACAGGCGAAGTCGTCGTAACACTCTTTGCCAAAGAATACGCCATCATCCGTTTCGGGACAGGTGATCTTTCTGCCGTTCATCCTGAAAAATGTTCATGTGGGCTAGATACGCCTCGGCTGATGGGCTGGCTGGGACGAGTAGGTGATGCCGTTAAAGTACGCGGCATGTTTTTGCATCCACGCCAATTAAACGGGTTGATGTCTCAGTTTGGGGAAGTGGAAAAATGGCAGGCGCAGGTATCACGCTCGGATCACAAGGACAAGTTGACGTTAAGAGTGTCCCCATCTTCTTCATCCGATATTGAAACGCTCCCAGAACGACTATCCTCTGCGGCGCGGGAGAATATCAAATTCCGCATAGAAGTTGAATTGGTCGGTGCAGACGAAATCGCCGATGACGCGCCACCCATTGAAGATTTGCGTAGTTGGGATTAGCCTAATTATCCTTATCCCAACGCTCTTCGCTTTAATGCTGTGTTTCTCGTCCGAGCGTCATGAGGGCGAGAGTTAGACTTTCGCCGCCTTCGTCGAGATGAGCTGCGCTGACCTTCTCATAAGTATCGAGTGTGGTGCCTGCGGTTAAGTCCCAACCTTCCCAGAGCAGACCGATACGGGGAGCATCGTCGCCGTTGTTCAGGGATGCGCCGTTATCAAAAACAATGCTGATGTCCACGCGTTCGCCGGTACGCTCTGTGGGGGTCCTCATCCGTTTGGCAGCATCTTCAAAAATATTCGCCAAGCGTAGACTGCCGCCAACCGACAAGAGGAGTTGATTCCCTTCCTTAGCACCGAGCCCGCGCAAATCCACGATCGTTTCGACTTCGTAGGCAGATGAAAATCCTGTTTTTGCGCTCAAGAATTTCTCCACATCCGTCTGTACATATTCGCCTCCTTCCAATCCTTCACCGCTATAGGCAACAAAAAGGAAGGTTTTATAGGGCTGGTATCCGCTCTCCTGCATGGTGCGGATGAGCTCAAGCATCATCCCCACACCCGAGGCATTATCGTTCGCACCAACGGGAATTTGCCCATCAGGCAATAAGGGCGGCTGGTCATATTGAGCAAAGACAACGATCATCTTGTCGTCAAATTGCCCTTCGCCAGCAACTCCCGCTGTACCGGGCATATAACCGATCACATGCTTCGCTTCAACATTTTCGTGAATTTCCCCTTCGATTTTCATACGCAAATTCGTGTCAATTTCAAAATCAAAGATCTCATCCTGCCCCAAATCATCGCTCAGGTGCCGCAGCTCCGTCACGTTATAACCACTTTCAGCCAGCAGGCGGTTTGCCATTTCCTCGCTGATCCACATTGTGGGAATATCTGCGCCCTCTTCACGATTTGTACCAAACATGATCCAAATAGGATCGCGCGCAGAAAGGGTATAACGCTCTTTCAATCGTTTTTCGTCATCGGTGACGATCAAAACACCGGCTTTGGATACATCAGCCAGTTCATTAGCAGCTTCTTCCGAAAGAACGAGTAAAATTTCACCTCCGTAATCTACGCCGCGCAAAGCCGGGATATTCGGGCCAAACCAAGTACCAAGGTTAAGCAGCTCTCCTGTCGCAACAAAGCGGACACTGCCTTCAACGTCACCTAAATTGCGATAATAGCCAGGCCCATATTCCACATAATCTTCCCGATAGAGGGGCGCTGCCTTGCCGTCGTCTACTTCAAACACAGGGATGCTGGTTAAGGTTTCAAAAGAGCGTGAACGGGTTTGAAAAAACGTAGCTTTTTCGCCCGCCGGTTGAATGCCTAAATTTTTAAATTCGGATGCGATATAGTCTGCGGCCAGATCCATTCCTCCGCTTCCCAACGCTCTCCCATCGAAAACGGGATTCGTGAGAACCGCAACGTGACCCAAGGCTTGCTCGCCGTCAAATTGGCTTGCCTGCTGCTGATAAAAAACAATATCACCCGTGCTACCACGCAACCAAAAGAAAGCCGTGACCGCCAAAGCAGAAGCAAGGAAGGTGTAACGATTAGCGAAAAGCCGCGTTACTTCAACACCAACGCGCTCGATAAGGCGACGAATGCCTTCACCAAAAAGGTTAAAGCCCATAATAGAGATAAAAAATGCGCCAGCGGGGTAGATCGCCATCCAGGGATAGGAGCGCGTATAGGTGCGCAGGTTGCTGAGCATCGCGCCCCATTCGGGGACATCCGAATAATGGAAAGGTGCGCCTGCAATATCAAGCTCTGCAAATGCGCCGCCACCGATAAAGATGCCAATAAAGCCCAATTCGCCGAGCAACATCAAAACCGCGCCCATCTCAAGTACGATGATCGAAACCAGGGAAGGAATCAAATTAGGCAGCACGTGCCGCCAGATAATACGCGGAGAGCGTGCCCCCAAGGCAACAGCACTCTCGATAAAAAGCTTTGGGTGGATCATCATTACTTCGCCGCGCACAAATTGCATGATCTCCCCCCAGCCCACAAATCCCAGTGCGATAACAAAGGGATCAATACCTCGTCGAATACCAAAAGCCAGCACCAGGATCATCGCCAGCAACAAAGTGGGGAAGGCAGCAATGATCTCTGCGAATCCGACGATAATACGATCTATTCTGCTACCGGCAAGCCATCCGGCAATTGCACCGAGCAAGAAGCCGACAAAAATACGTGCCAGAACAACAGCAGTTGCCAAAAAGAGCGTTTGTTGCGCACCGGAAAGCACCAAACTCATCATATCGCGCCCAAGCATATCCGTTCCCCAAGGATGGGTTTCGCTCGGCTCAAAAGGCGGGACAGAAAAATTGCCATCTTCGATGACCAAGCCCTGTGTTGTATAGGGGCTATGCGGAGAGAGTTGAGGACCAAAAACAATAACAAGAAATAGCGAAAGAAGAATGACGCCGCCGACCATAAAAGGGATATTCCCCAGCGTTCCTTGTATCCACGCGCGTTTCCTGCCTTTGGTGCGATCACTTTTCAACTCAGGTAATGCAGCAGTTTCAGATTCAGCAGCGTCCAGCTTTTCCTTTACCAATTGGGTAAAAGGGCTGCCAGAATCTCTTTCTTTATCTTTCGATCTCTGCTTAAAGCCATCGCGCAAATCTCGAAGCCATTGAAGCAAGCCCTTATTTCCTTCTCTGTAAACACCGCGAGCAGCGTCTGCCAAACGTGGGTCTATAAGGTGATAGAGAATATCCAGAACGATATTGACGAAGATCACTAACGCGCCTAAAGAAAGCGCCAAAATGATCGTTAGATTATCATCACGCTGAGAGATAGCTTTTAACAAGGTAAATCCGATGCCCGACCAGCCGAAGAAAAATTCAACAACAGGCAAAGAACTCAATGAAAAGCGCAAAGATAGTGCAACGGTCGTGAGAATGGAAATAGCAGCATTCCGAAAGACATGCACTCCCGTAACAACGCGCTGACGCAACCCTTTGCTATGCGCCGTGCGGACATAATCTTGCAAGAGAATTTCTTCGATGGTTACAAAAGTAACACGGCTAATCTGCGCCAGAGGGCGGGCAGCAAGCACGAGCGCAGGCAGAATCATCCGTTTATCCCAGCCCAAACCGCCAACAGGAAGGAATTCCGAGCCGGTTGCCTGCGAAATTTTTATCACAGCAATTTGAAGGAGCATTGCCATAAAGAAGCTCGGGACAGAGATGCCAATGATCGAAAGCATTATCATCAAAAGAGAACGCCCTGATCTTTTCCCCGCCGCCAAAACCCCAAGTATCACCCCAAATACTGTTGCCACAAGCAAAGAAACTGCCAATAAACCAAAGCTACGAAGGATAAGCTCTGGGGCAAGTTCTATTACTGGCTCGGGTAAGAGAGAGAAACCACCTGCTGTGGTCTCGCCAAAATCTCCCTGTATCGCTTTCCCCCCATAGGCAATGGATTTACGCAATGCTTCTGGCATGGCATTTTCCAGGGGAACACCGCGCGCCATATCCAATCCCATGAAGCTCAGGAAAAGAATAAAGCCCAAAATAAGCACGCCAAATAGCAGGCGCTGTCCAAGCGCCAGAAAAATGCTCTTCTTCATTGTTTGTGTTTTGCTCATAGTTTTTTGTTTTGTTTTTTTGAAAACGTCCCTCGTCGCCCCCCTGCTCCTTGCTCCACTCGGAGCTTCCCCCCAAATGCTTCGCATTTAGGGGGAAAAGAGAGATTAGTACGCACCCAGGAAATTCACGCCATAAATAGCTAATGTGAGCAGCATATCAACCAGTGCAGTTACAAAATAGTAACGCAAAGTCGAGGGCACACCCTTTCCGCGTCGGCGGAATCTTTCAGAAAAGAAAATTGCAATAGCAAAAATGATAAAGGGGACAATTATGCGTAAGGGCGTTCCCCACCCATCAGCAATATCGATCCAAGCTGAGAAAGGGGTATAGTCCACAAAAGTCGGGAAAACCAGAATTTTTGAACCCTGATATAAGATCAGAGAGACCATCAAAACAATTTGAGATGACCTGAAGCTGATATTCTCATCATTTTTTACCAGCCGCCAAATCACAACAAGCACCAAACCGGGAAAGAGCCACGGGAAAGCGAGCGGAAAAAGCAAAATGCCGGTCATACTTTCCAGTCCACTGGCCAAGATAAGGGTAGAAGCGTCCCGCAATGTTGGACGATCAATGATCGCTCGGATTTCGGGATCCATTGTTGTATAGTAGACAGCTTCTTTGTCAAATCCCTCCCGCCAGACCAAATGGATATTGCCATCAGCATCTGCTGCCAAAACCGGGTCACCTGAAATCTCCTGTGTTTTCGTCGCAAAGCTATAGCCTTTGTAAATACCATTTTCCATAAAGGCAACAGCGATCTGAACATAGCCATCCAAACGATGTTGCTGCTGCGCCGCCAACGCAAGCGCCATTTCGCCACGCGGGTTTTGGATAAGTGAAGGCGCATAAACAAAGGGCGTTGTTCGGTTAATAAGAGAAGCTGGCACCAACTCGCTATAAGAATAACCCCCATCTTTAGGCTGAAAAAGCGGCTCTTCGTAGGGCAGCACCCAAATATCATCCTGACTCGAAACTTCTTCAGGCACTCCAAGGGGAAAACTCACAAACTCCGTGCGCGCTGTTCCTGCCTCCAAACCGGATTGGTCAAGAATAGACCAGAAAATATATACCTGCTCATCCGAAATGCCCATTCTGGGACCATTAAGGCTCGCCCCCGTCCCCAATGCGATATGGTGGATATTCTCCGGCGTATGAGCAAAACCTGCATCAAGTTCTGCATAGATGAGATCATTATTATTATTGAGCCAGGATAAATGGATTTGATCATCAGCCCCCAAGGCAATACTCGGATTTGAACCCTTCTCCGCGACGCTCGTGATTTGGGCTTGCTTCTGACCATCGGCAGATACGCCTGTCAAATGGATGCTGCCAGAGTTCGTATCGTCCCAGACAACCCAGAAACCCCCATCAGAATCCCCTACTGCTTCAAAACGACGGACACCGAAGCTTGCATCTGAGAGCATTTTTGGCTCAGTTTGGAGCGTACCTTCAAGATCAATTTCTGCATACCAGAGTTGCCATTTTTGTGATGAATCTACGCGTGTAGCCCATAATAAGCGTAAGGAATTCTGCTGCGTCATAAAAATACGTGGAGCACGCATTTCGCCTTGAATTTGAACGACATCTTTCTCTTCAACGACACGAGCGCTCTCGCCAAGCTGGACGTACCGGATACCGGTCTTACCGGCATCCGCTTCAAAGGGCCAAACAAGATGAATAGCAGAGCCATCGTCTTCAACAACCATGCCAAGGGTTCCTGAAGCATCAGCGCCAACGGGCACACCACGCCCCCAATCGGTTGAGGGTTTCCGTGTCCGTGCCGGACCAGAGCTATAGCTGATAAGCAGCCATAGAGCAACTACAAATGCCAGCGCTATTAAGAGGGATTTTCCACGTTTTTTCAAAGTTATTGCTCCAGCGAAAGAAAAACTGCGGACGCTTTCTTGCAATCCGCAGTTCTTTTTCTGTCTATTTTTTTATACCCCAGCCCAATCAACCTTTATAGCAAGAAAGAAGCTATTGTTTTTGGCGGGGGTCAAATGCATCTCGCAAACCGTCTCCGAGGAAGTTGAAAGCCAATGTCGTTAGCGATAAGGCCACAGCGGGAACCAATATCTGGTTGGGATAAGACCGCAATCCCTTCACCCCTTCAGAGATCATAATACCCCAACTCGGGGTTGGCGCGT
>JABGQT010000192.1 GCA_018648685.1 Anaerolineae bacterium
TAAGCTGTGCGACTTGAACCGTTTAAGGTGTGCGACATGGTGCGTTTTATGCAAATCTCTTTTAATGTTGGTTCAACAAAATTTATTACGCTTGTCTCTGACATAATTGTTTCTCAAGGAACTCTGCTTGTTGCTGGTGGAAGTACACAATGCGCCCCACTTTATCGTTACGCTAAAGATGGTAGCCGCATGGAAAACATCACTGATTGGGCATTGAAGAAATTCCAAAAAGAATATAACGATAAAAAGATCAGCAAAGAAGATATTTTCCACTATGTTTATGCCGTGCTGCACCACCCCGCTTATAGAGAAAAATACAAAATCAATTTGAAGCGTGAGTTTCCACGTATTCCTTTTTACGAAAATTTCCGACAATGGGCAAAATGGGGGCAAAATTTGATGGATTTACATCTCAACTATGAGCGCGTAGAACCTTATCCGCTGGAACGCGAAGATATAGACCCAGAAGAAACGCGCAAAGCCTATAAAGCACGCCTAAAAGCGTGCGAAGAAGAAGGTATTATCGAAGTCGATACACTGACCACGCTCAAAGGTGTCCCTGCCGCAGCGTGGGATTATCAGCTTGGGACATATTCCGCTTTAGGTTGGGTACTTGAACGCCATAAAGAGAAAAAACCACGAGATGCGACCATCCGAGAGAAATTCAATACTTATAGGTTTATTGATTATAAAGAAGATGTTATTGAATTGCTTGGGCGTGTTTGTACGGTCTCTGTTGAAACAATGAAAATAATTAGTGAGATGCCAGAATAAGGATACGATAATGAATGAATTGATGTGGTACATACTAGAATATCTTCAGCAATACTACATTAAAAATCCAAACTTTTTTGCATCCTACACAGATTTATTTAATTATTTATACACGGGATATCAAAAAAAGTATCGCACACAACTTAGCAATGATCATGTGCAAGAAGCATTGGTGACACTTCAACAAAAGCGACTAATTGAATTCAATGCCATCAATTCTTATAAATTGACGACAGATGGTAAGTTAGCGCTTGAGAACCGGACGAAAAATTATGACGAGCTAGCTCATCAAGCTCAAATACGAAGTCTTCAGATAGCTGAAACTAGCAATAAAATTGCGAATGAGAGTAATGAAATCTCTCGGGAAAGCAGGGACATTGCCCGTAGATCTTCTTGGATTGCTGTACTTAGTATATTAGTATCAATTTTTGCTGTTATTATGGCTTGGATAAAATAAATTCTAGTATTTACTGTACTAATAGCTAAAACGAAAAAGCCCTGTCCGTAGTTACTAACACGGGCAGGGCTTTTATTGTATTTTATACACAGTAAGGCGAGTCTGAGCCCCCTACTCTTATTTAGTATCTCAGCAACCCACCAATCCCCACTTCTGCCATTTCGGGGTTATCGCGCAGGATTTCGACTTCACCGCCTGCGAGCATTACTTTGCGTACGGCTACTTCTGCTGCGTCAGTGATCTTTTTAAATTCTCCGCCGCAGAAGGGGCAGCTATCCTGTTTTTCGGCGGCAAGATGATCACAGCCCGCGCATTTATAGCCTGGAGCATGATAGTTTTCATCGACCAATAAAGTCTGGATCCGTCCTTCGTGAGATGCGCGGAGTGTATCACGCAAGCCCACCACGCCCACAGCGTGTTTCGCCGCCGAGGTGCTCATTTGCCGAACGAGACCGGCTTCCCGTTTTACTTCAGCGGCTGCGCCCACCTTAATTGCTTCATCCAAAACCTCGTGCGGGCTGGCTGTCATCCCCAAAGAGAAGGTGCCAACAACGAGACTTTGCCATTTTTTAGGTAAATAATTTTGGAATTGGGACAGGTTTTCATCTGTGCCCCCAAGCAGGATGCGCCGCACATTTTTCTGACCGAAGAAGGCTATCGCAAATTCGGCAGATTCTTTTAGATTCCGTTTAACGGGATTTTTGCTGCTCTGCACGCCCCTAACTTGATGAACTTCGTCGCCGAGTACGCCTTCTTGTTCCACCAATTCGCCGAGATGAAAGTGGAAAAGGCGTGCGCCCTGTTTGTCGACGAGTGCGACACCGTAAGAACCATAGGCATCAAGGATATTTGCGAGTGGACTCACATAGGGCTTGTTTCCGATATGGATACGGCTATGCACCGAAACAGAGAGCGGGTAAGCGCGGAAGTAATTTTTTTCTACTGAGGAGAAGATCGCAAGGCTGCGCCCTTCTCTTGAGAATTCGTGTTCAATATAACGGATAATAGCCTCTTCGTCTTCGGGCATATTTATCCCTTTAAGCATGGAGCGTAAGGTCAATTTATAGGCTTCTGGGGTTTTTTCGGCGATGTTTAGATAAATACTGAGTATTTTTTCGTCGCTTTGATAGTCCAGTAATTCGTTAATAGCCTGATCGCTTAACATTTTTACTCCTTTGTAAGTTGGTTGAATTGAACTAAGTGTTTTTTCTTTTATTTTTCTCCTTTTTCTAGTGAATGAATGGTTCGTAATCAAGCTCTCCCAAAATGTCTCTGCGAGGAGCACGCTTTCGCGACGCGGCAGTCTCCAATACTGTCAGGGAGATTGCTTACCCCTAGCGGAGTACACGTCGGCGATAGAACTGCCTCGCACGAGTGCCCGAAAGGGTAAAGACATGCCTGAGTAGTTAGAATATTTTTGTTTTATGGTCTTTTGTCCAGTGTCATTTCGAGAGTGATTTCTTGTCCATCTCTTAAGACTGTTAGGGTCACAATATCGCCAGGACCTTTATTGTTGATCAGATATTTTAGTAAGGTATCAAATTGCTGTACTTCGGTCCCATCAATGCCAATGATGAGATCGCCGCCAATAGGAAGCCCGTCTCCGTTTGTGCTTGCACCCTGAACGCCAGCTTTTTCTGCAGGGCTGTCTGGTGAGACAGCGGTTACATAGGCGCCTGTTTGTCGAGGTAATCCGAGCGCTTCGATACTGTGTAAGTTAAGGTCGCTGATTGACGAAATCCCCATATAGGGATAGTCATAATGTCCGTCTGCAATAATCGCTGGGGCAACACGCTTGACAATATTAATCGAGATGGCAAAGCCGATCCCGGAGTTTACGGGCTCGCCACCATTTGAGAAGCTCGTGGTGCGGATAGCACGATTGATACCAATTACTTCGCCGTTAATGTTGAAAAGTGGTCCACCAGAGTTGCCGGGGTTGATCGCCGCATCCGTTTGGATAATGTCTCCAGCGGTAAAAAAACCACCGCCGGGCGCATCGTTCAGCGAATCGAGTGTTCTGCCTAAAGCAGAAACAATGCCCGTTGTCATCGTGCCGCTCAAGCCAAAGGGGTTGCCAATGGCGATAACTGTATCCCCAACGCGCAGCAGATCGGAGTTGCCAATGGGGAGGGGGTAAAGCTCATCGGCAGGTGCCTCTACTTTAACGACTGCCAAGTCTGAATCCAGGTCGGTTCCGATGACCGTTCCGTAGGTTTTGAATCCAGATGAGAAATCTACCTCTACCTCTGTAGCACCTTCAACAACATGAAAATTGGTCAGGATATGTCCTTGCTCATCAAAAACAAAGCCAGAACCAGCTCCGCTGCCCACATCACTAAAAACGCGAATAGAAACAACGCCCGGTAATGTGCTTTCATAGAGAGCACTTAAACTACCTGGCTCGGGCGGGGGGCTATAAAGGTCTTGTGGTTGCTGAGGTTGCACATTATTACTGTTTTCGACAGGAGACGCAGGTTGCTGTAGCGTCCCTGTTGCCTGACAAGAGATTGTTGCTAAAATAAGTACCGATAAAATCACCAATATTCTTTTCATTTATTCTCCTAAGCGTTTATAAGCGTGAGTGTTTTTGACGCAATCCGCTCCCTATTTCTTTCCTGCTACTTCTTTTAATAAGCTCTTTTGCTCTTCGCTTAAATCTTTCGGAATTCTGACTTTCACCCGCACAAAAAGATCGCCTTTCTTCTTTGGCTCTCGCAATTTTGGCATGCCGCGCCCTGAAAGACGAATAACTTGCTCCGGCTGCGTGCCGGCGGGAATCGTGAGAGAAAGATTACCGTTGAGTGTTTTTACTTGAGCTTTTCCGCCTAATAATGCCGTGAAAACATCTACATTGGTTTGGGTGTGGATATTATCTTCCTTACGCTCAAAGTCTGCGTTTTTATCAACAGTTACTTTCAGATATAGATCTCCACCATCAGGCGCTTTTCCCTTCACGCGCACTTTAGTACCCGTTTTTGCGCCAGCCGGAATTTTTACCTGGACGCGCTTACCCTCGCTCTGCAAAATGCGGATCGCGCCCTCATGCGCCTCTGCCAAAGAGATATTAACTGGTTGCTCATAACGCTGACGGGACGCACGTGGATTTTGGCGTGGTTGCGCGCCCATACCACCTCCCATCCCGAACATTGCCTCGAAAAAATCTGAAAAACCGCCTATGCCGCCCCCACCGAAGATATCGTCTACATCCTCATAGCGAACTTGTCTCTCGCCTCCGCGTGGAGCACCGCCTGTGCCACCGAAAAAATCACCCCAATTAAAATCACCGGGTGCGCCACGTTGCTGCCATTGTGAATAAGATGAGCCAAGCCGGTCATAACGCGCGCGTTTTTTAGGATCGCTCAAGACTTGATGCGCCTCGTTAACCTCTTTGAACTTTTCTTCTGCTTCTTTATTATCCGGGTTCTTGTCAGGGTGATATTTCATCGCTAACTTGCGATATACCTTCTTGATCTCATCCTGACTGGCTTTTCGATCAACCCCTAAAATTTT
>JABGQT010000022.1 GCA_018648685.1 Anaerolineae bacterium
CGAGCCGCAGCAGAAAAAGTAGATAGAGATACTTTCTACGCTCCCGGCGATGCAATGAAACTTGCAGTTGAAACATCAACAACAAGCTTCGACTCAACTATAGAAGTTCACCTTCGCATGGGGTTAGACCCCCGAAAAGCTGACCAGCAAGTCCGCGATACCGTTAACTTGCCACATGGTTTGGGTAAAACCGTTCGCGTTTTAGTCTTCGCTGCTGGTGAAGGCGCTACAATTGCTCGCGATGCGGGCGCAGACATCATCGCAGACGATGATGAAATGCTGAAGAAAATTCAGGGTGGCTGGACCGAGTTTGATATCGCGATCGCCACACCTGATATGATGGGTAAAGCTGGTCGCTTGGGTCGAGTACTCGGACCGCGTAACTTAATGCCTAACCCCAAAGCCGGTACTGTTGTAAAAGCCGAAGATTTGCCAAAAGCTATTGACGAAGCAAAAGCCGGTCGTGTGGAATATCGTCTTGATAAGACCGCAAATATCCACGTCCCGATCGGTAAAGCCTCTTTTGGTGCAGAAAAACTCTTAGACAACTTCACAGCACTCATGAACGCAGTTGTCAAATCTCGCCCTGCTGCAGCAAAAGTTTATATCCAACGCGTCACCGTCGCTTCCACGATGGGACCTGGTGTAAAAGTTGATGCAAATCAGGCACAATCCCTATAAAGTTAAGGATAAAATTTATATCCTATAACCTACAAAACCTATCACTTCGCCGAAGAAAGCAGGCGTTCTTTGAAAAGAACTTAATTCCCTGCCCAGACGAAGACTGAACGAAAGTTCTCCCCTACTGGGGAATAAAAGTCTTTGCCTGAGGATGTCGATAGGCAAAGATTTTTATATGAAAGGAGGTTCCATTGGCACTATCAAAGCAACGTAAAGAAGAAGTTCTGGCTCAATACAAAGAATGGATGAGCCAAAGCCAAGCCCTGATCCTTATGGATTATAAAGGTGCTTCTGTAAATGATATGGAAGAAGCCCGCGCTAAAGTTCGTGAAACTGGCGGAGAATTCCACGTCGTAAAAAACCGATTGGCAAAATTAGCACTGAAAGCCAACGATCTTGATATCCCTGAAGGTTATCTTGAAAACAGCACAGCTATCGGTTTCGCCTTTGACGATGTTGCATCAACAGCAAAAGCCTTGTCTGACACGGCAAAAGAAGTTGAAGCATTCCAATTCAAAGGTGGTTATATGGGTGCAGAAGTTCTCAGCTCTGCACAAGTTACTGCGCTTGCAAAACTACCGCCCTTGCCTGTTTTACGCGCACAACTTTTGGGCGTCTTACAAGCCCCGGCTGGCAAGCTGGTACGCACCCTCGCCGAACCCGCACGCGGGCTGGCTGCTGTAATCAAAGCACGTTCTGAAGAATCTGCCGCTGCCTAAGCGGGAGCAAATAATCAAAATAATTAATTACCTATAGGTAAAAGAAGGAGTTTTAAAATGGCTGCTGATCTCGAAAAAATTGTTGACGAACTGAGCACTCTTAGTGTTCTCGAAGCTGCTGAGCTAGTTACATTATTAGAAGAAAAATGGGGAGTCTCTGCTGCTGCCCCGGTTGCAGTTGCTGCCGCTGGCGGTGCTGTAGCTGAAGAAGCTGCTGAAGAAAAGACCGAATTTGATGTCGTCATCAAAGATGCTGGCCCCAAGAAAATTGATGTCATCAAGGCTATCCGCCAACTGACAAGCTTGGGCCTCAAAGAATCCAAGGAATTGGCTGAAACCGCCGGTTCCAAAATTCTTACACAAGTCGGTAAAGATGCTGCTGCTGACGCAAAAGAAAAACTTGAAGCTGCTGGCGCAGTAGTTGAAGTTGCCTAGTTTCTCAACACTAAGCAGTAAATAAAAAAGCGGCTCTTTTACAAGAGCCGCTTTTTTTGTTTCTAAACAAAGTAACTATATGACTGTTTTGTCAATTTGGCGAATAACCATCACAACCTTACCTTTGATCTCTAAAGGTTCATCCTTACCGATGTGAATAGGTTCCATTGTGGGATTAGCAGGCTGCAAGCGATAGCCCTCGCTCTCTTTATAAAAATACTTTAGCGTTGTTTCATCACGCTCTGGTAGCCATACCGCAACCATTTCTCCATTCTTCGCTTCACCGCCTGTTGATTTCATGACGACAATATCCCCATCATTGATCATCGCATCGATCATGGAGTCTCCATCAACTTCTAGCGCAAAAAGTTCATCAGTATCACTGCGACTGGGAAGTAACGACCGCGCAACATCTACAGAAGATTCGGCATCAAAATAGGTGAAATCAGAAGCCGGAACAGGGATCGGTTCGCCCGCGACAATTCGGCCTGCTACCGGTATTTTGAACATATCTACAAGAGGGCTGGATTCCGTTAAACTTATCCCGCGAGAGATTTTCCGTTGTCGTTCGATCTTCCCCATCTTTTCAAGTTGGTCCAAATAGTAATTAACAACAGAAGTCGATGAAATATCGGTTGCTTCACCAATTTCTCGAATAGTAGGGGGAAAACCCTCGCGACTTTGATGAGATTCCAAGAATTTCAGAATCTTCTTGTGTCTTTCTCCAAGTCCTTTAGCTTTTCGTGCCATCATAACTGCCTCCAAAAGAAACATCGCTCATTTGTGCTATGAAATAATACTCGAACATGCGTTCTTCGTCAAGAGGCTTTGTTTACTCTAAAACTCAATTACTCGTTTCGCAGTTTATATGATTACTACCTGCACCACCATAGCAAATATCATTCCCCCCATCGCCAAAAAGAGCATCATTGCCATCATTGCCAATGATGACATCCGTTCCTGCCCCCCCTCTGAGTCCATCCAAATAAGTATCGGGAGCAAGCCAACAAAGCAACCATCCAAAAAAGCCGGTTGCAGTACAAACACGATCGTCGCCACCTCCGCCAACGATACAATCATTTCCCCCGCCACCGTTTACAATATCCTGCCCAGGTGTACCCAAAATAAGTTCGTTAGCAGCAGAAGGGGTATCCCCATTGCTCAACACGACCAAATCTGTCACTGTGATCACATCACACTCTGAAGGTTTAAGTTCTTCAGCAGTAACGCCTTTTCCTAAAATCCCGGCATTGCTATTTGCAACGCTATTTGTTGCCGTAAGCCCTGTAAATAGCCCTGTAACCATTAAGAAAAGAATAACAAGGAAAAACAAAGGCACCCAGCGAATTTTTACGATCTTACGCATCCTTTTCATCCCCAGCTTGAAGTTCTGCACTAACAACTATTGGATAATCAATATCTTTCCTTGTTAAAAAAAGATCAACTATGCGAGGGTCAAATTGTTTTCCGGATTGCTCAAGAAAGTATTTACGAATATCTTCAATAATCCAAGCATCCCTATAGGGGCGTGCACGTGAAAGTCCGTTCCATGTGTTCACAATGGAAATCACCCTTGCGCCAATGGGAATTTGATCGCCTTTCAAGCCATCAGGTTGACCACTTCCATCCCAGCGTTCGTGTTGATAATAAATCGCTTCAGCGATGGGTTTAAGCAACTCTACACCATCCAGATGATTGCGCGCATAAGTCGGGTGGCTGCGAAGAATTTCCAATTCCTTTTTAGTGAGCTTTTTCTTCTTTGCCAATATCTCATCGGGGACATCTGTCAAACCAATTTTATAGAGATAGGCAGCCATACGGATATTTTCCAGTTCGGTACCGTGAATATCCAGCATCTTCCCGAGTTCGTAAGCCATCTCAGCAAGACGATCTGCTTCCCCTTCTTCATAAAGTTTATGATTAACCGCATTAGCCCATCCTTTGAGAGCATGTTCGTAGGCATCCCGAACTTTGCTCTCTTCTCCAATACGTGGAAAGTACCATTTTCTCGATTTCGTTTCCTTTTCCGGTCTACTCACAACAATTCCCGTTCTTTGCTTTTCTTCTATAGCGTAATGATAATTTTGTTCTGGCGTTTGAACAAGAAGATGATGCAAATCCCCATCCAGTATGTGAAAAATGGGACGCTGATCTTGTTCTGCTAAATTTACCAGATCGTCTACACTTGCGATTTCTATTTGATCGGGAGGAGAAAGAATTCGGGTGTCACTAGCTTCAATAAACATCGAGCCATACCAAATCCGCGTGCGTTCCCATTCGTTTTTTTCTGCAATCTGATAAATCTGAAAGAGCAAAACACCAAGAAAAATCCAGGCAGGAACGCCAAGAAGAATTGAAATCCAGCGAGCTACAGAAACGGGGGTTTTTATCCCCAAAATATTTAGTACATTGCTTTCATATGTGCTACGCATGAGTGCGTTGCCTGTGGAAGGCTCAAGCGTACTCCCTTCGGAGGTTCTTTCTTCTAAAACAACTTCCAAATCTGTGATACTAAAATAAAGTGCGGGTAGAAAACGATCTTCCAGGGGCAACTCTGCCAAATCCCCGTCGATTTGGATATCGGCAAGAATTGCAAGCTCATAGCGTCCACGCTCTACCCCGGTTTCTTTTTCAAAAACATCGATCAATCGTTGAATTTGACTAAGAGAAAGAGTTTCCGAAACTGTAAATAAATTCCCTTGAAATTCTGTTGTGGGAACTAGCTCTAGCGTTCTTTTCCAGCCAGTAGAATCACTGATGATCGCAAGTAAGCGGTAATCTCCACGAAGATCAGCTGGATGGGTAGAGAGAAAGAAATAATCCATTTCAACAGAAAAAGAGCCGTTTAGTTTTCTAAAAATTGGTTCGCCTGGTTCTATCTGCGTAGA
>JABGQT010000120.1 GCA_018648685.1 Anaerolineae bacterium
GCAAGAAAGCTTTTCATAAACATATTGTAAGGCAAAAGAAAAGTACAAAAAATCATCTAATCTAAGCAAGGAGAAATGAATGGGCAAGAAGAAAGTACGTGTAGCAATTATTGGCGTAGGAAACTGTGCATCATCACTGGTGCAGGGTGTTCACTACTATAAAGATGCAACTGATGACGAGACAGTCCCTGGCATAATGAACGTCAATTTGGCAGGGTACCATATCAACGATATTGAATTCACAATGGGTATAGATGTCAATATCACCAAAGTTGGTAAAGACCTCTCTGAAGCCATTTTCGCTGAACCCAATAATACTTATAAATTTTCCAGAGTGCCCAAAATGGACGTGCCCGTTGTACGCGGTATGACCCACGATGGCCTGGGGAAATATCTCAAAGAAGTCATTACGCCAGCTCCCGGTGCCACAGCAAATATCGCCAAGCTGCTCAAAGAGACCAAAACCGATGTGGTGCTGAACTTCCTTCCCGTCGGCTCAGAAATGGCAACCAAATGGTATGTAGAACAAGCCCTCGAAGCAGGCTGCGCCTTTGTGAACGGCATCCCCGTTTTCATTGCCTCCGAAAAATACTGGGCAGATCGCTTTAGAGAAAAGGGATTGCCCATCTTGGGCGATGACATCAAATCGCAGGTGGGCGCGACAATTTTACACCGTGTCTTGACCACCCTCTTTGTCGATCGTGGTGTTCGGCTTGATCACACCTATCAACTTAACTTTGGGGGAAACACTGACTTCCTGAATATGCTCGAACGAGATCGTCTTGAATCGAAGAAAATCTCAAAAACTGGTGCGGTCACATCCATGCTCCCCTACGATATTGGCGCAGATAATGTTCATGTTGGTCCCAGCGATCATGTGCCATGGTTAAGCGACCGCAAATGGTGCTATGTGCGTATGGAAGGCACAACCTTCGGTGAAGTCCCCCTAAATGTGGAAGCCAAATTGGAAGTCTGGGATAGCCCCAACTCCGCTGGCGTGATGATCGACGCAGTCCGCTGCGCGAAAATCGCTCTTGATCGAGGCTTGTCCGGTCCCATCATCGCCCCTTCATCCTATTTCTTCAAAACGCCACCCAAGCAATTCCGGGACAGCGTTTGCAAAGAAATGACCGAAGCATTTGTTGCTGGTGAAGAATAGGAACAAGACTTCAGACTTTAAACTATGTTTAAGACAAAATGTGGACTTCGTTGCGAAGTCCGCATTTTTTTATTACCTGATGTTACGCATTATTTGAATGTCAGAGTCGTGCCCCCCTGCCCTTCGGGCATCCCCCCATTTTAAAAAGCAAAAATGGGGGGGGACCAGCCTGAATTAGTGTTATAAGTCAGCTCCTCCCCCAAATTCCAAGTGCATGGAATTTGGGGGAGGCTGGAAGGGGGCTAAAACAGCAAAAAAATCGTGCGTAACATCAGTTATTTAGAACCTATCCGAAAGAAAAATAATTTAGAACGCTCCCTGCGTCGAGGGCGGCGGCTAGAGCAATTTTAGAATAGATTCTAGACCAAAGCCAAGCGTAAGTTTATTTTTTGTCGTCCTTGAGAAAGATGCTCAGGATCATCGTCACAATGCTGACAACGAGACCACCCAAAAAAGCGTTCCAGAAGACAGGAGTAGCAATACTCAAGCCAACGCCAAATCCTTGACCGACTACACTTGTGAGCCAGAAGAGGAAGGTGTTAATGAGCAGCGAGAAAAGCCCCAGCGTTAGAACGATGAGAGGCAAGGTAAAGAGTTTGATGATGGGGCGCAAAATGGCATTGATCAGCCCAAAGATGAGCGCAAGCCATAGCAGGGAAGATAGTTTCCCTCCCAGTTCAATGCCTGGTACAAGGTAAACGGCCAAGGCGATAGCAATTGCGTTAACGACCCAACGAGTAATAAAGCGTTTCATTTTTTCTCCTTTTGTATATCAAAATATACGATAAATATAAATTTCGGTTGCAGGCTAGTGCATTTACAAACAAGCTATTTGTAGTGTTCCAACCTTGCGAGAGTTGAATTGAAGATACGCTCCGTGAAAAAAACAACTCTCGCAAGGTTTTTGTACAAATATCTCTCTTGATTATGCACTAGGCTTTTCCGTCTGCGCGCATCCAGAGGAGGTTACGGCGAAGGGTAAAGCCTGCTTTTTCAAAAGCATCATGGCATTCGCCCGCAGGAAAGTCGATGTAGAGATCACGTTTTTTTGCGGCTAGATGAAAACGGGCGTGGAGCAGGAGTTCTGCAAGAGATGCGGAATCTGTTTGGGCTGCGGTAGCAAGCCAGAGAGGCGAGCGACGCGTCATTGTCCCTTTCCAAATCAACGCGGCATCCAACTTCCCATTTTTTTGAATAGACCACTGGCGAATATCGCCTTCTACAAAAAGTTTATAGAGCCAATATTTGAGACCGGGTTTGAAATTTTTCCAGTCGGGGATTCTGTACCATGTCATTTCTTGGGGGTAGCTTTTTTTGAGAAATTGGTACTGATCCTCCCAAAAACGGGCTGGAGGAGCAATAATTTTAGCGTGGATAGGAGCCTGATCTGGCTGAAGCGTGGATGTAGCATTCCATGTAGTACGGCGGGAACGTGTTTGAAAACCGAGATTTTCGTAGAGTTTGACTGCGCTAAGATTTTCCTCTTCTACATGAACCCAAATTGATTCTGCGCCATGGTTGCGAGCATGCACCACCCCCTTTTGTGTGAGTGCCTTCGCGATGCCTTTACGCCTGTGGTCGGGATGAACGGCAACATTGGCCAGCAAGAAAACCGTTTTTCCTCTCTCTCGAAAGGGGATGATGCTGATGTTGCCGACGATTTTCTTTTCTTCTTCCCAAACATAGCCATGCAAAGGCATAGATGTGGATGCCCAGCTTAGGAAACTTGAGTTTTTGCTAGCGCGGCGCATTTGCTGAACATAGCCTCTCCCTTCGCTATCCATATTGTGGTGAAAACAAAGTTCCACGAGATCAGCAACTTTGGAAAGGTCTCGCATGATATTCAGTTTGCGTAATTCGCCGACCGGTCTTTGAGTAAGACTAAGTGTTGTCATTGGCGATATTATACTTGCATTGCTTATGGATAAATCATTTAGACTTCACACAATAAGGTGTCATTGCGAATCCCGATGCTTTTCAGGGTGAAGCAATCTCCCCTTCAGCGTGGGAGATTGCCGCGTCGCAAAAGCATGCTCCTCGCAACGACATAGCTTTGTCTAGACTTTATTTGGGTTATCCATTAGGTATCTTGATTATTTTTGCGTTGCGTAAATTTGAATATTGTCAGGTATGCACAATTTGCAGGACTTTCGCTTTGAAATTAAGAAACGAGGATACGTTGCACCATAAAGGTTAGATTCTGCTCTTCGACGAGTAAAATACTCATCGATAGACATTTTCTCATCAAAGTTGGTGCGACGCACACCTACCCGATCGAAAGTTCTAATTTGTTTGCAATTCATGTCTAACAAGGTAGAATTGTTGCAGGAAACTATCTATGGAAGAAAACAAACAAGCCCCCCCTCCTGTTCGTGTGCAATTACGTTACTGGTTTCGTAAATTTGTTCCACCAGTCAGCCGAGAACGACGCGGTGAAGTGCGCGTTAATTTAAGAGATTCTGCACAACCCGATTTTGAGTATTTCGTGTTGGTCGTACTCTCAAGTATGATCGCGACTCTTGGTTTGCTCACAAATTCTGGGGCAGTAATCATCGGTGCCATGCTCGTTGCACCACTTATGTCGCCAATTATTGGTTTGGGGCTAGGCTCGCTTGTTGGTGATGAAAAATTACTCAAATATGCTGTGAGCGCAATTTTGCGCGGCGCAGGGATTGCCGTTATTATCTCTATTCTTTTAACCTGGCTCAATAATGCACTCCCATTTGTAACTTTACAAGAACTCCCTATCGAGGTTATTTCCCGTACCAGTCCATCTCCAATTGATCTTTTGATTGCTCTTGCTGGCGGTCTTGCTGCCGCTTTTGCTCTGGCACAACCCTCGCTTTCTGCGGCTCTGCCAGGTGTTGCTATTGCCACAGCTTTAATGCCTCCGCTCGGTGTTATTGGGATCGGCATCGCTATGGGGCGCTGGGAAGTCGCTGGCGGCGCATTTTTACTCTTTGTTACCAATGCTGTCACTATCGCCTTTGCCTCTATGCTGGTCTTTTTTGCGCTGGGTTTTAACCCCGGAACAAAAGACGGAGAGCGCGTTCCGCGCAGCCTTACAATTTCAGCTTTGGTAACACTCATTATGCTCTTACCTCTGACTTATTTCAGCATAACGGCTTTTCAAAAATCAAGCCGAACACGTGAGATCAATGCCGTTGTTGCTGAAGAAGTGAGCAAATTTGGGGCAGAACTTATTGAACTTAGCGTTGGAGCCAGTGAAAACGATGTGCTGGACCTCACAATCACGATCCGAACACCAAAACGTCTTTATTATGGTGATGTCAATAGCCTTCAAGAAGAAATTGCTGTGCGGTTGCAAGACACCGTTGCGATTGTAGTTAATCAAGTTATTGCAGATACTTTAGATCCACTGATTCCGCCAACTTTTACGTCCACACCGACGCCTCCTACGCTTACCCCAACAGCAACGCTTACATCAACGCCTAGTCAGACACCGCTACCAACGACAACTGCCACATTCACAGCAACTTATACTCCCACGCCAACTCAGGTAACAGCCCTCGTTCAAAACGTCTTTAATGATTACGATCAATGTCTGGAACTACACCAGCGCGCAGGTTTCAATAGCCCCGTTATAGGACGCGTTCAGAATGCTCGTTTTATTACCATTCTCTATGGGACAAGAACGATCAGCGGGCTTGCGTGGGTAGAGGTTGAAGATCAGGAAGAACGAATTGGTTGGATTCCACAGGTCTGTACTTTCCCTGTCACCCTTACGCCTACAAAAACACCCCAAGTAACTGCTACCCCTTCAAACTAAAACTCTTATATTGCTCTAACGCTGCATCAGCATTCTGCTAATCTTTTTTTGCTATACTGTTTTTATATTTTCCAAAGAAAAACTGAGAATAGCGGATGAGGTGATTTAACGAATACATCCATATTCACAGGCACACTTTTTTTAACGGAATCCAACTAAAAACACCCTCCGCTCCGCTACGAGTGCAGGCAAGAGCGTTTCCCCTCATCCTAAAAAAGGATAAAAATTATGATGCGATTTGATCGCTTTACCGAAAGAGCGCAAGAAGCAGCTCAACGCGCTGCTGAGATAATCCAGCGTTATGGGCATAATCAGATTGATACCGAGCATATTTTGTTGGCGTTAATTGAGCAACCCAATGGCGTAGTGCCGCAAATTCTTGAAAATCTACAAGTTATCCCACAAGCTCTGATTGAGCGTCTTGATACAGCTTTGAAAGCTAGCCCGAAGGCAAATATTTTTGGTAGTGGCGCAGGGCAAATTTTTATTACACCACGCGTTAAGCGGATCATTGACCTCGCCAACGGGGAAGCCAGCCGCTTAAAAGATGAGTATATTTCTACCGAGCATCTTTTCCTGGCGATTTTAAGTGAACGCAACACTCCTGCCGCACGGATGTTGGAACAAGCAGGCATTACCCGCGACCGAGTAATGGGTGCGATTAAAGAATTGCGCGGCGGGAAACGCGTGACCGATAAAAAAGCAGAATCTAATTACAAAGTTTTAGAAAAATATTCCAGGGATTTGACAAAGCTCGCTCGTGAAGGGAAGCTTGATCCTGTTATTGGACGTGATACCGAAATTTTACGTTTAGTGCAAATCCTTTCACGGCGAACGAAAAATAACCCCGTTCTCATCGGTGAAGCGGGCGTGGGGAAAACCGCCATAGCCGAAGGGCTTGCCCAAAAAATAGTAGATAATGATGTGCCCGAAATCTTGAGCGGAAAGAAAGTTGTTTCACTTGATCTAGGTAGCATGATCGCTGGTTCACGTTTCAGAGGTGAATTTGAAGAACGTCTGAAATCGACTATTGACGAAGTACAGCAATCAGATGGCGAAATTATTTTGCTGATCGATGAATTACATACAGTCGTTGGCGCGGGCGCAGCATCGGGTGCGTTAGATGCTTCAAATATGCTTAAGCCAGCTCTGGCACGCGGCGAACTCCAATGTATAGGCGCGACAACCTTAGATGAATTCCATAAATATATAGAAAAAGATGCTGCGCTAGAGCGTCGCTTTGCGCCCATTTATGTAGAAGAACCGAGTGTAGAAGATACGATCTTGATGTTACAAGGATTGCGCGACCGTTATGAAGCCCATCATAAAGTTCGCTTTTCAGATGAGGCGCTCGTTGCTGCGGCTCAATTGGCAGACCGCTATGTAACTGACCGCCATCTACCCGACAAAGCAATTGACTTGATGGATGAATCGGCTGCGAAATTGCGCGTTGCCCTTTACTCGCTCCCCGACGACCTGAAAGGTATGAAAAGCGAAATTGATCGCCTCACCGCTGAAGAAGAGTTAGCTGGTACAGAACGTGAGTACGAGCATGCTGCCAAAATGAAAACAAAACTTTTACGGCTTGAAGAAGAGTTCAAAAGCAGACGTGGCCAATGGGAGGAGGAACATAAACTCGACGAAGTAGTTGATACAAACGATATTGCAGAAGTCGTCAACCAGTGGACAGGGATTCCCGTCTCGCAGATGATGGAAACCGAAGCGAAGAAATTGATCGAGATGGAAGAGCGTATTCACGAAAAAATTATCGGGCAAGGCGCAGCAATTACCGCCATCTCAGATGCAATTCGGCGAGCACGTTCTGGTCTGAAAGACCCGAATCGTCCGATAGGCTCTTTTATCTTTATCGGTCCTTCCGGCGTTGGCAAAACGGAATTGGCAAAGGCATTGGCTTGGTTTATGTTCGATGATCCCGATGCGTTGGTACGGATCGATATGTCAGAATACCGAGAGCAACACACGGCTTCACGGTTGTTCGGCGCGCCTCCGGGGTATGTCGGTTATGAGGAAGGTGGTCAACTAACTGAGGCTGTTCGCCGTCGTCCCTATCGAGTCGTTCTCTTTGATGAGATTGAAAAAGCGCATCCCGAAGTATGGAATGCTTTGCTCCAAATTCTTGATGATGGTCGAATGACGGATGGCCAGGGCAAAGTTGTCGATTTCCGGAACACGATTTTGATCATGACCAGCAATCTCGGCACAGAATATGTGAACAAGAGCGGTCCGATCGGCTTTTTGAAAAGCTCTGCAACAGATGAAGAACGTGAATCTGACACAAAAATCAATAAGGCTCTTAAAGATGCTTTCAGGCCAGAATTCTTAAATCGTATTGATGAGATCATCGCTTTCTCCCCACTCAGCGTTGAAGAGATGGAAGAAATCGTTGATCTGCAAATGAAAGAAATACAAGGACGCTTAAACGAATTTGGCATTTCAGCCGCACTAACTTCTGCCGCCCGCACTTGGTTGGCAAAAGAGGGTTACGATAAAGCCTTCGGTGCGCGCCCGCTAAAGAGAGCTTTGCAGAAATTTGTGGAAAGCCCTCTTTCGATGAAATTGCTCCAAGGTGATTTCAAGGATGGCGGCTCCATTTTGGTTGATCTTGATACCGAGAAGAACGAGATCGTTTTTATGGAAGGTGAAAAAATACCGAAAAGCAAAAAGAAAGCTGACGCTGCTTAGAAAAAACTAAGAAAATCAGGTAAAAAGGAAATTCTTTTCACCTGATTTTCTTTTTAAGCTAAAATGAATGAAATATATCTGAAATAACAAGTGATTTCTCCCTTCGTTCACTTATCACATTTTTTACAGGAGACTCTCATGCAAGAAAGCACTTCATCAGGCGCAAAAACTGTTTGGATCATCGTAGGCGTAGTGATCGCTATTCTCTGTTGCTGTCTAATTATTCTGGCAGGCGCTGGCTATTGGGTTTATCAAAATGGTGATGACCTCGTAAGCTCGATTGACGATAGCCTCGGCATACCTGCTACTCCCACGCCTGGCGGGCCAATAATTGTAGATCGAACTCCAGTAGATGAAATCCCCACTGACACTCTTACTACTTTAGAGAACACCATCGTTCCTGCCAATAACTTACCGGAAATATCCTGCCGTCTAAAAGGCGTGTGCGAAATTCCTCTGACACTCAAAGAACATGAATCTCCTCGCAAAGTTAGTGATACGGATACTTTCTGGGCAACCAATGTCAGCACCAATGAAAATTTTGAAGTGGATGCCACCCTCCAATATGTGACCGCCCACTCCTATTTTTGGGTGCAAGATGGCATTGAATTTAAAGAAGACGAAATGAAAACCCTCATGGATGCCTTCGAAAACAAAATCTACCCCACCACACGCGCCTTCTTTGGCTCCGAGTGGTCTCCCGGCGTAGATGAAGATGAACATATCTACATTCTTTATGCTCGTGGAATAGGCTCCAGCATTGCTGGTTATTACTCATCTGCCGATGAATATCATCCCCTCGCACATGAGTATTCCAATGCTCACGAGATGTTCCTCTTCAATGCTGATAATACTTTCCTAAGCGAAGATTTCACTTATGGCGTTTTAGCGCACGAATTCCAGCATATGATTCATTGGAATCAAGATCGCAACGAATCATCCTGGCTAAACGAAGGTTTTTCAGAACTCGCCACCTTCCTGACCGAATATAATCCCGGTGGTTTTGATTGGGTCTATACGAGCAATCCCGACCTTCAGCTTAACGATTGGCCCAATGATCAAAATGCCACCACGCCCCATTACGGCGCGGCATTTATGTTCACCACTTATTTCCTTGATCGTTTCGGCGAAGAAGCAACCCAAGCCCTCGCTGCAAATCCCCAAAATGGGATGGACAGTGTAGATGAAACTCTCCAGAGCATCAATGCCACAGATGCGCTTACAGGCAATCCTATCAGCGCAGATTCGCTTGTCATTGACTGGCTTACAGCTAACTATCTTAAAAACCCTAATGTTGCTGACGGACGCTATACTTATCACAATTACGAAGATGCACCACAACCCAGCGCAACAGAAAATATCTACTCTTGCCCCCATTCACAGAACTATAGTGTCCATCAATATGGTGGAGATTATCTCAGCATCAACTGCTCTGGCGATTTCACCCTCCACTTTGAAGGGGCAACCAATACGGGATTACTGCCCGCTGATCCTTATTCTGGCGACTACGCTTTCTGGACAAATAAGGGCGACGAATCGGACATGACCCTAACGCGCGATTTCGACTTCAGCGGGGTTGCCGGTTCCATTACTTTGTCATTCCAAACTTGGTACGATATCGAAGAAGATTATGATTATGTCTATCTTGAAGTGTCCGAAGATGGCGAACACTGGGATATTATCACTACCCCTCTCGGCACAGATGAAGACCCCTCGGGCAATTCTTATGGGTGGGCATTTAACGGTGTCACGGGCGAATGGGTAGAAGAAAATGTTGATCTCAGCGCATATGCCGGGAAAGAGGTCCAAGTTCGCTTCGAGTACGTTACCGACGCAGCTGTAAATGGCGAAGGGATGCTAATAGACGATATCCGCATTGAAGCCATTGACTACGCATCCGATTTTGAATCCGATAATGGCGGCTGGGAGGCCGATGGTTTCGTCCGTGTCCAAAATATCCTGCCACAAACTTTCCAGTTAGCACTAATTTTAAAGGGAAGCGATACGACCGTCCAAATTATCGAACTTTCAGAAGAGCTAACAGCCGACATCCCGCTCTCGCTAGGCAGAGAATATGATGAGGCTATTTTGGTGGTCACAGGGACTACCCGCTTCACACGTGAGTTGGCAAATTATTCGATCGCGATTAAATAACGACTGTCAGTGCGAGAAGGGCTTTAGCCCGACGCGGCAATCTCCCATACAATGAGGGAGATCGCTTCGTCGCAAGAACACACTCCTCGCAATGACAGCATAAAAGGAGAAAAAATGACTGAAACAAAGAAAGCAGAAATCCTAAATATCGTTGATTTGGCAAGCTACCAGGAAAATGCGGTGGTGAGCAGCCAAGTCTTACGTGCTGAAAACGGCAATGTGACACTCTTTGCTTTTGACGAAGGACAGGAATTGAGCGAACACTCGACACCTTTTGATGCTCTCGTCCAAATTCTGGATGGGGAAGCAGAGATCATCATTTCTGGCAAATCTTTTGCAATGAGTGCTGGGCAATCTATCATTTTGCCAGCCGATGAACCGCACGCAGTGAAGGCAAGGGCGCAATTTAAGATGCTCCTGACGATGATCAGAACATAAAATAATATTGAAGTACCAGGCAGCCCTGTTGAAAAAGATGGGGCTGTTTTTGTTATAACTGAGGCTACGCATTTTCTATACTATTCCCTTTCGCCCCTCTGCCCTATCGGCATCCCCCCATTTTGAAAAGATAAAATGGGGGGAACGAGAAAAACGGTGTCTTTCAGAGGAAATATTATTTTTTGCAGCCAAGCCCCTCCCCTCGCGTAAGCATCCTTTAGGGTAAATTCCGCTTTTAGAATTTGGGGGCACTCTCCGAGCATGCTTCGCGAAGGCTGGGAGGGAGCGGAAACCGTAGGTACAACTTATGGCGTAACTTCAATTATAAATTCTCTGCACTCTCGCCTGCGTTGACAAGCCCACCTAAAGAGGTTAAAACTAGGCCGCTGAAGTGGAGCGCCGCAGCGGTATCTCTTTTTCTATAGGTCTTGTTTTGTGAATATACTTTCCGTTAGCGATAAAATCATTCCCTTTCTTTATAGCCCTGAAATTCTTGAGAAAATCCACGATGTCGATTTAGTGCTCGGCTGCGGTGACTTGCCCTATTATTATCAAGAATATATCGCTATGAAGCTACAAGTTCCTTTATTTTTTGTGCGTGGCAATCATGATTCTCCCATAGAGTACAGTGCCGACAAAGACCGAAAAGGCCCTCGAGGGGGAACAGACCTTCATTGTCGCATCGTTCACTATGACGATTTAATCATCGCAGGTGTTGAAGGTTGTGTTTGGTATAACGGTGAGAATTATCAATATACACAGTCAGAAATGTTTTTAAATGTCCTTAAGCTTGTGCCAAGCTTACTAGTCAACCGCTTGCTTCATGGACGTTACCTTGATGTTTTTATTAGCCATG
Source organism: Anaerolineae bacterium (assembly GCA_018648685.1). GTDB lineage: Bacteria > Chloroflexota > Anaerolineae > Anaerolineales > Villigracilaceae > Desulfolinea. Next base: position 11,101 of record JABGQT010000120.1, read on the forward strand.
CAGCTCCTTGGGGCATCCACGATAAATCAGATCGCACACACAGAGGTATTAAAGCCTTTAACTGGCTTATTCGTGTTTTCAAACCAAAATATCATTTCCATGGTCATAATCATGTTTATGAGATCGATACGATCACAAAAACTAAAGTGGGCAATACTCTTGTATTGAATACCTATGGCTATAGAGAAACAAAATTAGTCATATAAACATATCCTAAAATTATTTTAAGATGCCCCCTGCGTCGAGGGCGGCGATTAGGGCATTTTTAGGATAGATACTAACCATCCCCTCTAGAACTACCTACAAATAAAAATAGGCTTGCGTGCAGAGCGCATAACATCATTAAGGCTGCTGCCCAATATAACCTCTGCGACTGGTTTACGGCTGTAACTCCCCATCAGGATCATATCTATATCTTCTTCTTCGGTCGTTTCCACGATGGATGCGCCAACATCCCCTTCCTTTTGGATATATTCTGCCAAGATATTATGAGACCCTAAATACTTTTGTGCCCGGCTTGCTGCTGCATTGAGCTTGGTACCGTTTTCAATTATTGTCAACACGACAAGTGTTGCCTGCCAACGCCCAGCAAAATAGGCAGCCATATATAGTGCTTCATTTGCTTTGGGGCTGCCATCGTAGGCAACCAAAAGACGTTCAAATTTCTCAGAAACACAGGGAACGGTCAGCACAGGGCGAGGGCAACTCTGAATCAATGCATGAATTCCCGAAACTATTCGGGATGAAATTTGGGATTTAGGAGGATGTGCAAGATGCAAGACAACGAGATCACTCCATCGGGCACGCTTGTTGATCACAGAGGCAACCCTGCCAACATCAAGAGCGAACTCACCAAGTAACCCGGCTTCAGCGCAACGTATTTCAAACTTCTCAGCAATCTCTTTGGCGGCATCACTTTCAAGTCCATCTTTATCAGGAAGAATATGTAAGCCCAATAGATGTGATTTTTCGCGTTTCCCAAAGAGGATAGCTTGCTCAACTGCTTGCCAACTCTCTTTTTTCCCTGTTATTGGCACCAGGACATTTGAGAAAAAACGCTCGGTATCATCTGCTGGTACGTGTTGCTGCCGCCACTCCCCAGGAGGTGGTCCCGGCTCTAAATTATGGGGGGTTATTGCTGCGCGAATTTTTTCTTTAACGCGACTTATGGTTCGCCTAACCCCTTCACCATATCGCTCCACCAAGTCGTTGGCAACATCATCTACATCTACAGACCAACCTAAATTATCTTGCATTTTCTCCTGATGCTTGGCTATCCAAACATAGAGATCGGTCTCTGTGCGTTTAGGAAAGCCTCTCATAATCCCCCGTTTTCGAATAACTTTGATAACAGGTGTATATGCTTCTTGGTACCAATGACACGATGCTTCTTTGGGCTGAACTTCGGTACCGCTTTCTTGACTCATGCGTTGCCGATAATGTTCAATATGCTCTTCAAGGACTTTATAATGCCCCGGAGCAGTGATGCTCAGGTCTGCCTGCGGACAGCTTTCATCTAAATGGGTATTGCTCAGAAATTCGGCATATTCTGATTTCAAGATGAAATCATCGAAGTCTGTTTCTGGCGTTAGAGGCACTTTCGTTTGTATCTCGATGACATAGGCTCGCATATGCGTGAGCTTTCTCTCACGCGCAATAGAGACGCGATGGTTACCATCCAGCACAAAATAGGCTTCTCCAATTTGATAGACCTGAATGGGAGGCATATCGTCGAGGTCTCGAAGCACCGATTTGACCCTCGCCCAACGGCTTGATTGCACATCTTTACGCGGCAGAAAGTTGCGGTTGAAATCTGCGTAACGACCTACGCTACCGATAATTGCTTTGAGAGGGATTTTTTGCAACCCCCGTGCTTCTTCTTCGCCGCTAGCCTTAAGCTTCTGACGAGCTTCTTCGAAAGAAAGTAATGAATTTGAATGCCCCGTAAGCCAACTAAATATCTCTTGCATAGCGGCTTTACGACGAGCACGTCTGAAATCATCACGAGCAATACGATAACGGGGGGATTCGTTTTCCATAAAGGCTAGTATAACGGAAGAAAGATGCCTTTGCCACAGAAGTTTATCAAGAAAGAGCTTGACAACTTATCAATTCACCAGTATTATGAAGTTAATAATACTAGTTACTAACATATACTATAAACTAAACACCCTTTGAAAAAGCAAGGAGCCAAGATGGTTGATCAAAATACACCAACCAAAAAATTCCAAAAAGAAATGAACTCAGGCACGGCTTCGCTGGTTTTACTCAGTGTTCTCTCTCAAAGCGAAGAGCCGATGTACGGGTATCAGATCGCAAAATATCTCGATGATAATCGCCAGGATGCCCCTGCAATGAAACAGGGAGCCTTATACCCCGTGCTACGCTCGCTGGAAAAGAATGCTTTGCTTTCCAGCAAAGTTGAACCTTCCGTTTCAGGTCCCCCACGCCGTTACTACACCATTACCGATGAGGGGCACGAAACCCTCACCCACTGGGCAGAGATATGGAGCCAGATGAAAAATTTTGTAGACAATATCCTAGAAGGAGAAAGCCATGTTTAATACCGTTGAAGAATATCTCGATGCGCTCAAGCAAGAAATGCAAGGCACCGATAACGCCACTGTCCAAGACGCACTCGTTGATGCAGAAGAACATCTACGCACCGCATTGGAAAGCACTGAGGATAAATTGCCCGCCATCATCGAAGAATATGGGACTCCGGAAGAAACCGCAGCAGCTTATGCGGAGGTGGAACGTCGCACCGCACCTGCTTTATCTGGCTCGGCGACCAAAAAACAGGATTCTGGTCTGGGACGTTTCTTTGCCATTTACACCGACCCCAGAGCTTGGGGGGCGTTATTCTATATGCTGATCGCCTTTGTGACAGGTGTGATCTACTTTAGCTGGGCAGTAGCAGGGATTTCTACCTCTATCTCTTTAGCCATCTTCATCTTTGGCCTCCCTGTGGCACTGCTCTTTCTCTTATCCGTACGCGGAATTGCATGGCTGGAAGGACGCTTGGTGGAAGCCCTTCTCGGTGTACGAATGCCGCGCCGCTCTCTCCCTGCACCTAAAAACGCCAAATTACTTGATCGTATCAAGGAACTTTTAAAAGATAAGCATACTTGGTTCTCGCTTGTATATATGTTTATTCAATTTGCTTTAGGTATAGTATATTTTGTCCTTTTGGTAACCGTTTTCGCCCTTTCTCTTACTGGCTTGGCTATCCCTATCTTGCAAGAAGTTTTTCATCTGCCAATGGTGCAAAACTATGATGTCTATTACTATATGCCCCAATGGGGATATCCTCTAGCAATTATGGTTGGTGTTCTGCTCTGGACAGTAATGATGCATCTCGTCAAATGGATCGGTGGTCTACATGGACGTTTTGCCAAATTCATGTTGATCACTGAGCAAGATTAAGCTTCGGGCGAGACAAAAAACCCCGGAAAGAGCAGCTTTTTGAATATCAACTTAAATTATGCTAAACTCATTTTAGCCTGAAGCCAGATTAAGACTTATAGTCTTTGCCAATGAGGGATTATGCAATCGTCTTATAGCGAAAAAGAACCAATCAAGAAGCTATCAGTTTGGATTAAATGGACTATAGTGGCTACAGTATGTGTTCCGTTGTCGCTGATGCTACTTGAGCTTGGATGGGATCTTGTGCACCGGAAATTATCAGCAGAGTTTGTAGTGGGAATTCTAGGGTCAATTGCACTATGCTACTTACAGGCAATAATCTTGAAGAAATATGTTAATTGGGCTTGGCAGTGGACGTTATTCAGCCTAATTGGCATAGCCTTGTGGACTATACTCTTTGGGTTAATTTATTTCGTCAACCCCAACCTATATATGAATAATGCCATGGGTGGGGCTTTGATTGGCGGAATATTAGGATTGATGCAGTGGCTTGTCTTACGAAAAAGAATCAAGCGGGCTGCATTGTGGATAATTAGTAGCACAATCGGTTGGAGTATAGGCTTGATGGCTGCTGAAATTCCTTGGATGGAATTATTAGGGTTGGCTTCTGAAATGATAGTTTTAGTTGTATTAATTTCTGTTGTGAGCAGTGGAGCTATTGTAGGGGGAATTACCGGATGTGGTTTGATTTGGATTCTGGGTGATATCAGTTCCAGACGAGAGGTATTAGATTAATAGCATAGGAGAAACAAAAAGCCCTGCCCGTGATTACTAGCACGGAAAGAGCTTTCGTTAAACCTGTATTTCTAACTCAAATGGAATTAGGCGTTTTGAGTCCATCTCCCTAATGCGGGGGTTTTTTCTTTGACCAACGGAAGCAGGTTTCGGGTCATGGGTGTTCCGGCGAAGCCCTCCAGTATTTATTCTTCTTGATCTTTTTTTAATCCTTTTGCTTTGCGCTGCAATTCTTTGAAATATGTTGTATCTGTGATCTCGGCTACTTCTCTTTGTTTTTTCACTGCATCAATCTCGATACGCAATTCCTGAATTTCTTTTCGTAGATTCTGTTCCTGGATATATCCTTTCAGCGCAGCACTCGCCAAAGAAGAGAAAGATTCCATGAGCTGTTGCAGGTTGCTATCAAAGGGGATAAATACTTCTTTTTTTGCATTATATGAATTAATGAATTGCAATACACCCAGAACTTTCCCTTCACTGCTCTTCAATGGGATGGTCAAAAAAGAAATCGACAGATATCCTGTACGTTCATCAAACTCTTTTGTACCCGAGAAGTCAAATTTTTCAGTTTTATAAGCATCTACAATATTGACTATTTTGCCGGTTAGCGCTGCGTATGTGGCAATATTGCTGTGATTTGCTTCGCCTGTGTGTTCATCATATAAACTCAGCGGAGCAAAAGAAATTTCTTTGCCACTTGTGCCCCCCATAGAAATATCAAGCGTATCGTTTCGGACTACAGCGAATTCGAGTTGCCCGTTCTTGAGCAAATAGAGCGAGCCTGCGTCTGCGTGGCAAAAGGCTTTAGCTTCCAGAAGCATATTTTCCAGCAAGCGACCAAAGTTTTCTTCTGTCCCTAATTCAACACCGATGGGGATGACAATCTCTAATAAGCTGTCTGCACGTTTTTTTTCAACACCTACCTGAATAAGTATCTTGCGTAATAACCCCGTGATATATAAACCTATGATCGCAATGCCGCCAATGCCAAATGCCGCTGATAAGAACTCTCCACCAACTTTATAAAATACAAGCGCGTTATAGAATGCGATATATCCAATGCCACCTCCCAACCCACTCAGAAGAAGTGTGGCGCGATTGGCTCTATGACGAAAATAGAATTGGCTGATCGCAATGCCAATAATACCGGATGCTGTAGCATAGACGAGCGAAAGAGAGATCGCTTGCACCACAATCAACTCTATATTTTGCTGAGCTAAAAGGGGGAAAAGCTTTTCAATATTTTCATAGGCAGCATAACCGAGACCGGATACTATCCCATATACAGCCCCATCCACCAAATTATCAAATTTTTCTCTATAGATAACAAAGAAAACACCCAGAGAAATAAGACCTTGCTGGATCAAAGGCGTAAAAGCAATATTGATCGCTTCTTTGCTCAACCCCATCTCCAGCAATTTTGGATTTAACAGAATAAATAAACCATAACTAATTGAACCCCAGATCAGGCATAACATGACCCAGCCGATATTACGACGAGAATAGAGGCCAAATATGAACATGACCAGCATTACGATTATGGGAATTCCTACGCCAATTACAGTTTCCATTTTTTTCTACTCTGAGTTTTAGGGTTTAATTTTGGGTAATGGTAAAAAGTAAATATTAGCTTTGTCATTGCGAGGCAATTTTATCGCCGAAGCAATCTCCAAGACGGCGAGGGGGACTGCCACGCTCCGTAAACTCCGCTCGCAGTGACATGCCAATCACTTGCTACACAACCACTACCCAATTTTGAATATCCGCCGATTATACACGGTGCTCGCTTCTAGTCCGCACTCTCCACCGCACTTCGATCGCTAGCTGGCGTAGCAGCAAAACGTTTTTGCCCACCCAATTTTAGATGCAGGGCGTAAAATCCCATTACTGAAACGAGACAAATGATCCCGCCAAGATACCAAAGCATATTTGGGTTATAGCTTTTGTTGTCAAGAATTTTTCCTGCCATCCAAGGGCCAAATGTCGCTGGGATCGTCCAGGCAAGGCTAAAAATCGCCATATAACGCCCACGCATATCTTCGGGAGCGAAGTTCGCGGCGAGAGCTTGGCTGACGGGCATAATGATCATCTCGCCGATGGTGATGATAATGACCGCGCTCATAAACCAAATAAAAGTACCGCTGAGAGAGATTTCCCAGCTATAGAGCATAAACGAAGCATAAAAGGCTTTTAAGGGGTCTAAACCAAACATCGTAAAGCCAATGGCGTAGAAAAATGCGCCCAAAGCCATCATCGTAAAAGGCGCACGAAGCTTGATCTTGCGTGTCGTCCAAAACTGGAGCAAAATGACGGTGATCGCACTCGTGCTCATCAAGAATCCATATCCCTGAGGGGCAATACTATGGTTATCACGCAAATAGACAGAGAGCGAGTTATACATCTGCTGATAGACCAAGCCCATCAGAATTGCCGCGGTGATAAATGCCATATAGGGCATATTTTTTATCACAATCCAATAGCCCTTAAAGGTTTGGAGCATACTTTCTGATTCAGCTTCTTCGCTGACTTCAGGTTTGGTTTCACTGATAAGAAAGTAGAAAAGAATAGCCACAACAGAGCTGATCACCGCATCTGTAACAAAGAGGGCAAAATAGGAACGATTCGCAACGAATCCGCCGATGGAGGGGCCAATGATCCAGGAAAGATTGGCGACTACACGCAGTACACCGAATCCTTCGGCGCGTTGCTCTTCAGGCAGAATATCGGCGATCATGGCCTGATGTGCGGGACCAGCGATATTGGAGAGCAACCCAACAACTACCGCCAGAGAATAAAGCGCAGAAAGTTCGTTCACCGATCCCAATGCGAGAGTGCTTAACGCACTGAAAACCAATCCGATAATAATTAAATTGCGTCGACCAAATTTATCGGTGAGCGCGCCGCCGATGAAGTTGCCGACCATGCCAAAAGCAGAGAAAATCCCCAGCACGATGCCGGCTTGGGTCATCCCAACATCAAATTTCCAGGTAATGTAGAGGCTAAAAAAGGGGAAAAGCATCGTCCCGCCAATGCGGTCGATGAAAGAAACCCCAACCACCAGCCAGAATTTTGGCGAGTATTCGTGATAGATATTATTTATTTTTGAGAGCATTGCATATCCTTATTGACAAGGCAATTCTACCCGAGTTGGCGCAGGGTCGTTGAAGGCTTCATAGAGGGGGATTCCATCCCAAATGGAGGGGATTGGCAGATTGAGCGCATATGCCGCTGTTGCGGCTGTATCCACAACGCTGATGGGACGCCGGATCTCACCCGACCTTAGACTGGCTTCCGATAAAATCCAGGGCACTGTCATTTCTTCGGCAGAGCTGCCACCATGTGAAGTTTCATGCCCTCCATGATCGGCGGTAACGATGATCAGCGTGCCCTGGCGGATACCTGCTTCATCCAGTGCCGCCAAAATCATGCCGATGGCTTCATCTGCGCGATGAGCACCGACAAAATAATCGGGCGAGAGCCAACCATATTCGTGACCGAGTATATCTACAAGAGAAAGGTGAATGAGCATCAAGTCGAAACCCTCGGCAATAATAGATGTAGAAACTTCAGCAACTACACTATCTCTATCATTGACAAACTTAAAGATATCTACGCTCTCTGGAGGGGTAATTTGTTGCAATTTTTCTTTGCTCACAACCATCACTGTTTTTAGACCAGCTTCGTGGGCAATTTCAAAGAGAGTCGGACTGTTCGCAAATCCACGTTCGGGGAGGTAGTCGTTCCACTCTACGCCGTGTTTATCGGGGCACATGCTCGTAAACATGGATGCGTGCGCAGGGAGGGTCGAAGAGGGATAAATCGTTTGGGCCGTCAGCGAATAAACCCCATTATCCATTAGAGATAGTAAATTTGGCATCAGGTCAAAAGAAATTGGCTCTGGGCGCAAACCATCCACAGTGACGACAAGGACACGCTCGATGACAGGGCGCGGAATTTCAGTAGCCGTTGCAGTGGGCGGGATTGATGTTTGAGTAGCGGTAACAAGCGGAAATGGAGTCGCGGTTTCGGGCGGCGTTGTTGGGGGTGCTGTTGATGTTGGAGAAGGAATCGGATTTGAAGGTTGGCATCCGCTCAGGAAGAGCAGAGCCGCCATTCCCCATAAAATTGCTTTTTTCACTCGGAAAACTCTGGGAACTCAAATTCGGTAGGACCCGCGTAGCCGTGTTTTTCTGAGAAGTATACGCGCCCATGCGAGGCATCACTACACCCTTTTTCGTCAGTGATGGTGATCTTTTCTTCCCAAAGTCCGTAGGGGGTAAATTTGATTTCGCCATTTTCACATGCCCAAATTTCGGCAAGATAGAGGGGGGCATTTTCAAATTCTTCATCACCCGCGCGGAGGGACTGTCCATACCAGCGAATGGTAACTTGCTCTTTTTCACGAGTGACTTCGATCAGTTGCAGGGGGACATAATACGGAGAAACTGGCAGCGGGGCATCATCGGGATAAACGGGCGCGATGCTGAAAGGGTCACCTTTAACATCCATCAGGGAGGCTTTCACCCAGCAGGGATTATTACCGCCAATGGCCTGGATCTGTATCCAGCTTGCATCATCCAAGCGTCCGATGATCTCAAGATTGCTGCCTTTGACCAAACCATATTTATAAAGATAAGGCGCACCAGGACCATACCGGCAATTGGCACGTTCGAGCACTTCACCGCGTAAAATGGCATAAGTTGGCACGATGGTTGGCGTGGGCGTAAGAGTGAATGTAGCCGTAGGCGCGAGCGTTGACGTGGATGTTAGTGTAGGCGCAGGCGTATCTGTTGGGAGAAATGTTGCTGTCGCGGTCTCGCTCGGCAAAGCCGTTGATGTAGGCGCAATTTCTTGCGGCATAGTGCAGGATGTGAGCAGGGTAAAAATAAAGATAAGGAAAATTTGTTTTAACATGGCTGAATTATACAGTAGGGGCGGGTCTAAGACCCGCCCCTACATATATGTCAAAGAAGTAACAAAAAGATACTATCCAAAAATCACATACTGCTGCAAAAAGTCGACCACTTCTTTATAAAATCTTTCGATCGTCTCTGCCTTGCGCCAGCCATGACCTTCGCCTTCATATAGCCTAAAAATATGCGGCACTTTATTTGCCTGCAAAGCAGCTGCAACAGTTTCTGACTGCTCAGGATCAATAGCTCTATCTTCTTTCCCGTGGAAAAGCGCAACAGCATCCTGAATTTTATTTGCGTGAAAAACTGATGACCATTCCTTGAAGAATTCCGCATCTTCGGGGAGTGTCCCGACCATTGTCGCGTTATAATTTTGCTCAAACTTGTGGGTATTCATCTCAAGTGTGAAAAGATTCGTGACGGGGTAAAGTGCTACGCCTGCTTTGAAAAAGCCCGGTTTATGAACGAGGGCGTTTAATGCCGTATATCCACCTGCGCTGCCCCCCATAATAACCAAACGCCCAGGGTCAGCCAATCCTTGCTCAACAAGGGCTTGCGCGCCGCCAACGGCATCTTCCACATCCAATGGTCCCCATTTTTTGCGCAAGGCCTTCATATAGCTGCGACCGTAGCCCGTGCTGCCGCGATAATTGACCTGCAAGAAACCAAATCCGCGACTGGTGTAGAAGAAAGCATCATTGCGCGAGTTGGCATTATGCTGCTCATATTTTTGCGAAGTCGGGCCGCCGTGAATATCCACGATCAGCGGGGGCAAGCCTTCGCCTTCGTAAACCGCTGAAGCAGGCGGGTAATAAAGCCCATGCACAGGCGTATCATCGGGCGCAGCCCAGGTCATCTTTTTGGGCGAGGGTAAATACTCAGCCGAGAGATTATCAGCCATCGAGCGTTTGATGACTTTGCACTCGCCCTTCTCCCAAACTACGACCTGCGCCGCAATTTGTGGAGACTCCCCAATAAACGCCAATTTCCCGTCCACGGGCGAAGCCGCCAATTGAATAATATGCGTATAAGGGGTTTTGATGCGCGCCGATTTACCCGTCGCTACATCCACGACCCAAAGCGAATGCGTGCCCATCTCGTTGCGCACGTAGAAGATATGGGCAGAATCAAAAGCCCATGCGTGCATCCGCATGCCCTGAATCCAGGCAGGCATCGAGAGAGCTGCTTCATCAACGAGCATCCGCACCTTGCCCTCTTCCAGATCATAAATGTAGAGCCGCTCCCATTCCCCACCCTGCGAGATATAACTTAAATAACGTCCATCAGGCGAAAACGCCGGTTGAAAAATGGGCGTATCATCATCCCCTGCTAAAACTTCATCCTCTTCAAAATCCGAGAGCATCAGCCGCGTGCCATCCCAGGGCATTTGGGGATGACCCCACTCGACCCAAGCAATTTTCTCACCGCCAGGGTGCCAAACGGGCTGCATATAGAAATCGGCTCCCTGCGCCACTTTTTGCGGGAAATTCTCACCATCCAGATTTGCCAAAACAAGCGAATCTTTCCCCTCATAAGAGTGGACATAAAGCACGCGCTGATTATCGGGAGAGATAAGGGGCGCAGCCAACTCGCCAAATTTCGGTGTGATGGGATGCGGCAGCCCGTGCTCAAGAGGGATGTCGTAAAGCCGCCCCTTGCTCGCAAAAACCGCGCGATTCGCTCTTGCATTGAACTCGCCACCGCCATATCCAAGTGTGGGCTTGACCGGAATATCTCCGGTTAAATCCCGTTCTGCATCGTCTCCCCTTTTAGCAACGAGAACCCCGTGCCCAGAACGCCCCTCCACCCAAAGAAGGGTTTTGCCATCACTATCCCATTGCACATCATCGAGCCGAATCTTTCTCCCCAAGAGAGATGGGGTGATGGGTGATTTCCAGAGACCATAGGGAGCGAGTTTCTTTGACATGAGAGAATTCCTTGTGTGAGTTTATGCATCCCTAGTATTTAACCACAAAGCCACAAAGTTCGCGAAGGAACTTTGTGGCTTTGTGCAAGTGACAGTCACTTCAATAGGTGACTGTCACTTCTGGAAAACTAAATATGCTTTTCGAATTTCTTCACCAAACGTTTCTTTGGCTGAAAACCGGTCACGCGCTCTTTCTCTTCACCCCCGACAAAGAACATCAGCGTCGGGATGCCCATCACGCCATATTTCATCAAAATGCTTGGGCTTTCGTCTGCATCAATTTTGACAACTTTTACTTTGCCAGCCCAATCATCAGCAAGTTCGTGAACGATAGGGTCAACCATCTTACAAGGCCCACACCATTCGGCAGAAAAATCGACCAAAACGGGTAAATCTGCGTTGAGCACTTCGCTCTCAAAGGTCTCTTCAGTTACTTGTACTTCAGACATTATTATTTCTCCTTAAAATTCCTTTTCAAATAAGACATCGTCAGTGAGAAAATGCTTACTTTTGTTGACGTAAAAATTAGAGCGTGATAGAATGCTCTTTGCTCTGGGCGAGTAGCTCAATGGCAGAGCAGTGGCCTTTTAAGCCATTGGTTGAGAGTTCGAGTCTCTCCTCGCTCACTGTAAAGCCTTCCGTTTTTGGGAGGCTTTTTCTTTTTCAGATCAGCGCCATCTTTCAAGCCATTGGTTGAGAGTTCCCCCTTCGGGGACAGGCGAGTCTCTCCTCGCTCACTGTAAAGCCTTCCGTTTTTGGGAGGCTTTTTCTTTTTCAGATCAGCGCCATCTTTCAAGCCATTGGTTGAGAGTTCCCCCTTCGGGGACAGGCGAGTCTCTCCTCGCTCACTGTAAAGCCTTCCGTTTTTGGGAGGCTTTTTCTTTTTCAGATCAGCGCCATCTTTCAAGCCATTGGTTGAGAGTTCCCCCTTCGGGGACAGGCGAGTCTCTCCTCGCTCATTATAAAGCCTTCCGTTTTTGGGAGGCTTTTTCTTTAGCTAAAAAATTATATCACCGGGAGACAGCGCAAATATTAAACTTTTACTAGAAGATTATTACTACCTTCCCCTTTCCTATCTCTGTTATTCAGTATCTTTCAATAATCGCTCAGCCAACGCAATGCCCCTAGCATCCCTGCCCTATTGCCAAGCTCGGATGGCACGATAAAAGAATCAATTCCTTCTAATATCTCTTTAGCCACCAACGTGCTTCCATTGCCGGACCAGATGCCAATCCCTCGAGGCAATTTCCGCGAAAAGGACAACTCCCCTCGAAAGGGTCGGCACCCCGATCATGTGGCAGACGAATGTGCCCCATTTCGGGGTGCATCACTCCATGAAGCAGATTACCCTCCACCATCGCTCCACCGCCGACTCCCGTGCCGATAGTCAGGTAGATGAAGCTATCCAATCCCTGTGCCGCACCCCAACAATGTTCGCCCAATGCCACAGTGTTCACATCCATATCGAAGGCGATGGGCAGGTCAAAAGCTTTTCGCAAGGCACCCACAAAATTGGTCTGTGCCCAGCCTTTCTTGGGCGTGGTCGTGACATAGCCAAAAGTCGGAGATTTTGGATTTGGGTCAATCGGTCCAAAGGAGCCAATTCCTATCGCATCCACTTGATCTTACTCTTTGAAAAAATAAATTGCCTGCTGGATGGTTTCTTCGGGCGTGGTCGTCGGAAAACGGCTTTCCGCCTGAATATCATCGGGACCCGTGCTCACCGTGCAAACAAATTTTGTGCCGCCAGCTTCGATACCGCCGTATAAAATCATGATTTTTTCTCTTTTTATTCTTGCTTGACCGTAAATATTACAGATTCTAATTCATAAATATCCAAGGCATTGAGCATTTGGCACTTCTTTTTCAATTCAAATTTCCGACGGGTACTTAGGTACTAACTTATTTGAAATACGTTGTCAGAAACGGTGACTAGAGTACTGAAAAGAATGGTTTTTCCTAAAAATGGCGGATATCCTGCCATTTTTATTTTTAAACGGAGAGAATGCCGAGAGAGAGATGTGGGAAACTAGCAGCGTCGAAAGCGATATAAAAATTCTAATTTTTCAAAAGGAGATAGGAAATGAAAAACAATCGCATATTCTTCGTTAGTATAGTCTTACTGCTCGGAATTTTATTGACAGCATGTAATCTAGAAAACCCTGCAGGGCCAGTGGCGACTGAGTCTGTTGCTACTGTAGTTCCCGCAACGCCAGTTACAGATACAACCCCTCCCCAAGTGGTTATGACTGATTTGCCCTTCCTTGCTTTTTATAATTTAGGTTCTTGTACCCCGGCTCCGATGCTCTGGAAAGCACAGGTCACCGATGCTGAGAGCGCCATTTTAGATGCAAAGATAGTAGTCCGTTTTTCTAGCGAAGACACCTTCCATATCAGTTCAGATTATGAACATACCTTGACGCCCACCGGTAATGGCGAGTATGCACTTTCTTTACAGAACAGTGAATTGGATCAACTTGTGGCTAAAGAGATATTTGGCACAGAGAAAGGTCTGTTCATGTATCGGGTTGTTGTAGCCGATCAGGCTGGTAATAGCCAGTATTATCCCAGCGAGAGCACATGGGCAGAGTTGAGTTTTCTTCCTTGCCATGAAAACGCCGATATTGAAAAAGCCAGTGGGGAAGTCGCAGGGACCTCTGCCTCGACGGCAAGTATGGGAGCAGCCGCAACTGCCACCCCAAGAAGCGCAGCAAACTCTGCCGCGACTGCCACTCCGGGAGGCGCAGTGAACCCGTGTGTTATCAACCCCAATGACCCCGCTTGTACAATAACCGTTGATATTTGTGTGACCAACCCTAATGATCCGTCTTGCTTGCCTACTATTGACCCCTGTGTTCTGAATCCAGCCGATCCCTCTTGCGTAACTATTGATCCCTGTATTGCAAACCCTTCTGATCCCTCTTGCTCAGTAGTACCCCTTGATCCTTGTGTCATGAACCCTTCTGATCCGGCTTGCATAGTGGTATCCATTGATCCTTGTGTTGCGAATCCTTCTGACCCGGCTTGCATAGTGGTGCCCCTTGATCCTTGTGTTGCGAATCCTTCTGATCCGGCTTGCGTGGTAATTCCTCTTGATCCTCCCATAATTCTCCCGTAATCGATTTGCCTATCGTATTGGAACCCCCCGTCATTATCTTTCCCTAAAATACTAAGGTCGCAGTTTCTAATGGGGCGGCATGATAAAGAATGTCGCCCCGATTTTTCCTTATCAAAATGATAGGACACTCGGATTAGAGACTTTTTCAAAATCATAAGCAAATATTCACTTTGAAGAGGAGGTTGTCCTGTCATCACAATTCGTTCTTTCTTTACGCGAATCATTTATTTTGCGTATTTGGCGAGCCAGCGAAAGCACAGACTTGTGGAGTGGTCAGATACAGCACGTTGCTAGCGGCGAGATGATACTTATTGCGGATCTAAGGAATCTTGCCACAAGTCTGAAAGAATATCTAAAAAAAACTGAAGAAGAAAATGTTAGATTAGGGTAAATAGCTCTTAAAATGAAGTTCATCATTTTAAGAGTGGACGAAGTAGCCTATCTCGTTTACAATCTTGGAAAAACATGGTTGCTCAGGGGTTTAGCAGCCACAAATACTGAAAAGATGACCTACGATAGCAAGCGAAGTCGTTGTAGTCTGAGCAAAGCCTGATTTTTTATAAAATCGGGCTTTTTTTTAACCTTTTTTCATGCCAAGGAGCTTCTGAATGAAAACGCAAGATTATATCGATCTGGAAAATCAATACGGCGCCAATAACTACGCCCCGCTGGATGTTGTCCTGACCAAAGGGAACGGTGTTTGGGTGGAAGATGTTGAAGGCAAACGCTATTTAGATTGCCTGAGTGCATATTCGGCGGTCAACCAGGGTCATTGCCACCCCAAGATCATGCAGACAGTGACTGAGCAGATGAGCAAACTGACGCTGACATCGCGTGCCTTTCGCAACGATCAATTGGGTCTTTTCTACAAGGAACTCTGCGAACTGACCAATTCGCATAAAGTTCTGCCTATGAACAGTGGTGCAGAAGCGGTTGAATCTGCTATCAAAGTCGTGCGTAAATGGGGATACACAGTCAAGGGCGTGCCCGAAGATCAGGCAGAGATCATCGTTTGTGATAGCAATTTCCACGGGCGAACGATCAGCATCGTTGGCTTTAGCTCCGATGAAGATTCTCGCAAAGGCTTTGGTCCCTTCCCGCAGGGATTTGTGACCATCCCCTTTGGCGATGCGCAGGCACTACGAGATGCGATCACGCCCAACACGGTCGGGTTTATGGTCGAACCCATTCAGGGTGAAGCTGGGGTGAATATCCCGCCCGATGGTTATCTTAAAGAAGTACGTGAGATTTGTACCGAGAAGAACATTATGCTTGTTCTGGATGAAATTCAGACCGGATTGGGGCGCACAGGCAAATTACTCGCAGAAGAACATGAAGGCATCGAAGCCGACCTGACTTTGATTGGCAAGGCGCTTTCTGGCGGTTTTTATCCCGTTTCGGCAGTGCTTTCCAATAGCGAAGTAATGGATGTGCTCAATCCTGGTGAGCATGGCAGTACCTTTGGTGGCAATCCGCTGGCTGCGGCAATTGCTCGTACATCACTGAAAGTTTTGGTTGATGAAGGTTTGGTTGAAAATGCTGCAAAAATGGGCGAGTATTTCATCGAAGGGCTGCACAGGCTTGAGCCGCCACACGTCAAGGAAATTCGTGGACGTGGTCTGATGATCGCTATCGAGTTTGAGCCTGAAGCTGGTGGCGCCAAGCCATTTGTGAAAGCGATGGCAAAGAAAGGCTTGCTCTGCAAAGAGACTCACACGCATACCATCCGTTTTGCGCCACCGTTGGTGATTACCAAAGAAGAAGTTGATTTTGCGCTGAAGGTGATTGGGGAAGTATTAAATGGTGAATGATGAATGCAGAATGATGAATTTTAGAGAGAAACAAGCCCAAATCGAGAGCGAGACGGGCATATCCCGATCAAAATGGAGTCTAAAATCTCCAGATTTTGTTCTTTGAAATCCGAAGTCTGGAGACTTCGGGCTCCCATCCTACAAAGGAGATTTTATGGGTAAATTCGGCGTCCACTCAGAAGTGGGCAAACTGCGCAAGGTCATCGTCCATCGTCCGGGGCTGGAGATGCGGCGGCTCACGCCATCCAATTGCAAGGAGCTGCTTTTTGATGATGTGATCTGGACGCATAAAGCCCAGAAAGACCACGATCTTTTTGTCGATCTGATGCGAGACGACTACGGTGTGCAGGTGATGCACGTCCACACGCTGTTGGCAGATGTTTTGGATGATACGGAGGGGCGCGCCTATGTTCTGGATCGGAAGATCACGCCCTTCGACGTGGGCGTGGGTGGCGCCCATGAAATGCGTGCCTGGATGGATGAAATGGATTCGACCGACCTTGCGACGCACTTGATCGGCGGTCTAACGATGCGTGAATTGCCCCCTGACCTTTGTCCCGTTTCCCAAAAAGCCTATGGCGCTTATGAATTCGTGCTGCCCCCGCTACCCAACCAACTTTTTACGCGTGATAGCTCCTGTTGGATTTATAACGGCGTGACCGTGAACCCCATGTTCTGGACGCCGCGCCGCAAGGAAAGCCTGCATTTGAACGCCATTTACAGGTTTCACCCCGAATTTAAGGACGGCGATTTCAACATCTGGTGGGGCGACCCGGATGTAGACTATGGCAACGCCATGATCGAAGGCGGCGATGTGATGCCTGTCGGCAACGGCGTTGTGTTGATCGGGATGGGCGAGCGCACGACTTATCAGGCAGTCAGTTTGCTGGCTCAAACGCTCTTTGAGCACGAAGCCGCCACCCACGTTCTGGCTGCGCGGATGCCCCGTGACAGGGCTAGTATGCACCTTGATACCATTTTTACTTTCTGCGACCGTGACCTAGTGACCATCTACGAACAGGTTATTAACCGCATACAGCCGATCTCTTATCGTCCTGGCAAAAACGGGAAACCCGAGATCATTGTGGAAGAAAAAGGCTGGCTTGAAGCCGTGCGAGATGCAATGGGATTAAAAGAACTACGCGCCATTTCCACTGGCGGCGATGAGTTCAATCAGGAACGCGAACAGTGGGATGATGGCAATAACGTCGTCGCGCTGGAGCCGGGTGTAGTTGTCGCCTATGACCGTAATGAGTGGACAAACGCAAAATTGGAAGAAGCGGGTGTGACTGTGCTGACTATCCCCGGCTCTGAGTTAGGACGTGGACGTGGCGGTGGGCATTGTATGACTTGCCCCGTTTTGCGCGACCCTGTTTAGGGTGATTTCTTTTAACTGACGTTACGCAGATTGCCCCTTCTGTCCTGCGGACAAAGTGCCCCATAGGGGTATCTCCCCCAAAGGTTGAAAAAGGCTCAAAGGGGGTTTGTAACCCCCGACTTTATGGGAAACCCGGTGCTTTTACCCTTTCAGGCACATGTCGGGGTGAAGCAATCTCCTTCTCAGTGTGGAGATTGCCGCGTCGCAAAGGCATAAGCTTCTACGGACTTTATTTGATTTGTCCATAGGAATATCGCCGAGATTTATTCAGACGAGACAAACTCAAGAAAAAGAGTCACAATTTCGGGGTCAAAATATTTACCGGATTCTTCCTGAATATAGGTTAATGTCTTTTCACGGGACCAAGCCTTTCGGTACGGGCGATCCGAGAGAAGCGCATCCCAGACATCTACAATCGCAAAAATGCGCGCGGGGAGAGGAATTTCGTTACCTTTTAATCCATGTGGATACCCTGTGCCATCCCATTTTTCGTGGTGATAATGGGGAATATCCAATGCTGGGCGTAAGTATTCAATCGAAGAAAGCCACTCAAAAGCATATACGGGGTGCAGTTTCATATTCTCCCATTCTTCGGGGCTAAGCTTGCCAGGTTTTTGCAAAATAGCATCTGGGACGCCCATCTTGCCAATATCATGCAATAGTGCACCTCGTTGAATATTCACCAATTCGTTTCCTCTAATCCCCTGTATTTTTGCCAGAGTTGTTGTCAAGTCAACCACACGTCTGCTATGCCCCTCGGTTTCCATATCGCGCAATTCCAATGCCTGTGCCCAGCCTTCAATGGTGGCATTATAAGCCTGAAATAAATTCGTATTGGAGCGCTGCAAATCGTTGAAGAGACTGATATTGTCAATGGCAATAGCCGCCTGACCGGCTAATGTATGCAAATAGCTCACCCACTCATCATTTGGAGCAAGAGAAGAACGATTGAAAATTTCAAGCACACCAACCAGCGTACCTTTTGCGATCAGGGGTACGCCATAATAAGCAATAAAACTTTCCTCTACCAAGAGAGGGGCTTTAGACAAGCTATTTTCAACTTTTTGTAGGTCGGGAATATAGAGGTCTTCTCTTTTTAGAGCAACTTTACCTGCATAACCATCACCAAGCCGCAAGTTGGTCTTTTTCAGTGCTGCCGTATGGAAACCCTGTTCTTGAGAAAATGTCAACTCCTGAAGGGCTTTCTCGTAGCGTAATACCGTTGCAGCATCTACGTCTAGTTGCACCAATAGATAATCCAGTAATACACGAAGCGTAAGTTCCAAATCCAAACTATTGGAAATAACCTCCTCTATCTTTCGAAGGGCGCGTAGACGCTCAACATATCGTTTAGCGGCTTCTTCAGTTTCTTTTCGTTCCGTGATATCCTGTTTGATAGCAATAAAATTATTAACTTGCCCATTATCGGCAATAAGAGGGGCAATGGTCATTTCCTCTGTATATAATCTGCCATCCTTACGTTTATTTATGATCTCGCCGCTCCAAACTTCTCCCTTCACGATGGTATCCCATATTCTTTTATAAAAAGGGTCATCATGTTGACCAGATTTCAAAATACGCAGGTTCTGCCCCAAAACTTCTTCCACAGAGTGACCTGTTAGGGTACAAAAAGCTGAATTAACCCATTGGGTATTTCCCTCAATATCTGTAATTACAATCGCATTCGCTGCTGCTTCAAGGGCATGTCCTTGCAATTTAAGTTGTGCTTCTGTGTGTACGCGCTCAGTAATATCACGGTTATTGCCGCGCCGACCGGCAAAATCCCCTGCTTCGTCAAAAAGTGGAATGCAATTATGCGCCAGCCAACGCTCTTTTCCTTCCCTGGTCTTAATGGGGAACTCCATTGAGTGCGTCGAGAGATCCTTACGACTTTCACCTTCGTAATGAGTCTGCACCATCGCTTTATACTCGGGATCGGCAATCTCAAATAACAGTTTTGAGTTGGCATTAAATTCTTCCCGGGTATAACCGGTGATCCGTTCGCAGGCAGGCGATATATAAACATATTCACCCTCAGGATTAACCCAATATTCCCAGTCAAAGGTGTGGTCAGCAAGAAGACGGAATTCTGCTGCGCTCTTTTGAAGGGCCTGGTCTGCCCGTAAGCGCCGGATGGCAGCCGTTAATTGCCCGGCAATCCTTGCAATGCGATCCGCATCTGCTTCTGTAAAAGGTTCTCGACGGGACACATCCATCAGCCCGACAGGCTCACCATCCAAAATCAGAGGGATGGTGATAACAGACTGATAGCCCGCAAACTTGTATATCCTGGGGATCAGCACTTTTAATCCGGGGCGTAAATTATCCGGTAGCTGGGGCGTCTCAGCGAACTCCAGCATCCAAGCCTGGATCTCTTCCGGCGTATTGAGAAGTTTCGGTTTACCCGCCTGCAATAAACTTTGAGATATTTCTCCCTTTTCCAAAGGAAGGCTAACTTCGGGGATGCTTCTTCCAATGATCTTTTCAATCCCTTTTTTGATCCTCAGCGGCAGGGTAAAATTCTGCATCACCAAATCTTTTTTATCGTCACTAAGCAGGTAAAGCGTAACGCCCTGGCAAGCAAAGATCCGTTTTGTTTCATCAGAGATTACTCTTATTATGGTCTCTAAATCCTTACCGCAATTAACTACTGCATTAATGGCGTTGATTAGGGCAAGGTCTTCGGTGCGCTCTAGTATCTCTTGCTCCGCCATAGCCTGCTCTGTGATGTCTAAGGCTGTAAAAGTTACCCCTTGCGATAAATCGTTAGGGTCTAAAGGCGTAGAACTGAGCAAAACACTAATAGTAGAACCATCTTTCTTCTGCAAAACAGTTTCTATCGTGCCTATGCCTATTGCATTAATTTCGTCATATTTATATTTTCCCACTCTCTCAAACTCAGCATCGCTTGGATAGACAATTCTTGAAAGTTGCCCAACTAACTCTTCTTCTTTCTCATATCCCAACATCCCAAGGAAATATTTATTCACAAATTGAAATTTTCGCTCAATAACGACCCCAATGCCAATTGGGGCCACCCTGAAAACACTATCTAGTTGGTTACGATTATCTGATATTTCTTTTTCCACCCGTTTACGCTCGGTGATGTCGCGAGCAACTGACAGAATTTGGAAGCCTGTATCGCCCTTAATCAATTTGCCTATGCTTTCCACATAATGATATTTCCCCGCCTTGTCACGTACCCGTACTTCAATGCTCTTCCTATCCCCTTCTTTGAAAACGCCTAAAAGAACCTCCTTGAAGATGGGAAGCCACTGCTTCCTGTCTTCAGGATGGAGAAGCCCGAAGCCATCACTGCCGATCAATTCATCAGGATCGTAACCTAGTTCTCTATAAGATGAACTGACAAATATGTGTTTTCCATCCAGCCCAATAATGGAAACAAGCTCTGTGCTATTTTCCCCGATAATATGAAGGAATTTTTCTTTCTGAGATTTGGTTTCAGCCTGTTCCAATTCAGAAAGATGCTGGCGCAATTCACGCAACTCCTTGATCAACTGTCCCTTGGCCTTTTTTTCATCGTTCATATTACTCACCTATGAAGGTAATGTTAGGAAGTGCCTATTCCTTTAAGGGATTCAAGTATAGCATAAACATTCTGTCGTCTATGACACTCCTCCCCGCCATCTGCGCGCTTCATCACTCCAAAAATTTACCTTTTAGAGTATCATAATGCCATCATTTAATTTCCCAATCTGGAGGTCCCTATGCAAGACCTGACCCAAGAAATACTCGAACTGATACGGCGCACATCTACTGATTTACCGGCAGATGTGGAAGCCAAGCTGCGCACTTCTTATGCGGATGAAGAGCCGGGATCCGCTGCGCAGGGTGCGCTTGATACCATTTTAAAGAACGTGGATTTAGCAAGGAAAAACTCTACTCCGATCTGCCAGGATACGGGGACACTGCTCTTCTACGTCC
>JABGQT010000021.1 GCA_018648685.1 Anaerolineae bacterium
AATCGAATCTGAAAAAGGCAGAAAGTCTCGTCTTTTTCAAATTCGCATTGAAGACCCTTATGCTTCTTCTTATTGGTTGGATGTTGAAATGGCAGCCAAATCCACGCTGGCAGAGCTAGACCAATTTCTGCGTGATATTTGGCTGGAGTGCTGTGGTCATCTCAGCCATTTTGTCGTCGGAGAAACTTACTACAGTTCATATATTGACCCAGATCCCTTCTTTGGAAGCTGGAAAACTGAAGAATATGATCTTAATGTCCCTATAGAAAAAACATTGCCCATTAACAAAAAAATACGCTATGAATATGATTTTGGCTCAACCACAGAACTTTCTGTCAAGATCATCGCCGAGCGAGAAGGCTCTTTGCCACGCGGAAAGAAAGTGCGCATCCTCTCACGAAATTTTACGCCTTTATATCTTTGCAGCACCTGCCAAAAAGAGCCAGCACAATGGATAAATGTCTTCAAATACGAAGATAATCTCTATTGCGATAAAGATGCCAAAGAAAATGAAGAATGGAGCGAGGGTTTTCTGCATCTGTCCAATTCTCCCCGCGCTGGCACTTGTGGCTACGATGGAACAGAAATCGAAGAATATAAATTTGAAAAATTTGTCTAACTATGCCTGAAAAAGAAATCACAATCTCCCTCCCCTCTCCCGCAAAACGCTTTTATCGTCACGGCTGGCAAAGTTGGTCGCTCGCCGCCTGGCAGGATATTGGCGAAAAGATCGCCATCCCCAAACCCACCCTGCTGCACCCCATGCAATATGACCCTGCCTACATCTACGAGCAACGCCCGCATGGCTCATCACTCGGCGCGGTTGAGATGGAGAATGGCAAAATCATCCTGCTCGGCGCGCTTGGGCTGGATGCCCACGTCTTTCTCGATAGCGACCAACTCATCGGGCAATACGAAAGCGGCACAGGCAAGTGGTTCACAGCCGAAGGCAGCGAAGAAAAAGTTTTTGAGCAATATGCCGCTGCCCTAAAAGAAACCGAGTTTTTTGAAAAAACTCGGTTTCTCCACGCCACACCTCCCACCATCTGGTGCTCGTGGTACAGTTTTTATACGCACATCAGCGAGCAAAATCTCAACCAAGCCCTCGACGATCTCGGCGACCTCCCTTTCGACGTTTTCCAAGTGGATGACGGCTGGCAGCGTGCCATCGGCGACTGGGTTCCGAACGAAAAATTTCCCGGCGGCTTGGATAGCTTATCCACGCAAATCCGCCGTACGGGACGCACGCCCGGCATCTGGCTTGCGCCCCTCATCGTAGTGCCCGACTCCGACATCTACCGTCAACACCCCGAGTGGCTCCTACGCGACGAAAAAGGGAATCTTGTCTCCGCCGGATTCAACTGGAACGAGCCGCTCTACACCCTCGACACAACCATCCCCGCCGTGTTTGAGTGGCTATCCGCATTAATGCGGCAAGTCCGTGCGTGGGGATTCGACTACGTCAAATTGGATTTCCTTTACGCGGGCGCTCTGCCCGGGGTACGGAAAATGCCCATGAAGCGGGAGCAAGCCTACAGACTTGCGTTAGAAACGATGAGAGAATCGCTTGGGGATGCCTATCTGCTCACTTGCGGCGCACCCGTCATTCCATCCCTCGGACTCTGCGACGGCATCCGCATTGGCCCCGATGTTGCCTCCCATTGGGATAGCCCCCGCGATGATCTATATCTAAATAATTTCGCTATCCCCGGCACAAGAAATGCCATTCGCACGACGGTCAACCGGCTCTGGCTAAAACCACTTGTCCACACCGATCCAGATGTAGCCTATTTTGCATCTGAAAGAAATAGTATGACCACCGAGCAGGAAAAAATGCTTCAGGATTTGGCTTTGGTCTGCAATTACAAAGCGACATCAGATATTCCCGCATGGCTAAGCGAATTGGAACGCAAAAAACTGGGAGATTTTCTTAGAACAGGAGAAAAGAGCATAGAAGATATAGATTTTTCTGTCGCAATGCCGATCCCTGAAGAAAATTTAATTCAGAAAATACTTGGCGCAGCCCTTGGCTGGGCAGGGAGCTTCCCCTTTGTCTTACGATTTTTTAATTGGCTGGGCGATAAAGAACTTAAAAAGAAGATTGACTAAAAAAAAACCTGCTCTATAAAAGGAACAGGGTGTCTCAGACTTCAACTTCTGCTAAAAACGCCCATAGGCTACAAAAGCAGCCATCGCGAAGAGCATCATATTCATCACGCCCATTGGCACCATTTCTTTACGTCGGAGATGCGTCATAAAGGCTCCGCCCATTGTGAGCGCAAGCCCAACAGCAGCAAGCGGGGTCAGGATCGGCAGAATACCCGTCAGCATCGGTAAAATCAACCCAAGCGCACCCAACACTTCTAATATACCTATGCCTCTAACTTGGCCTTGCGAAAAGTCTTCAACCCAGCCCATCATTTCCGCCATTTTCTCTTTGGGCTGCATTAGTTTCATCATCCCAGCCATCAAAAACATCACGGCCAATATACCTTGCACGATCCATAAAACGGTATTCATTTATTTCTCCTTTTTCTAATAAAAAATCTTGTTAATATATAGATAGAAAAGAGAAACCTTCTCCTACTTTATTTTGCTAATATCACTCACTTGCGCTTGCGTTAATTTTACTAAATCATCCACTCCTAAACGAATATTTAATCCCCGCTGCCCGCCAGAGATATGAATCTCTTCATGCGCTCGCGCGCTAGAACTCAAAATAACTACAAACCCTTTACTTATCAGCGCAAGAGGTGAAATTCCACCCGATTGAAGCCCTGTCAATTTCTCGGCATCATTTTGAGTAGGCAAAAAAACTTTCTTCCCCCCTAAAAATTTGGCAACTTTCTTCAAATTCACTTCGTGTGTCGCAGGGATTACTGCTAAAATCGGCTTAGCTGGTTTCCGCGTAACGACGATCGTTTTGTAGACAATATCAGCGGAGACATCCAGCAATCTAGCCGTCTCTATTGCCCCATGCTTTTCAGCAGGCAATTCAAAAGCAGTATAAGTGATCTTTCTAGATTCAAGGAGACGCATAATATTATTTTTCATTTCCATACACCTCTATGTAACTTCATAGGCAAATTTTACCGCATCCTGAAAAAGCATTAGAATAAACCAACGCCCTAGCAAAAGGAGTTCTCGTGCCTACAGAAAAACCATCATCTCTGCGCTTACTTATCGCGATCAGCATTGCCATTCTCGCCGTCTCAACATCCTCGGTATTCATCCGCTTTGCTCAAAAGGAAGCCCCTTCTCTAGTCATCGCCGCATCGCGTCTTTTGCTTGCCAGTCTCTTTCTCGCGCCACCTACGCTAATACGCCATCGCGCAGAGCTAAAAAATCTCTCCCGCAAAGAACTACTGCTCGGTCTTCTTTCGGGTATCTTTCTTGCTATTCACTTTGCCACATGGATCACCTCCCTTGAATACACGACCATCACCAACTCTGTCGTACTTGTCAGCACATCACCGCTCTGGGTCGCTATCCTTGCGCCGATCTTTCTCAAAGAAAAACTCACCAAAACCGTCATCCTTGGGATGATACTGACTCTCGTCGGCGGCACCATCATCGGATTCAGCGAAGGCTGCACTTGGGATGGCGGCATCATCTGCGCGTCACCTACCGGATTTGGGCTTGCTGAGGCATCAAAAGGCAACTTCCTCGCTCTGGCAGGTGCTTGGGCAATCGCAGGCTATCTACTCATAGGACGACAGCTACGGGCCAAAATGTCTCTCATCCCCTACATTTTTCTCGTCTACGGGATGGCAGCAATTGTTATGCTCATCATTCTCTTCGTCGGAGGAGAAACCCTGCTCGGATACTCTGCTATAACCTATCTCTGGCTGCTACTCATCGCCATTTTCCCTCAACTGATTGGACACTCCACCTACAACTGGGCTTTGCGTTACCTTCCTGTTGCCCTGGTCGCAGTGACCACCCTCGGCGAGCCAATCGGATCAAGTATTTTGGCATTTGTCATCCTAAAAGAAATTCCTACAACCCTGCAAATTATCGGCGGGGTACTAATTCTGGCGGGGATTTATGTCACATCACAAAAGGAAAAAAGAACAGAAAAGAAAAAAGAATAAGTCAATACATTTTCATCATCAAAAAACTTGACCCCCAAATACCCCTGTGGTAAACTATCGTCCGTTAGTTGGTCCCGTGGTGTAGCGGTTTAACATGCGGCCCTGTCAAGGCCGAGATCGCGGGTTCAAATCCCGTCGGGACCGCAGAGTGTAACAACACAAAACAGGCTCCTGGTGATAAATCACCAGGAGCCTGTTTTGTTTAGGGAAACACTCAGGTTATGTAGAATCTCTCCCATACTTATCGTCTTCAATAAATCAAAAAGAAACGGTGTAAGACAATCTCTCTCAATTTAGAAAACCAATATACGAGGGAATAATTTGACAAGCATATGGATTTTTGCTACACTAGTAACGCGTGTTACTAACACGCGTTACTGTCTGAGGAGACTGAGTGAGAAGAAAGCGTGCAACGAGCCAAGATGTAGCAAATTTAGCAGGTGTGTCACGCACCACTGTTTCGCTTGTACTCAATAACGTAAAAAGGGCTAGCATCCCTCCTCAAACGCGCCAAAAAGTTTATGATGCTGCCGAAAACCTTAGTTATGTTCCTAATGC
>JABGQT010000093.1 GCA_018648685.1 Anaerolineae bacterium
CATCCACGCTGGCGAGCCTTATCTTATCCAGAGAGCCGAAATGTTGCAAGAGGGATTTTCTCTTTGCAGGCCCGATGCCGGGGATCACATCTAAAGCCGAGGTCATGCCGATCTTATTCCGTTGTTTTCGATGGGCCGTGATCGCAAAACGATGTGCTTCATCTCGAATTCGCTGGATAAGATAAAAACCCTGTGAGTGACGCGGCAATAAAATACTTTGCGGATTATTCGGGAAGAAAATCTCCTCTTCGCGTTTTGCCAATCCCACAACGGGGACTTTACCCATCAGATCGAATTTTTCAAGTACCTCGACAGCACGACTTAGCTGCCCTTTGCCACCATCTACAATCAGTAAGTCTGGCAAAAAGGAAAAGGACGCATCGCTCGCCTTTTTAGGCTTGCTCGTTTCAACCTGAGCAGCTTCCCAGCGTTTAAATCTGCGCGTTAACGCCTCCTCCATACTGGCAAAATCATCCGGTCCCGTCACGCTACGAATGTTAAAACGCCGATAGAGTTTCTTGTCTGGCACACCTTGCGTAAAAACGACCATGCTCCCGACGGTTGCCACGCCCTGAGTATTGGAAATATCATAGCACTCAATTCTGTTGGGCGGATCCTTGAGTTTAAAGGCTTCTTGTAATTCAGCAATAGATTGTTCCTGTTTATGGGTATCTGCCTGCCATTGCGCGCGGAGAGATTTTAATGTTTCAGAGGCGTTTTCGGTTGCCATCTGGACAAGATGACGAGATTGTCCACGCCGCGGAACACGCATTTCTACTTTGCGTCCGCCGCGTTTGGTATTTAGCCACTGCTTGATGATATGTGCTTCTTCGATCTCTTTTGGCAGCAAAACTTCAGATGGGACGTTTGCAGCCTCTGTGTAGAATTGCTTAACGAATTGCGCCATTACTTCTTCGTCTGCGCTGTCTTCTGTGCCTTCGAGCATGAAATACTCTCGTCCGATCATTTTGCCCGCACGAATAAAGAATATCTGCACACAGGCATCGCCATCTTCGCGCGCCATCGCGATCACATCTGAATCGATTTGTTTTTTTGTGATCACTTTTTGCTTTTCTACTACTTTTTCTATGGCGTTAATTTGGTCACGAAGCGAAGCGGCCTTTTCATAGCGCATTTCTTCTGATGCTTTTGCCATCTCTTGCTGCATCCGTTTGACGATGGGAGTAGTGCGTCCATCGAGAAATTGCATCAGATCGGTGATCATTTGGCGGTATTCCGCTTTACTGGCGGCACCCACACAGGGGGCGCTACACAAGTTGATATCCATGTAGAGACACGCGCGTTTGTCCATCCCAGTGATCTCGCGGTTACAAGTCAAATAAGGGAAAATGCGACGCAGTAAATCCAATGTTTGATGAACTGCCCAAACGGATGTGTAGGGGCCAAAATAACGCGCACCATCATTTTTACGGAGTTGTCTGGTGACGGTTACTTTGGGGAAATCATCTTGCCAATGAACCTTGATATAAGGGTAGCGTTTATCGTCTTTCAGGCGCACGTTGAAATGTGGACGGTGACGCTTGATCAGATTCATCTCCAAAATGAGCGCTTCCAGCTCCGAACCGACGACGATCCATTCGATATCGACGATCTCTTGTACGAGCCGCCGTGTTTTGCGATCATGCCCTGCGCTGGCATGGAAATAGGAGCGCACGCGGTTCTTGAGATTGACCGCCTTGCCAATATAAATGATTTTCCCCTCGGCGTTTTTCATGATATAGCAACCAGGCTTATCAGGGAGTGTGGCGAGGGTGTTTTTGATGTATTCAGAGACTTGCATAAGGACTATTTTACCTTAGCTTAAGGCTTTCTTTCTTATAGGAAAAGAAAGAATGAAAGCATTTGAGCTTGACATTATGCCATGCTCCCCTACAATAAAGAGCATAGATATCTAAATTATTAAGGAGAGTAAATTATGTCTGAAATACCAGAATTTCTTGACCAAAATGACCCCAGCCTCGAGAGCGGCGGTGAAATGACCATATTTGAAACTTGGATTGCTGCCGTGACAAAGCCGAATGTTGGCACCTTTGCAGATATTGCCGCGCAACCCGGCGCAACAACAGGAAAAGCCTTCTTGTGGGTTTTTGTTGCTGCGCTGATAAGTGGTTTTGCCAATTTGCTGGCTCAATCTTTTAGTGTCGGTAGCCAAATGGGCGGTCTTCAAGACCTTTTGCCGCCAGAAATAGCGCGTGAAATACCAATGAGCGTACCCTCTTCCATTGGATTTGGGACCGTTATTTGCGGCGCACCCGTATTTGCAATTATGGGTGTTATTGGCTTTGCAATTTCTGTTGCTCTTATCCAATGGGTGGCCAAACTATTTGGTGGCGCAGGTTCTTTTGATAAATTAGCTTATACCTTTTCAGCGATATTTGTCCCTGTTTCGGTAGTATCAGCCCTGTTATCACTATTAGGCGCAATTCCCTTTGTTGGTGTGTGTTTTGGCGTATTGTCATTTGCTGTTTCGATATATATGATTGTCCTTCAAGTCTTTGCAGTTCAAGCTGTCAACGGTCTTGATACGGGAAAAGCTGTTGGCTCGGTGCTTCTACCGGGGCTTGTATTCTTCCTCTTCATTTGTTGCTGTGTTGCGATTGTTGTAGGTGGTCTGACTGCAATGGGACCTGCTATTGGCGATATTTTCAACGAGCTCAATCAGGGGCTATACTAGAAATAAAATGGAGTATAGCAACCCTGCGAAATTATTTTCGCAGGGTTCTTTTTTTGCCCGCCATTGGTATAATACCCGCCATGAAATTACAATCTCTTGAACTTAAAATTGCAGAAAAGCTCATTGAACATGGGCAAAAAGTTGTCTTTGCAGAATCTTGTACTGGTGGATTGATCGGACATCGCATTACCAATCTCCCCGGCTCTTCCAAATATTATTTAGGCAGTATCACAGCCTATGCTTACGAAGCAAAAGTACATTGGCTCGATGTCTCATGGGATACCCTCAAAGCGCACGGTGCTGTTAGCCGTGAAGTCGTTCTCGAAATGGCACAGGGCGTGCGAAAAGCACTCAAAGCCGATATAGGATTAAGCGTCAGCGGGATCGCCGGTCCCGGCGGCGGGTTGCCCGATAAACCCGTCGGCACGATCTGGATTGGGCTTGCCACCGCTGAAGGAAATTGGTCACGCCATTTCTGCTGGGACGGCAACCGCCTTCAGAATAAAAACTATTCGGCTGATGCCGTTTTACAGATGTTGTTGGATTATTTGCAAGGCGAGCGTGATCTAGACCGAGAATGACCCAGTAATCCTTTTCCAAATAGACTCCAAGTTAGCATGGCACTTAGCGTGGAAACTGATATTGAGTTAAAAAATCTTAACGCGAATTGCACGAATTTGGCGAATGCCGCGAAAAAACCTTAAAAATTCGTGTTTTTCGCTTTTTTCGCGCTTTTCGCGTTGAAAAGGTGATAGTCTAAAGTAGGTGTCAACCATTTCAAGACTCAAAATACTTTTACCACGTTTACTACCGTGATACCGACTCCAAAGGTCTTCAAGATTTTTGGCGTTTTCTTTTAAAACACATAGGTGCCCTTTCCCCCTAAATTACACGTTTTGGAATTTTGGGGGATGCCCGAAGGGCAGGGGGCAAAATCTCAGAATCATTTAAGGGGAACTTCTCTCCTCCTCTTTGCGTCATAAGAGCAATACTCACTCTAAGCATCCCGCTTTTGGATGCGACGCATAAGCATTCAGAGGTTTTTCCTGAATGCGACACTTTCTCTAGGAGGAGAAAATGAAAACCAAAAGGATCGCTTTTACTACGCTCTTAATCGCCGCTTTTTTGCTCGGTGCTTGTGGAAGTGCTGCCCCCACTGCAGAAGAAGCCCCTGCCGAAGAAAGACCTGCGGAAGAATCAGCTTCTGAGGAGTACGCCGCTCCTATGGAAGAACCCGCCGCAGAAGAAGCCCCTATTACCGAATATAGTTCAGGAGAAGCTGCTCCGAGTAGCGCACCAAGTTATTCTGACAGCAACCAACCGAAAAGCGAGCGCGATGACGAACCCACCGATATGTTTTTCGAGGGCTATGGTACAAATCCGATTATCGACACCGAAGATGACCATCTTTCCACATTCGCTCTCGATGTCGATACTGGCTCTTACACCATCATGCGCAACTATCTCAACGACGGAAATCTGCCCCCAGAAGATTCTGTACGCGTTGAAGAATATATCAATTATTTCGAGCAGGATTATCCGCAGCCATCTGCCCGCCAGGCTTTTAGCATCAACCTCGATGGCGCACCCTCGCCTTTTACCCAAACCGAACGCTACGAAATGATGCGCGTAGGCATTCAGGGCTACAATGTGGATCATTTTGACCGCAAAGATGTATCCTTGACCTTCGTCATTGATGTTTCAGGCTCAATGGATATGGATAACAGATTGGGATTGGTCAAACGTTCGCTCGAAATGCTCGTGGAGCAATTACGGAGGGGAGATCAGGTCAGTATTGTTGTTTATGGATCGAACGCTCGTGTCGTTCTTGACCCTACGCCTGCTACTGATAAAGGAGAAATTCTCTCGGCAATTTATGCTTTGCGCTCCGAAGGCTCAACAAACGCAGAAGCCGGTCTTAAGTTGGGATACAAAACCGCGATGCGTGCCTACGAAGCGGATAGCATTAACCGTGTCATTCTACTCTCAGATGGTGTTGCCAATGTTGGCAAAGTCGAAGCAAATGCCATTCTCGCAGAAGTGCAAGGCTACGTGGATGAGGGCATCACCCTCGCTACTTTCGGCTTCGGGATGGATAATTACAACGATACGCTCATGGAGCAATTTGCAGATAATGGCGATGGCTTTTATGCCTATATCGATGATACAGGTGAAGCCAAAAGACTTTTCGTGGATGATCTGACCAGCACTCTCCAGACAATTGCGATGGATGCAAAAGTCCAGGTTGATTTTAACCCTGACGTGGTCTCACGTTATCGCTTGGTTGGCTACGAAAATCGCGATATCGCGGATGATGATTTCCGTGACAACAGCGTAGACGCGGGTGAGATCGGCGCAGGCCATTCTGTGACCGCTTTATACGAAATAAAGCTTTATAGAGAAGCCTACGGCCGTGTGGCGACCGTTCACATGCGCTGGGAAGACCCCGATACCCGCCAGGTCGTAGAAATAGAAAAAGATATTTACACAGAAGATTTTGCCTACGATTTTCGCGAAGCTGACCCCTATTTCCAACGCGCGGTCGTAGTTGCGGAGTACGCCGAAGTCCTCGGCGATAGCTACTGGGCAGAAGACAGCGACCTCGACGATGTCTACGATGAAGCCCGCCGTCTCGAAGATTATTTTGATAGGGAAGACGCGATGGAAGAGTTCGTAGATTTAGTCAAACAGGCACGCAGAGAAATGCGCTGGTAATTCTCGGAAAGTAGAACGGAGCTCAAATAAAAAAGCGACCAATTATTTTGGTCGCTTTTTTATAACAAGAGTGGCAAACGCAGTGTCCTAAATACGACAGGGGCTTTCAACCAATCTTCTGATCCGATATTTTCCAAAATGTCTATAGCTTTTTCCCGTAAGGCATCATCTTGTTTTGCTTCAGCGAGTGTGAGAAGTGCGCCAGCTTCATTGAGTGGACGTGAGTGTTTTCTCGCCATTTCAAGGGCTTCTTCTGCATAGCGAATTCTATCTTCTGTATTATCTGTTGTTTCGCTTATAGCACGTAGCGTTAGTATTTTAAGCGAGGGTATATTTATTTTATTCGCATGTGTTAAAGCGCTCTTTGCATATTTAATGGCATCCTCTTGAAAGCCTAACCCCTCGAGTGCCCATGCAACTTTGGCTCTAACAACCCCTATTGCTATCTCTAATCTCTTTCCTTCAACACTTCTTAGGCTGCGTTTTAGACGCTGATAGGCTTCTTCAAAATCGCCCAGAAAAAGTTGCACATTGGCTATATTGCTGTTGGCTCGTTCTGTCTCGGTATGATTATTGGTTAGGATGCTAAGACTTAGATGTTGCTCTATGAGTGCTGTTGCCCGAGATAATTTGCCCCGGCTCAAGCTTACAACGCCCAGATCACCAGTTTGGATCGTTTGCCATTGTCGGGCGTTGACTTCTTCGGCCATTCTGATGCTTTTTTCCAGGATTTCTTCTGCTTTTTTATATTTTGCTGCACTCCAATAGACTAGCCCCATATCTCCCATCGAATCGATTTGAGAAGTTTGATCTCCCCAAAGCTGGAAGATTCTCCTTGCCTGAATATAGTGAGCAATCGATTTCTCATATTCACTTTTTGCCCAATAATTAGCCCCAAGACGACTATGAACTTGTGCCATTTTTAGGTCTTTCTTATCAAAAAGCTTTTCTGATAATTGATATGCATGCTGTGAGCTTTCCAATGCTTTTTCTATATGTCCGTGGCGCTGTAAAATATCGCTTTTTTTAAGAGAGAATTCGATATCAAGCTTTTGAGCAACATTTGGGGAAAGATGTTCCTTTTTTTCAGAGAGCGATTTTTCTAATTTTTCCAAAGCATTTAGCGGGTTTTGAATATGCCCTAAATATCTCTGTATTGTAAAAAGAAGCATTTCTGATTGAAATTCTATTTTAAATTTATGGTGTATACGCGCTATTTTTAAGATTTTTTGTGCAACAGCCAAAGCTTCCTCCCCCTTTCCTGTAGAGAGCAGCATCTCGGCTTGTTTGAGTTCTAACCAAATTTGATCGTCAATCTGATTTGCTTTTTGGGCAATGGTTGTCGTTTTGTTAAGAACGTGCATCCACTCTGTCCATTTTCCCCACCAGATGGGGAGCGGATGCAACGCGCGGACGAGGTTGATCAGTCTAAGATGTGTGGCGAGGTCTGGGTGCAGTAAGCCTTGCTCAAAAACCCTTAGCATACTTTCAAAATGATAAGAAAGAGTCTCTTTTTTGGCTTTATTCTTCTCAATGCGAATAATTAGGCGGTCAATTTGCTTTGGCAAAATATCTGCATAGGATGAGCGCCATTGAGCATTTTCTTTAGCCCAAGACGAAGAAGTGGCTGTATTTATCATACTTCCTTATCTTCCCACCCTCGCAAAATATCCGATTCTAAGAAGGTTGTCGTTAAGCGATGAATGCGATAGAGCGGTCTTTCAATGGAACCAGCAAACTCAACAAGAGAAAGCCTTTTAAGTTGCTGTAGCCCTTTTGCAAATTCTTCTTCGTTTAGCCCGTTCAAATCGCAAATCCAGTCGCGGTCTTCACCATCGGGAGAGATGTTGTGCATCGAGATCAGGAGATTTTTGCCTATATCATCAAGCAAGAGCCATGCTTGTCTGTAAATATAGATATACATATTTTGGGCACTTTCTTTGCCTTCACGTAATAGTTGGATGATCTCTTTCGCCGGGATATCGCCAAATTGCGCGGTAGCAAGTTTTAGGGCAAGAGGGATTCCGCCTGTGATCTGATAAAGGTCAGAGATGATTTCGTCCGACAGTGTTAATGAAAGTCCACAGCGGTCTAATTCTCCCATCACTAGTGCGCGGCTATTTTCAAGAGATAGCTCTGGCGTACGGAGTGTGTATAGATCGGAGTAGTGATGCAGGCTTTTTCGGCTTGTAAAAAACAACTTGGAGGGTTTTGTGAGTTTGAGCAATTCAGGGACGAGTATATCTACGTCTTCGAGTGTTTCAAGGTTGTCGATAACGATAAAAAGACTTTTATCGCGGGTTAGTGTCTTCAGCCCCTCTAATTTATCTTGCGTAGATAAACCTGCCAGATGATTTTGCCCAAGCTGCTGAGCGAGGCGGGCGACCACGTCATCGAGCGTATTTACAAAATTATTTATTGATGTTATTTCTCCAGAGGGTGACAGTTCCACTTGACGAGCGCTGATCCATGCGTAGCCATCAAAACATCCGTTTTTATAAACTTCTTCTGAGAGATATTTTGCAATAAGGGTTTTTCCAATACCACCAATACCCTCAATGCTAATGGCATAATGAGAATTTTCTTCTTTTACCCATCCAATTATTTTTGCGAGAACTTTTTCTATACCAACAGCTTGATTCTCTGCAAGGTTAGGAAAATGGCTTTTAAATTTCTTCTTAGAAAAAAAGGATATTTCCTTTTCGGAGGCTCTTTTTAGCTGAACGCTGAGTAATTCGAAGCCTTTTAGTAAATAGCGTCGCAGTGTGCGCTCAGAAACGCCGATATTTTTAGCCAATTCTTTTACTGTGTGTCTTTGAAGGGCAAAATAGCGAAAATAGATCAAGCTGAAATATTGTGCATTGGATGGTGCAGACTGGAAGAGTTTTCTTAACTCATGAAGTGCCCGCTCCTGATTTTGGCTTGATACCGCTTGAGAAAGAAGGTCGGGCAGATTTTTCTGGATGCGTTGATAGAGCATTTCTCGAAGAGATAGTTGTTGCTGCTCAAAGGTTTTTAATTCAATGGGTGAAAAATCCAGAGTAGCTAAATCTTCTGCACTAAAATCCCCTTTTTGCCACTTTTTGAGCAGGGTTTCAAGAAATTTTGGAGTGACCTTTTCTAAAATTATCATCTGTTTTATGGAGCGTGTCCGATTTTTGTCCGATATGTGGCGGAAAATATTATGTGAAAAATGCAACTTTCTCTATACTATGTACAGTTTGGGGTGCATAAGGGGGAACGAAGCAATTATATCGCAGTAGTAAGGGACTACTAAAGAAAAAAGCTACTTTTTAGTAGCTTTTTTTCTTGTCTTTAGTAATTAAGAAATTTCGGAAAAAATCACCCCAATCTTCCTCTCTCTTCTTCAACGATTTCCTTATCCAATTTTTTGAACAGCGGTTCTGGTTTGTTAAACGCCGCGCCAGGTTTTAGCTCGCTTACTTTCCATTGCTCACCTTCCACACCCTTATAGCGTAGAGCGGTATGCGTGCCGAGGTTATCTTCGATAGTTTCAACAAATTGCTCGCCAAAGAGCGGGTTTTCGTAGCCAAAGGTTTCATTCAGCTTTTCGCTGGTGAAGGGTAAAAATGGCGCAAAAATGGTTTTGAGCGAGTCAATTGCTTTTAGGGCAGTGTAGACCGATTTTGCAGCCTCTTCTCGGTCTACTTTGAGTTCTTTCCAGGGGGCGGAGGTGTCAAGATATTTGTTTACCTCGGTTGCCAGTCGCATTGCTTCGTTCAGCGCCGAGCGAATTTTGACGGCTTCGAGCAGATCGCCGACTGAATTAAATCCGGCTTCGATGGTGGCAAGTAATTCTACATCTGAGGGACGAAGGGTAGCGGTATCTACTTCAG
Source organism: Anaerolineae bacterium (assembly GCA_018648685.1). Lineage (GTDB taxonomy): Bacteria > Chloroflexota > Anaerolineae > Anaerolineales > Villigracilaceae > Desulfolinea. Next base: position 9,268 of record JABGQT010000093.1, read on the forward strand.
GAATATGCCCTTCCCAATGTTTATAGCAGAAGGAAAGCACGCGATTGGCGAGATTGCCCCAATTGGCAACCAGTTCGTTATTGTTGTGCGCGACGAAAAATTCCCAATCCCAATCTGAATCTTTGGTTTCGGGCATATTGACGGTTAGGTAATAACGGAGCGCATCTGGGTCGTAACGTGTGAGAGCATCGCGTCCCCAAACTGCCCAATTGCGACTACCGCTGATCTTCTGTCCTTCGAGATTCATAAATTGATTGGCGGGCACATCGTGGGGGAGGGTGAGGAGCTTTTCTTCTCCCGTAAAAATCTTCATAAACTCTGTGCCTGCGCCCATCAATTCAGCGGGCCACAACGCGGTGTGGAAAAAGATGTTGTCCTTACCAATAAAATGGAGCTGACGCGCATCGGGATTTGTCCACCAGTCTTGCCAGGCATCGGGCGTGCCGTTGACTTGCGCCATTTCGATGGGCGAGGAGAGATAGCCGATGACCGCCTCGAACCAGACATAGAGACATTTGCCATCCCAGCCTTCAACGGGGACGGGGATACCCCAATCCAGATCGCGGGTGATGGGACGCGGGAGCAGCCCCTCGGCTTCGATCTTCCCGAGAGATTCACCCAAAACAGTATCACGCATATGCGCGGAACGCTCGCGCAAGAAACTTGCTACCTTCGGTTCAAGTTTGGAGAGGTCGAGATAAAAATGCTCTGTTTCACGCAACTCAAGCGAATCGCCGCTTTTTGCTTTGGGATTCTTCAATTTAGCTGGCTCTAGCACATTGCCGCAACTGTCGCATTGATCAGAGCGCGCGCCATCTTCGCCGCAAATATAGCAGGTGCCTTCAACGTAGCGGTCAGGCAAAAAGCGGCTTGCTTCGGGCGAGTACCACTGCATCGATTTTTTCGCGTAAAGATGACCGTTTTCTTTCAATGCAAGGAAAATGCTCTGCGAGACCTTGAAATGATTCTCTGTATGCGTGGTCGTGAACATATCGTAGCTAATGCCCATTTGCTGGAAAAGCTCCAGAAAACCCTCGTGAAAGCGTTTATAGACCTTTTCTGGCGTGCTGCCTTCATCTTCTGCGCGTAAGGTGACGGGCGTGCCGTGCGAATCCGTTCCGCTGACCATGGCCACATTTCGTCCTTTTAGACGATGATAACGAGCAATAATATCTCCCGATAAATGTGAGCCGGTGATATTCCCAACATGGATTTCAGCGTTGGCGTAGGGCCAGGCGATAGCAACAAGAATATTTTCTGTCATAATTTTCTCCGTTCAATAATTTCAATAAAAAAGGGCTGCCCATATTGCGGACAGCCCTCAAGAGTGTGTTTGCGTAAAATTAGCGCGCAACCTCCGTCACCGTCCGTATGGGACAGGGCATAGTCATAGGCATATTGCCTCGTGATTTTGTCGTGAAAAAGTTTGCGTTCATAAGTATTAGTTTACTATGGGCTAGGTTTTGGGGCAAGTTTAATCACTCAATAACTTCAATAACTCAGAAGGAGATGATGTGATCGCTGTTGCGCCCACGGTATGTGCCTTCATCTTCATCTTTTCGTCTACTTTATCGGTGTAGATGTAAATCGGGACATCTTCATCCAGCTCGCGAATTAGACTTGATAGCTCAAATCCGGCATGGCAATTAGGTGTTTCTTTGCCCTCTTGCCGACAAGTATCTGAGATTACGCAGTCGAAAGTGCCTAATTTGAAATGTTTCAGAGCATCTTCGGTGCTCAGTGCGGTTGAGACTTTAACTTCAGATTCTTTTAGAGAATCGATAATGAAGGCGTTGTTTTTGGGATGATCGTCTACCCACAGAATATCAGAAATATTGTCGTCGATATCCAGCGGTATATTCTTAGCCTCAGGTTTGCTTGCCGCTTTAGGAAGATCTTCTGCTCTTCGAATTTCTACCCTTTTCTCCTCGAAGGTGGTATTTTCTGTTGTTGGTATGTTGCTTTCTGTTTCTGTACCTTTGGGGTCGATTTGACGTTGCAGTTCATTAACGCGTGTTTGCAAATCCTTAATCATAACGCCTTGTTGCTTGCTGAACTCGTCCATGCTGAGTTCCATCTCACCAATCTTGACGGTGAATTTACGTCCACGGGCAGAAATGATGAGTGCTTCGACGCTTTTGCGGAAAGCGAAGACAATAACGATAACGATCAGGGGCCACAAAATTGTGGCGATGCTGCTGATGATAGCTGAGATTCCTTCCATATTATCCTCCTAAGGGGTTTGTTGTTTGCAGAAAAAATTACGACAGGCAGATGTTGATATAAGGGTAGCAAGTTGAATTTAGGTGTGAAGCGGTTCTTAATCCAATAAATCTTTTAGCCCAGCAAAGGGGGAGTGTTCTTCCTCAACCACATTTTCTTCTTCGGGAAGGTCTTTGTGCCCACAATCACCACGATTTAAGTTCGCACCGCAGGCTTGGCAAAGACCCTGACAGTCTGCTTTGCAGATCGGGTTGATGGGGATGTCTAGCAATGCTTCGTCTGCTATAGCTTCTCCCAGATCAATTTGTGCATTGGCGGGCAAAACAAGTTCATCTTCGTTGGCTTCCTGGCCTTCAAAAACATAGAGTTCAGTGATTTTCCATGTGAGAAAATAGGTGTAATCTTCCAAACAACGAACACAGTTGAGAGTTAAATTCCCTTCAAAATCCCCTTGTATGAGCAATCCTTCTTGTGTGCGGGTGGCATTAACAAGACCTTCAAGATTGTGCAGGGAGAAATCTTCTCTGAACTGAATTTTATCGTGCTTAAAGGGATATTCACGGCTGTAGCCTGGCGATTGATGCAGGAAAGAGCCAAGTTTGAGGATAAAAGGGTTTTTAAACATTGCGATTTGTTACGTATTGGGCGAGACTCTCAAGGGCAAGACGCTCTTCGCTTTGGGGTTGCCCATTAAGCGATTGCAAGGCGCGGGAGGCATATTCTTTTGCCTCGTTTAACGCAAGTTGAATTGCATTGCTTTGGCGGATGTTTTCTACCAAGATAGCCATTTCTTTTTCGTTGTGATAATGTCCATTAAGCAGGGATTTTACCTGCTTGTCATTAGGATATTGCTCTATATAATAGAGTGCGGGCAGAGTGATAAGCCCTTGCAAAAGATCGCTCCCGACTGGTTTGCCTACAGCAGCTTGGTCACCAGTGAAATCAAGAATATCGTCCACGATTTGAAAGGCGGTGCCAAGTTCCCGTCCGAAAATACGTGCTTTTTCGATAATTTCTGTATCTACGGGGCTAATAATGGCGGCACCATGTGTAGAAAGCTCAAAAAGAGAGCCGGTTTTGGCATAAATTCGTTCGTAATAATTTTCCCTGCTTGCCAAGCCACGCGCGTCGAACATTTGCGTTAACTCGCCGTTGACCATGATCGCGAGTGTTTCGGCAAATTCTTCCATCACGGTGAGAGAGCCGGTTTCAGCAGCTAGTTTTGCAGCACGGGCAAAGACAAAATCGCCAGTGAGCACTGTTGCAGCAGGAGTCCAGTTGGCGTTTAGCGTGTCGTTTCCACGCCGCATTAGCGAACCATCAATTAAATCGTCATGGACAAGAGTAGCGGTATGGAGCATTTCAATAGCAGCGGCGAGCGTTACCAGTTTTTCAGGATCTGCGCCGAGCATATTGCCTGTTAATAAAACCAACTTCGGACGAACGCGTTTGCCGCCTGCCGCGAGCAAATTATCCAGGGCTACGCGTAAATCGGGGTGTCGTTCATTCGCTTGGGCACGCATTCGTGCCTCTACTTTTTCTATATTTGCTTTAACCAAAGGTTTCGTGCTCAAAATATCACCAATTAAATAAGCGAGTGGCATTTGCAGTGGTAATTTCTGCAATTTCTCGCGTGCTTTTGCCGTGTATTTCGGCAATTTTTTCTGCTACAAAACGCACATAAGCGGGTTCATTCCGCTTTCCGCGCTTGGGCTGCGGGCTAAGAAAAGGTGCGTCTGTTTCGATAAGCAAGCTCTCTAACGGGAGAGATGCGATCATTTCTCTCCGCTGGGACATCTTCTTGAAAGTGATCGGGCCTGTCACGCCGATCATAAAACCGAGCGCGATGGCTTTTTTCGCTATCTCACCTGTGCCTGAGAAAGAATGTAGCACACCCAGGCATTTTGCAAGCGGATGCGCTCCTAACCTTAGGCTTGATACCCATTTCTCGAGCATCTCGAGTAGATCGGTAGCGCAATCACCTTCGGGCGCATCGTTTTTTTCGCGCAAGTGTAGCACAATTGGCAGATTAAGTTCCTCTGCAAGAGAAAGTTGCTCTTGCAATATCTCTTTTTGTACACTGTGCGGTGCGCGATCCCAATAATAATCGAGACCGATCTCGCCAATAGCTACCACCTTTGTCCCCTCTCTCTTTGGGAGAGGGGGGCGAGCCATCCTGCGAAGTTCATCTTTCGTACGCTCTGTCCACGTGAGCGCATCCGTGGGGTGGATGCCAACAGCCGCAAAAACGATAGGGTTAGACTCTGCCAATTTAACGGAAGCAAGACTCGTTTCAAGCGTGGTTCCGGGGACGAGGATACGTGTTAATCCTGCTTCTTTAGCGCGCGAGATAACATCATCTCGGTCTTCGTTAAATCTATCCCAATAAAGATGGGCGTGGGTGTCTGTAAGGTTCAAAATTTAAGGTTGCAAGTTATTTAATGCCTGCAATTTTTAGACCATCTTGCAAAATGGCTTCAACCTTGTCTGCGTGCATGGTTTCGCAATAAACGCGGATGATTGGCTCGGTGCCACTGAAACGGATCAGCAGCCAGCCGCCGTCTTCAAGACGGAATTGGTATCCGTCTACAGTAACGAGTTCTGTCACTTTCAAACCGCCGATGGTTTCGGGATTGGCTGAAAGAATATGGTCGATCTTCTCTTGTTTATCACCTTCAAAAGGCGTGTCAATGCGATTGTAGAAATGTTCGCCGCCAACTTTTTCAAAAAGGTCTGCGAGGAGTTCTGTGGGTTTCTTGCCGGTACGCACGAGGAGATCTAGCATGTAAAGACCAGCTAGAATACCATCGCGTTCGGGGACATTGCCACGGAAAGCGTATCCGCCAGATTCTTCGCCGCCAATGAGCGCATCGGTTTCAGTGAATTTCGGGGCAATATATTTGAAGCCTACGCCGGTTTCATGAACGGGAACATCATAAACCTTGCCCAATTTATTAAGCATGGTGGTAGTGGAGAGCGTTTTTACAATATCGCCGCGTTCACCGCGTACTTCGAGGAGATAGTAAGCAAGCAAACCATAGGCACGGAGTTGGTCAATAAATTCGCCGTTCTCGTTGCCAAAGCCGACACGGTCGGCATCGCCATCGTTGACGAGGAAAATATCGGCGTTATGATCTTTGGCAGCTTGCAAGCCGACATCCACATTTGGTGGAATTGGCTCAGGGCGTTTCATTTCAGGGAAGGATGGGTTGCGTTCATTGTGAATTTCGATTACTTTTGTTGCGCCGCCACTAAGCAATTTGCTAAACCAGCCCGCGCCGTTGCCCCACATCGCATCTACGAGAATGGTTAATCCCGCATCTTTGATCGGCTGTACATCGATCAACTCTTCAAGATGGGCAATATAATCAATGGTTGAGTCGAAGAGAACGATAGAGCCATCAGCTTTAGCATCATCAACATCTTTTATTTTTACATTGTCTATAGAATCAGGGATCAATGCTTCGATTTTTGCTAAGCCCTCAGGATCAATTGCGCCACCGTTTTCGTCGCGGACTTTGAATCCGTTGTCAGTGGGAGGGTTGTGAGAAGCTGTTACATTCACCGCGCCCACAGCATTTTTGGCGACAACAGAATAAGAGATAACGGGGGTGGGGGAAGCATCATCGGTCAAGTAAACTTTCAACCCATTTCCAGCCAAAACCTCGGCAACTGCTTCTGCAAAATGTTCTGAGCGGAAGCGTTTATCGTATCCAACGACGACCCATTTGCCGATATTCCCTTTTTCGATCAGGTAAGATGCGAACCCCTGCGAACAGCGACGTACGTTTTCAAAGGTATAGTCTTCGGCAACGTGCCCACGCCAGCCGTCAGTTCCAAACTTGATTTGATAAGGCATATTTTTTTCCTGTATTTTTGTTTCGTGACGAAAAGTATTATAACAGGTGCATACCGATGCGGGTATAATTTTAACCAGAGATAAATGAAAATAAATTCATATATTCAACATTATTGGTATACCTATGTCTAAGATCGTAGTAGCTATGTCTGGAGGGGTAGATTCATCCGTCGCAGCGGCGTTGCTCAAGGAGCAGGGCCATGAGGTGATAGGGATGATGCTTCGTCTTTGGTCGCAACCCGGCAAAGAGAGTGAGAATGCTTGCTGCACCCTCGAGTCTGTCTCATTGGCAGAACAGGTCGCGCGGCGATTTGACATCCCTTTTCACACGGTTGATGCAAAACAGCCCTTCCGTGATGTGGTCGTTGATTATTTCCTGTCAAGTTATCAGCAAGGCGAAACGCCAAATCCTTGCCTGATGTGTAACCGCCATATTCGCTGGGGTGTTTTGCGCGAGCATGCCCTTACGCTTGGCGCAGATTTCATTGCTTCTGGGCACTATGTGCGTCTAAATCGGAAAGATGATGGTGAAGTTCAGCTTTTACGTGGCGTAGATCGCGGCAAAGACCAAGCTTATGTTTTACATGTGCTGGATCAGATTCAGTTACGCCAATCCCTTTTCCCCGTTGGCGGATACCCAAAATCGGAGATTCGCGAACTCGCCCGTAAATTTAACTTGCCAGTTGCAGAAAAATCAGATAGCCAAGACTTATGTTTTCTCTCTGGTGGCGACTATAGAGATTTTCTGCGCAAATATGCCCCGCAGACAACCGTACAGGGAGAAATCGTCACGAGTGAAGGCAAGGTTTTAGGTAAACACAAAGGCTTGGCTTTTTACACTATTGGTCAACGTAAGGGATTGGGCATCGCCGCCCCAAATCCGCTATATGTTTTGAAGAAAGATGTTGCATCAAATCGGCTTATCGTTGGGGCGGCAGAAGAATTGGGAAGCAGCGAAATGCTTATCGGCAAAATTAATTGGATCAGCGGAAAAACGCCCGAGTATCCTTTTCGTGCCGAGGTCAAGATCCGTTATGCGGCAAGAGAGGCATGGGCAGAAATAACGCCCATCAACACCGCCCAAGCTGAAATCAAGTTCGATGCGCCGCAGCGCGATATCACACCCGGGCAAGCAGCCGTTTTTTATGATGGGGTAATTTGTCTCGGCGGCGGAATGATTCAACCATCAACTGGAGAATAAAAATGAGCCTTCCATCCCTTTTTCTTGCATTTTTAGTTGCTTCTTTGCTGGGCGCGCTTTATCATCTTTGGCGCGGCGGTGGACCAAAACACATCCTTTTTTACCTTGTTTTGGCATGGCTTGGTTTTTTCGCTGGGCACTTTTTAGCTTCATGGAAAAGTTGGTATATCTATCCTATAGGCGCGCTTAATTTGGGATTCGCCATTTTAGGTGCGCTGATTTTCCTTTTCGTGGGGGATTGGTTGGGGAAAATAGAAGACTAACGCAAGAAGCTGCTCCTTTCAAAAGAGCAGCTTCTTTTTTGAATTAAGGATTGATGACCACGGCCTGGCTGTGAAGATAGATGCTGCCTTCAAATTTTTCATCTGCCTGACGGATGACCAAACGTGCTTCAACTTGCTCGTCCACATCATACTCGATAGTAGTCTCGAACTCTTCCCTGCTCCCCGCCGCTAATGAAAGGGTGCGCGTCCCCAATGTTTTTCCCTCATCGTTGAGTAAATCTAAAACTACAGGATTGTCATTATAGGCTTGCATCTCGCCGATGATCGGCAATGTTCCGCCAAATATCTCTGTTTTAGATGTGGGGTAAAAGAAAGCCGCACGAGCATAAGGCGACATACCCGGGTTGAGATCATTACTCCCAACAGATAGCAGCAAAAGGTGAACACTTTCCGTTTCCAGAGGGCGATCAAGATCATCTTTGGTGCTGATCTGTAACCGTCCCAGTTCAGCGGCAGCGCGTGTTTCAAAAGGGATTTCGATGCTGACGTAGGCTCCTTCGGCAAGAACGCTTTCTCTTCGCAATATTTCGCGAGCCAATAAACGGCCATCCTCGCCTAATAATTCCACTTGAATGAGTCCATTTGCCCCGGGGCGGATATAGCTTTTTAGCACGATCGGTGAAACGACTTTAGACAATGTTCCCGGCGAAAGAACCTGGATGGCGGGGCGTGGTGCTTCAGGCAATGCTGTAGAAACACTGGTTGGCGCAGTTGTTGGAGGGAGAGTGGGCGTATTTGTTGGGGCAACAGTTGCTATTGGTAAAAGGGGAGCAGGCGTGGAGCTTGGGAGCGCAGCCATCGTTTCAGCAACGACCGTGTAGACATGATTTTCGGGAAGCGGCGTTGATGGGGAGACGCCCGCACGGTTACATCCAGTTAAAAAAAGGAGAGCGAGGAGCAAGGAGATTGTTTTTTTCATTAAAAGGAAAGCGTATTTCGCATTGTGTATTTTTTACGCAATACGAAATACGCAGTAGTTTCTTAAAGCCCGTAAATTTCGCTATATTTATTTTCAAGATAGCGCAGATAAGGCTCTGGCGTGATCTTGGAACCTGTCACTTTTTGAACGAGTTCCTGCGGTTCATATTTGCGTCCATAAATGTGGATATTGTCGCGCAGCCAACCGAGCAATGTGTCAAATTTCCCTTGACGGATCTGCTCGTCGAGATCAGAAATATCTTTGTTAAGTTTTTCCCAAAGTTGTACGGAAATCAGGTTACCAAGGGCATAAGTGGAGAAGTAGCCCAATCCGCCAAATGACCAGTGGATGTCTTGAAGTACGCCTTCTGCATCGTTGGAGGGGGTGATACCGAGATATTCTTCGAATTTTGTATTCCAAAGTTCGGGCAGGTCTTTTACTGCAACACTACCTTCGATCATGGCGATTTCCAACTCAAGGCGGAGCATAATGTGCATATTATAGGTTGCTTCATCGGCTTCTACGCGGATAAGGGATGGCTCAACTTTGTTGATGCCTTTGTAGAAATTGGGCAAGTTCACGTTACCCAACTGTGCGGGGAAACTTTCTTGCAAGCGAGGGTAAAAGTGTTCCCAGAAGGGCATTGACCTGCCGACAAGATTTTCCCACAGCCGAGATTGCGATTCATGTACGCCGAGCGATGCGCCGCCGTTGAGCGGAGTGCGTTCGTATTCTTGATTAACGCCCATTTCGTAAAGACCGTGTCCGGCTTCGTGCATCGTGCCAAAGAGCGCAGAAGGGAAGAAGTCTTCCATAAAACGGGTGGTGATGCGAACATCGTTGACACCAAAGGAAGTGGTAAAAGGATGCACCGATTTATCTTGTCTGCCGCGCTTCCAGTCAAAGCCAAATTTAGTGGCGACTTCTACGCCAAAATCCCATTGTTGCTTTTCGGGATAATTGACGTGCATAAAGCTGTCATCCACTTGTTTGGCATCGGCGATGGCTTTGAGCAATTCAACTTGTTTAGCACGCATGGTGCCGAAAATTTCCTGTACTTCAGCGGTTTTCATGCCCGGTTCAAATTCATCGAGCAAAGTGTCGTAGAGGTGATCTGCCGGCGGGAAGAAAGAGACATATTCTTTGCGCATCTCGACGATTTCTTCCAAATCTGCTTGGAAAATGGAGAAATCAGAAGCCTCGCGTGCCTTTGCCCAGGATTCATGCCCGCGTGCGGTTAATTTCGCGAATTTGGCTACATATTCTGAAGGGACTTTTGTTGCCTGGTCATAATCTTTTGTGGCAACTTTCAGATAACGCGCTTCATCCGAATCGGGGTCGGCATCGGCGAACTCAGCTTTTAGGTCGTTGAGCAAATTGCCAATTTCTTCAGAAGTGAATTTCTGGTGAGTCAAACTGCCCAGCGTGGCAAGTTGGTGTCCGCGTGCTTCTGCGCCGCCGGAGGGCATATAAGTTTGTTGATCCCAGCCTAAGACGGCTTGAGCGGCGTTTAAATCGGCAACTTCTGCGATAAGAGCTTTGAGCTTGGTGAATTTTTCAGACATTTAGAACTTCTCCTGTGAACTTAATACAATCCAATTGTAGGGGTAGTTTCTGGTGTTGGCGGTTCATGCGTTGGTGGAACTGCCGTCGGCGGTACATAAACAGGGCAACTGCCTGCTTCATCTCCTGTAAGTGTGAAACCGACAGACATCCTACAGGTATTGTCCACTTCAAAAAGGGCTTTGAGCGGATAGTATTTCGATAATCCCGGCAAAGGCGAGCCTGCCTCTGCGTGGGTGAAGTGGTCATTATAATCGTAGAAAGCAGGATTGAAAACGCCCTGATCTGTCCACGCGCCCCACATGAAAGTGTTGTCGTTGGCGATCAGTGAATGTTTAAAAGCTATTTGGATGAAATTTGGATTATGAGGGGATACCCGTGCCCAAGCAATATCCGGGTCTGGATTATTTCCCTGGTCGAAGAAGAGTAGGTCGTATCCGTTCCCCTTTTGGGGTGGGTCGGAGCTAACGGAAAAATCGTTCCCGACATCATTATTTGTGTCCTGCCAAACGCGCACGCCAACGGTCGACCAGGTAGCTTGTGGTTGCGACGCGAGAATCAGCCAGTCGCCGCGCCCGTCTACGTCCAGATCGAATTCGGCACCGTAATTCCCAAGCATCCCGCCGCTTTGGCGTACATTTGATGTTTCAATTTCTAAGTAGACCCACGTCGCACCGCGATCGAGTCGTGCGTATTTGATATCGAGATCGGGGTAATAAATATCCATCGTGATGGCGTTGAAGGGACGTTCGTAGAGATTTTTGTCAAAATTCTCCCCTCCATTTGCCGCACGCTGTGGGGCTGTGCTGGATGAATCTCTGTCCGTTATCCAGTTTTCGTAGAAACTTGGGGGTTCACCAGGTGTTGTGAGATGCACAATTGCCGGGGTCGCTGTGGCGGCATCCGCTGCGGGGACCAGGGTGGCGTTGGGCTGGGGTTGAGCAAGTGCGAGTGCGGTTTGTGTCTCCGCGACAGCGATCCGTATTTCAGCCTCGTGAAGTTGCGTCGCGTTCATATCTGGCGGCGCAGATGTTGTCATCCCAGGCATGGAGCAAGCAAGAATGAGAAAAAGCAGGGCTAAGAGGGCGGGGAGTTTGGTTTTCATTAGAAATCCTTTTTCTAGGGGATATCTACTTTATTATAGAAAAACGCTCTTCATCTTCAACTAGCCCATGCCTCCCAAAACTGATTTTGTAGAGGAGGAAATCGACTAAATTGCCTGATAAATTCCCCATGCGAATCATTTGCAAAACAAGCTGAATGGCATCTGCTTTCTCTTGCCCGTAATTTTCTACAAGGTTTTGCCAAATTTGGGGATCGGCTTGGGCGTTATTTTCTGCCCAATGCTGCGCGTAAGCTAGTGCCTGATATTCGTCTGGCGGCGTATCTTTAGGGATACGCCCTTCGAGTATTTCTGCCAATTCGGCTTCTGAGATGCCGCTTTTGAGCGATTCTTTGAGATGAAAATCGCGGCAATATCGACAGCCGTTCACTTCGGTTACCACCATCATAAGGCGTTCGCGGAACTCGTCAGAGATCATCTCTCGCATAGTTTTGCGGATAAATTTTCTTTGGCTGAAGATATAGCCAAAATCGCCAAAAAGTTCTTTGGGGTTACGATAGTATCGGCGTGTAAATTGAGTTTTATTCATTATTTGAAAACCTGTGTAGTGGATGATGTTGTTCTGTTCTGCAGTATTTTACCGCAGCTTAATGACATGCGGAGCTTGGGTGATGAGAATATCATGCTAACTAATTATTTCGATAATAAGCAGTTTTGTGCCCTGCCTCATCCTAACCTTTCCCCTTAGGGTGAAGGGTAAATTAAAGAGGGGGCTTTTTATGAAAAAATCAAGGCGAAAAGCTCTCTTTGTGATAAAGTTTTTGAGTAACCTACCTACTAAAGGACTCCCTATGAATTTTATATCAGTCGCTTTCTACTATATTTGGCAGCGAGCCGCAAAATACACCTTGCAATTATTTGGCTGGAACTTGGTTGCCGAATTGCCTCCTGTACAAAAATATCTCCTGATTGGCGCACATCACACATCTAATTGGGACTTTCCTCTCGCCTTGCTGATGATGGCTGGGCTAGGGCTTCGGCTACGCTGGATCGGTAAAGACGCGCTCTTTAAAGGACCGCAAGGATGGGTTATGCGCGGCCTTGGCGGAATTCCTGTTGAGCGCGGGGCGCGGAAAAACTTTGTTTCTCAGATCATTGATCTATACAAGGAACGTAAAAATATGGTCATTACAATTGCACCAGAAGGTACGCGACGTTCTTTGGATCACTGGAAAACAGGCTTCTATCATATTGCAGAAGGTGCGAAAATTCCTGTTGCGATGGGATTTATTGACTATTCACAGAAAGAACTTGGCGTGGGTGGATATTTTTACCCTACCGGAGATAAAGAAGCAGATTTGGGCGTTTTGCAAAACTTCTATGCAAGCGTTGTTGGTAAATATCCACAAGAGCAGGGAGAGATTCGCTTCTTGTCGTCAAAGAAAAAATAAAAGGAGAGTAGCTTTATGCCTAAAAAGAAGCCGTGGTGGCAAAGATTCTCTCGTTTTCTTTTACGCCTGATTGGTTGGGGTTTGGTCGAAGAGCTTCCCCCTTCAGAAAAATATATTCTTGTTGGCGCACATCACACCTCTAATTGGGATTGGGCGATCGGTTTCTTGATGATGGCTAGTTTAGGGTTAAAGCCGCGTTGGGTGGGCAAAGATTCTCTTTTTCGTGGTATCGCAGGCCCTATTATGCGTTGTCTAGGTGGAATCTCTGTTGTGCGTGGCGCCAAGAAGAATTTCGTTGGTCAAATAGTCGATGTATATAATGATAGCAAAGCTTTAGTAATTGCTCTTGCACCAGAAGGTACACGAAAACACGTCGATCATTGGAAAACAGGCTTCTATCATATTGCGAAAGGCGCGAAGGTTTCAATAGCAATGGCTTTTCTTGACTATTCAAAGAAAGTCTGTGGTATTGGCGGGCATTTTCTCCCTTCTGAAAACCTGAAATCCGATATGCAGATCCTGAAAGAATTTTACGAAGATGTTGTTGGGAAATTCCCAGAAAATCAAGGTATTGTTCGTCTTGAAGCCTAAAAAACGAAATCCCCGCATTTTCGCGGGGATTTCGTTTTAGCCAAGTTTTGCGCGTAATTCTGCTGTCGAAGGTTCTATCAATTTATCGCCATCGGGGAAAATAATGGTTGGTACAACGCGTGCACCATCGTTAACTTGCATCACAAAGTCGCGCCCCTTTTCATCCGCTTCAATGTCAACGTCAATATAGTCGATCTTTTTCTTATTCAAAAATTTTTTTGCACGTGTGCAGTCCGAGCACCAGGTTGTGCTATACATTACGATGGTTGAAGGTTCTTTTATATATAGATCAGACATTTTCTTCTCCTGAATTCGAAATTTTTATAATTGTATCCTGAAAAAAGAGTGGTTCAACGACCAAGCCAAGATTCTTATATAATTCTGGCGGAACGCTGATATCTGCCAGATAAAGATCACCCACTACTTCTTTTGCAGATTTAGTAATAAGCCCCACCTTTGGGAGGGCTAAAGTCAGCGTGTTTCGCGCGTGGATACAAGGCTTGCCCGGTGTCCCCGAACTTGTATCTAGTCCTGAAGGTGCGTCCAGTGACAAAATCGGCTTGCCTGAAGCGTTGGCTTTTTCAATAAATTTTGCCACGCCTGCGCGGGGGTTGCCCTTTAAACCGTACCCGATCATCGCATCGATAATCAAATTGGCATCGACCAAGTTGAAATCAGGTTCGTTCCCTAATCCCATTTTTGCGAGAATCTCCCATTGTTGTGCAGGAATCTCTTTAAGCGGTCTATCTCCCACACGTATCAAATGCACATCTGCGCCACGGTTATGAAGGTGACGAGCAGCGACCATCCCGCCGCCGCCGTTATTTCCGGCTCCGCAAAGAATGGCTACGCTTTTTCCTGTGCCTCTTTCTTTTAGCATTCGCAACGCCATCTCTGCCAGGTTTCTGCCAGCATTTTCCATCATGCGTAAAAGGCTGATGCCGTAAACTTCGATCATCAGACGATCAACTTCGATCATTTGGGCGGTAGTGAGAGCAGGGAATTTCATGTTTTTTTGCATAATCATAGGTTTTGACAACTTCTTCTTCAAAAATCTTACCTTTGGGGGAGGGAATATTTCAATACATGTCTTGCTATTTTTTTTTAACATAGTATCATTTAATTGGATGTGTTTAGGGAGTGTTTTGTAAATGAGCTATGACGACTGATATATTTTCGTTCTATTTGCGGGTGTGGCATTTTTGTGCGATACCTGTTTTTATTTACACGTTTACGCGAAACAAGGTAGAATAAGTCTTATTTGTTTTTGTTATGCAGACAGGAGGTTTATATAATGGAAATTAATCTATATTTGCAAACTTTAAAACGAGGGTGGTGGATCGTTGTCCTAACAATGCTTATTGCTTTGAATGGTGCATTGCTCTTTTCATATTTAACGCCACCTATTTACGAGGCTACGGCTCGTTTTGTAGTTAGCCCTAATGCTGAGGTATACGATAGCTCTTGGGATGTAGTTTCGAGCCTTGATACTTTGGATCGTCGCTCAATCATCAATACTTACAAAGAGCTTTTGGCAAGCTCTTCCGTTTATGGGAATAATGTTGAAATTCAAAAAATGGGTCTTGATGCAATTGAGGGGAATTATGTTATTACTACCGTGGTTATTCCCGACACAAATATTCTAAAGCTTACAGTTACCGGGCCAGACCCAGAGATTGCTTTGACAATTACAGAAGCTATTGGTGTGCAAGCTTTGGAATATGTTAATGAACTATACCCTGTTTATCATTTTACGATTTTCAATGAAGCTGTACTTCAGCCAGAGCCAATTTATCCGCTCCCTCTGCAAAATGCAGGTCTTGCTTTGCTTATAGGCGGCATTGTTGGGTTGAGTTTGGCATTTGCTCGTGAACAGATGGCAACGACTTTTGAAAAATTGCGAGAGCGCTCCATTATTGATAGTGTGTCTTCTGCCTATACACGTGAGTTTTTTGTGCGTCGTGTGCGCGAGGAAATTGCACAGGATACAAAGTCTATGCTTTCTTTAGTCTTTATTAATCTTCGAGGGTTGGAAGATGTCTCTGGCGCCTTGCCTCAGGTAATTTATGATCGAGTTTTGCGTTCTATTACGAAAATTCTTATTCGAGAGTTGCGAGGGCGCGATATTGTTGCGCGTTGGAATGGGAGCCAGTTAGCTATTCTTCTTCCCTCTACGCCAGGCATCGCGGTCGAAAATACTTTTAGGCGAATACAAGGTTATTTGGGTGAACCAATTCCGGTTAATGAATCTGGTGATATGGTGGTTAATCCTGACCCCTGTATTGGTATTGTTGAGCGAAATCAGTTTGAAAACAGCGAAGGCGTGATAGAGAGAGCAGAAATGGCAATGGAAAAAGCCTCTGCATTCAAAACAGCTGCTGTAGTTTTCCTGTCTAGCCCCTTTGTTGTGGAAGGCAGTGAAGAATTAGCGTGAAATTATTCTTAGAAAGGAGTAGGCAATGATGAAAAAAATACCAGTGGTTTTTATAATGGCGGCAATCCTTTTGCTTAGTTCAATAGGTAGTTCTGTTGCGGTTCAGGCACAAGTTTCGCAGGCAGAAAAAAGCACCATGACATTTGATGAACTGGGTTATATTGAAAAATTGTTGATGGGTCCTTTTGATGTTACGACTATGTATTTTAGCCTTCCCGTTACGTGGGATCTAGTAGAAGGAGGTACGATTTCTTTAACTTACACTCATTTTTTGAGTGGAGGTGGCGAAGCTCCTCATCTTGATAATAACCCAAATTGGATTGGCGGTAGTTTACTGGTTTTTTATAACGGTCAACTGGTAGATACGATCCTTCTGGATGGTGTAGGGCAAAAGACCAAAGTAATTGCAATAGATGAAGATGCTTATCGCACAAACTCTGACGATGGTCGTTCTGATATTCGTTTATTCCTTGATGCAAGCACAACTTGTGATTATGAGGTTGTCCAGTCTTCTGTCATTGTTCACGGTGCTTCTTTTGTTGATTTTGCCTATGATTTGGTGCGACCTCCGGTAGATTTATCTCTCTTCCCTCGTCCTATTTACCAGCCTAGTTCCTTTTCTCCGAATAAAGCGACGATAGTAATTCCGGATTCTCCAACCGATGCCGAGTTGGAAGCTGCTTTGTCAGTTAGCGCAGGAATAGGCTCTGTTTCAGAGGGGAATTTATCATTAACTGTAATTCAGGCTAAAGACCTTACAGAGACGATCCAACGAGAAAATCATATAATCTTTGTTGGTTTGGCACAAAAATTTCCGCAACTTTCGGGCATTACCTTGCCAGCCAAGATCACATCACAAGGGGTGGATGTGGCCTTTGCTGAAGAAGATGATGGTTTTGTTCAGGTTGCTCAATCGCCTTGGGACCAAGGCCACGTTATCTACGTAGTAAGTGGAAACACAGAACCGGCTCTCGTAAAGGCAGCACAGGCGTTTAGCACGGGCAAACTGATTGTGAGCGGGCGTAAAGACCTTTCGATCATTGCTGCAACATCTCCGGTTGTAGAGCATGAAGTCGTCAACGAAGATTTCACCCTTGGAGATTTAGGCTATGAGTCTTTTACGCTCGGCGGCTTTGAAGGGAACTATGCAGATTTCAGTTTTTATGTCTCAGCAGATCAGGTTTTGGCAGAAGATGCCTATATAGAACTGCTTACTTCACATTCAGGGTTGTTAGATGCTGAGCGGGCTGGTATGACTGTTTTGCTGAATGATGAGATTGTCGGAGGGATTGGCTTCCTGGGAGAAGGGAATGAAATTTCTTCTGAGAAGCTTGAGATTTTGCCTAAAGTATTGCGTCGTGGGAAAAATAACCTGGTTATGTTCTCTGATTTGTTTCCCTTCGATAATTGTTTTGCCCCCGAGATAACAAGTACCTGGGTTAATGTGAGTGAAGATTCAACTTTTCATTTACCTATTTCTTCAACCTCATATCAAATTGGCAATCGCCTGGATTTGAACAATTACCCTAATATATTTTTAGAGGGTGAGACTCTTGAAGATTTGGCAGTTATCGTAGCAAAAGATGACTTTGTTTCCTGGGAGAGTGCTTTTCAAATAGTAAACGAGCTTGGAGCCATCTCCTCTCTTTCTATGGCGAACCTGAAAGTTGCTTATGCTGATGAAGTCCCCGAAGAAATACTTACTGAGAAGAACTTGCTAGTTCTCGGAAAAGCAAGTACATTGCCGATTATCTCTGATTTGAATAGCTTTTTGCCCGCACCATTTACTGAAGGTAGCGACGAAGCCGTACAACCAACCTTCTTGGTTAACTATCGGGTTTTGCCCGAAACAAGTGTGGGCTATCTGCAACTTTTGCCTTCGCCGTGGAATGCAGATAAAGTAATCTTGACAGTGATGGGAAACGTTGATGCAGGCATTCCTTTGGCAGCAGATGCTTTGTCAACAGATAATTTGCGTTCTCAATTGCTTGGTAATTTCTCGATTCTGTATGGTACGCAGGTTTTAGCGACAGATACGCGTTTGGGTCCAAGCAAAGAAGGATTGGTTGCTGAATTGCCTGCTGAAGCTATCACTGTTTCAGATGCCGAAGCACCCTCTGCTGAGGAAAGTGCAGCGAGCGAAGATGTTAATTCAAGAACAGAAGTGGAGGGCACGCCAAAGTGGATTGTCCCGGTCTTTGTTTTCTCCTCACTTATTATCATCCTCCTGCTAGTATTTGTACTTCGACGTGAATCTGCAACTCGAATAGGAGATGAGAAGGAAGCTGAAGAAGACAGGCAGGAAGAGTTGCCAGAGTAGAAAAAAATAGGTAGCGCTTCAGTTCAAGAGATGTTATTACACTCTTGGGCATTTGCGCGAACGATGCGTAGCACTCCCTCTATGAGAGGGAGTGCTACGCATGTAATTTGTCCTTTTCTTTCAGATATAGAAATAATGAATGCTCTGCTAATGGCAGGGCATTCTCTTAATTTTTTGGAATTGGGAAGACAGAATTGTACGAGATATAAATGATTTGTCCATAAGGCGAAAAGCACTTCTGCTCTAGCTCGGATATGAAGTTTCGTGTATATTTATTTTTACCCCTTGATAATTTGTAGAGCGCTAGTTTTTAGAGAAAAAGGGTATACCATTGTCTATAGCGGGAGGCGTTTATGCTAGCTTTACTCTTTTGGTTTGCGGTTATTTTTGTTCTTTATGCTTATGCCGGGTATCCGGCGCTGATTGTTTTTCTAGCAAAACTTAAAGGAGAAGAAAACTTTTCTCCTGATTTTTTGCCAGAAGTTACTTTGCTGATCCCTGCATATAACGAAGAGGATTTCATTGCTAAAAAGCTCGAAAACTCTCTAACATTGAATTATCCAACTGAGAAGCTCCAGATTTTGGTTGCAGCAGATGGTTCTTCAGACAGGACGCCAGATATTGTGCGCGAATTTTTGGATCGAGGCGTGGAGTTGGCATATATCCCGGAGCGGGGAGGGAAGATGGCTGCTATCAATCGGGCGATCCAAAGTGCAAGAGGGGAGATCGTCGTTTTTTCGGATGCAAATAATATCTATGAAGCTCAATCTATTCGTGTTTTAACGGCACCATTTTCGGATGTAGAAGTTGGCTCAACAACCGGAGCCAAGTTAATTATCCAGGATGGGAGACGTTTGAGCGCAGCAGAGGGGCTGTACTGGCATTACGAGTCCCGTATCAAATTTTCTGAGAGTATTGTCGGATCCTGCACAAGCGCAGTTGGTGAAATGCTCGCTGTACGACGAGCGCTTTTTCTTTCGCCGCCGAAAAATATCGTCAACGACGACCATTATATTGTGCTCGATTTGATGAGACGTGGTTATAGAAATGTTTATACGCCCGATGCGCGTTCATTTGAGTATACCTCTCTTTCTGCTGCTGACGAGGTTGTGCGCCGTGCGCGAATGAATGCTGGTTTATTTCAGACCATTTCATTGTCTCGAAAACTGCTCCCCTGGAAGCGCCCTCTTTGGCTTTGGCAGCTTTTTTCGCATAAATACTCACGTGCTTTTGTTCCAATGGCGATGGCATTGGCTTTTTTGAGCAATCTTTTAGCAGTCATTTTCCCTGTGCAAGGCAGCGAAAACCTGTTCTGGGCATTGGCTGCACCTTATGCACAGATTTTCTTTGGGACGCAACTTATTTTCTACGCTCTGGCGTGGATCGGACGCATTTTCAAAACGGGCGGGGCTATTGGTAAATTACTTTATTTGCCCACCTTTCTTGTTAATTCTAATTTGGCAGTCCTTTCGGGTTTATATGACTTTATAAAAGGCGAAGAATCGCATATTTGGCAGCGCGTGCGACGCGGTGGAGCAGAAAATTGATGAGCGTGCCACGCCGAAAATCAGATATGCCTTTGGAAATACTGCATCGTATTGGTCTTTTTCGTGTTTTCCAGTTGCTAAATTCGCGTAGTTTGACGGTCTTGAATTACCACCGTATTGCCGACCCCGAAAAGGACGGTTTCGATACCTTTAGGCCTAATATCAGTGCCACGCCAGAGAATTTTGCCCACCAAATGGATTATATGCGCCAAAATTTCAATGTTATTTCCGAGGCAGAACTTCTTGCATGGTTGCGTGGCGAGCAAGGTCTGCCGCCCCGCGCGGCGATGATCACCTTCGATGATGGCTATCAGGATAATTGGGCAAATGCCTACCCCATCTTAAGAGCACGCAATTTGCCTGCCATTATTTTTCTCACGACCAACTATATTGAGAAAAACACACCTTTTTATTGGGATACCCTCGCATACGTTTTTCGGCATACAAAGAAAGACCATGCTGATCTCCCCTTGATTGGTGAACAAAGTTGGCAAAATGATCATGAAATGGAGCAAGTTATGCTCATGTGGGCAGAGGCTGCGAAATTATTGCCAGAATCTGAAAAAGAGAAAGCCTTGCAAAGAATCCCCGAAATTCTCGATGTTCTCATCCCCGAGAATGCTTTTCAAGGTTTGCACCTTAGTTGGGATCAAGTGCGCGAGATGGCGCAAAATGGCATTGAAATGGGTTCGCACACCATCTCCCATCCTATTCTGACACGCATTTCTATAGAGCAGGTTAAAGAAGAGCTGGTGGAGTCGAAAAAGCGAATTGAAGCTGAGATTGGGATGCCCGTAAAAAGTTTTGCCTACCCTAACGGAGGTGTAGCCGATTTCACACCCCGGATAAGCGGCTTGCTTCGCGAAAGTGGATATCACCTGGCTTTTTCGTTGATACCTGGCCCCACCTCCTTTGCTACCGTTAAAGAAAACCCCTATGCCATCCGACGCATCTTCCTGCTCCACGCCGATAGTTTTTCGCGCTTTGTCGGCAAGATGACAGGGTTAGCACGCTTCTTTGCCTAAAAACTGGAGGAACTACCAATGTCTCAAGAAAAAAAACGCTGGATTATTCCAATAGGATTACTTCTCTTTAGTATTTTCTTGTGGATAACCTGGCTTGTTGCTAATCCTACTGCGATTATGCTGTGGTATACCTCCTCCGCTTTTGGGGCTGATGGTATGCTTGCAGGGATGCCAGTGCAGAAATTCTTTTTAGAAATGCATCAAGTTTTGCAGATTCTTGCGATAATTAGTATTGTTGTTAGCTTGCTAACAATTCTGGCAACGAAATATCGTCCAGATTACCAGCTTCTTACGACGGTTTTTGCTGTTGCTACGATATTTTACGCTTTTAGCGCAATCCCGTGGATCAAAGAACAATCAGGGGCACCACATTACGTTTATTTGGCTGATGCTTTTGCGCATGGGCGACTTGCTCTTGAGAGCGAACCGGTAGGTTCAGCCGATAATGATTGGACATTCTACAACGGCGAATGGACGGTGTCTTTCCCACCAACACCGGCGATTTTGATGGTGCCTTTTGTAGCTATTTGGGGGAAAAACTTTAACGACGTTATATTCACTCTTCTACTTGCTGCGTTCAATGTCGCGCTAATTTACCAACTCTTTGGAAAAATCTATTTTCAGGAAGAAAAAACTTTGCCAGAGCCTGCTCGTTTGCTACTAGCGATTGCTTTTGGCGTTGGCACTGCTCATTGGTGGCTTGCGATAAGTGGAAATGTTTGGTACACAGCTCATATTGTTGCAACAACTTTTCTTCTGGCTGCATTATTTGAAACCTTTGGTAAAAGGCGTTTATGGATAATAATGCTTTTTGTTGGTTTCGCAGCACTGGCACGTCCCCCCATTGTTTTTTCTTTACCCGTTTTCCTGTGGTTCTTGCGTAAAGAATATACATGGAAAAAAATGATTGTTGAAATGTTGCCACTTGCTTTTCTGGCTTTGTCCATGGCGATATACAATTTCCTTCGCTATGACAATCCTCTTGAAATAGGCTATCATTATATGCAAATAGAAGGGGTACTCGCAGAAAACCTTGTTAAATATGGCTCCTTTAATTTGGTGTATTTGAAAACAAATCTATATCATGCTTTTCTTAATGCACCTCTTTGGCAAACTTATTTCCCCTATATGTTTGTAGATGGCTTGGGCTTGAGCATTTTTATTTCTACTCCTTTGGTACTCTATGCTTTCTTTGCCCCCTGGCGAGAAAAAAACACTCAGATGATGGGTGTGGCAGCTCTTTTGGTAGCTCTCCCTGATTTGCTATATTACAATACAGGATATTTCCAAGTCAGTTATCGTTATGCACTCGACTTTCTCCCTTTTCTTTTTGTGCTTATCGCATTATCTTGGCGTGGGCGTACTCCTCGTCTTGGTGTATTGCTGACAGGTCTGTCTGTTCTGATGGGGTTTTTTACATGGCTAAGTCTCACCTCTTATCTATGAGGTTTTTCTGCAAAGAGATTTATTATAAGTAGAAGAAGGACCTAAAAAGTAGCCTCTTTTTAATCCGCAGTTTTTATTCAAGAGAAATTCAGAGAGAAATATGTCTAATACAGAAAAAACAATCGTTAGGAAACAAATGCGAAATGATCTTATTCTTATTGTTGGGGTTGCTCTCATTTTAAGATTATTTCTCTTGCTAAATAATTTATCTCTCCCTATCAAGTATTATGTTGACCCAGATGCCTATGATTACGAGATTGCTGCTCATAACCTCCTTCAAGGGCATGGTTTTTCCGGTGATCTTGAACCACCGTATTCACCCGATGTTTTTCGCACGCCAACTTATCCCATCTTTATTTCAGGCATCTATGCTATCAGCGGAAACTCGGAAGCGGTTGTTATTTTTATACAATTGATCTTTGGTAGTGTAATTGCCGGGCTGCTCTATTCTTTACTGCTTTTTTTAGGATTCTCTCGTCAAAAAGGGATAATCGCTGGGCTTTTATTTGCTGCAGACCCACTCACTATTTTAAATGCAAATTTATTGATGAGCGAAACACTCTTTTCTTTTTTGATTGTTGCGGCTCTTTTTGTTCTTTTTGCTTATTGGCATTCTGAAAGAATGCGCTGGCTCTTACTCGCTTCGTTCCTCTTTGGCATTGCCGCTTTGGCGCGTCCGATTGGGCAGTTTTTGCCTTTAGTTCTATTACCTCTTTTTCTTTTAGCTGCAAAAACAGGCACAGCCTGGAAAGCATTTTGGAGATGGGGTGTATTATTTTTGCTGAGTTCTATTTTAATCTATTCTTGGGCTTATCGGAATTATCAAGTTGCCGAAAACTTTACTCTTTCAATTGTTGGTGATTATAACTTGGCATATTATCGTGGGCGCGCTGTACTTGAAGAAGCAGAAGGACTTAATTGCGTAAAACGGTGAAAACGCACACCTTAAACGGTTGATGTCGCACAGTCAG
>JABGQT010000169.1 GCA_018648685.1 Anaerolineae bacterium
ATATATTCATATGCCCATTATCTCACAGTTACACCGCGATATTCGGCACTCCCTGTAAATACAAGCACTTTATTCGACCCGCAAAAGGGGTATACTTGGGTCGTTTAGGCAAAATGCCTAAGAACTCAAATTAAACCATATAACACATGGAGATAAAAATGGATACTACGATTGTTGATATTTCTGCCCTTGAAGTTCTGGATTCACGCGGCAACCCGACCGTTGAGGTCGAAGTCTTACTCGCCGATGGTGCCCTCGGGCGCGCCATTGTGCCTTCAGGCGCATCTACGGGTGTACATGAAGCCCTTGAAATGCGCGATGGCGACAAAGAGCGCTATCTTGGTAAAGGTGTTTTGAATGCTGTAGCGAACGTGAACGAAGAAATTGCAGACGCTCTTTTTGGATGGGATGCAAGCGAACAGCGCGAAATTGACCTGACCCTTTTGGCTTTGGATGGCTCCCCAAATAAAGCTCGCCTCGGTGCGAACGCGATATTGGGCGTGAGTCTTGCTGTAGCGAAAGCTGCCGCCAATTCACTGGATATGCCCCTCTATCGCTATTTGGGCGGGGTCCATGCCCACGTCCTCCCTACCCCGATGATGAATATTCTCAACGGTGGCGCACACACCGGTTGGCAATCTACCGATGCCCAAGAATTTATGGTCATGCCTTTGGGCGCACCTTCATTCACTGAAGGTCTCCGCTGGGGAACAGAAATTTATCACGTCCTGAAAACTGTATTGAAATCTCACGGCTATGCAACTTTGGTCGGTGACGAAGGTGGCTACGCTCCCGCACTAAAATCCAACGCCGAAGCTGTTGAAGTCATTCTCGAAGCTATCGAAAAAGCTGGTTTCAAACCAGGTGAAGATATTGGTATCGCCCTTGATCCTGCCGCTTCTGAATTCTACGAAGATGGCGTTTATAACTTGCGCACAGAAGGCAAAAAACTGACCAGCGAAGAAATGGTCGCATTTTGGGCAAGTTGGGTGGAGCAATATCCTATCGTTTCCATCGAAGATGGTCTCGCCGAAGACGACTGGAAAGGCTTCCAGATGATGACCGCTCAATTGGGGCACAAACTCCAGATCGTTGGTGATGATCTGCTTGTTACTAATCCTGAACGCGTACAGCGCGGTATTGACGAGAAAGCGGCCAATTCGCTTTTGGTTAAGGTCAATCAGATCGGCTCCCTGACAGAAACCTTCCAGGCCGTCGAGATGTGCCACAAAGCTGGCTGGACAGCCGTAGCTTCACATCGCTCCGGTGAAACAGAAGATGCCACCATCGCAGATTTGGCCGTTGCGCTGAATGCAGGCCAGATCAAAACCGGTGCGCCCGCTCGCTCTGACCGTGTGGCGAAATACAACCAATTGCTCCGTATCGAAGCTGAACTTGGTGATATGGCCGAGTATGCTGGTTGGGGTGCATTGAAAGGATAAAGATTGGAAGAGTGATGAAGTCCCTCGCATGCGAGGGACTTTTTTGTAAGGAGGCGGTGAAATGAAAAAGAGATTCAGTGATATGAGGAGGAAAAGAAGGGCGAGAAAAAAGAAGCTTATCACTCAGTTGAAGATTTTGGTTGGGAAATATGAGCCATTGGACAGAATACTAAGGAGAATTGTCGCAAAATTAAGGGTGATAAACAAGAAGTTGAACAAGATAACAGCAATATTCAAAAGCAAAGCTAATGCGCTATTAGAGAATGTGAAAGGGAGGATAAGAACTGGCTTCCGAAGACTATTTGAATCGCCTGTCCGAACTTATTTCCTCCTTGCATTGGTGGTTATCCCAATTGTATTCATAATATCATCTTCTCTTTATGAAGATGAACCTTTTCTTGAAGGTATTCTTGTTGAAGCTCACGGAATGATCTTTGATGTTGTAGTACTAGGCATCATTTTTGCTTGGTTAAACAGCGCAGGTGAAAAACAGCGTGACATAAAGCGATATAAAGAAGAAATATCAGATTATCTTGAGTGGGAAGCTGAGGAAGCAAAATTCCGCATAGTAGGTAATATCAAAAGATTAAATAGATTGGGAGAAAAAACGAATTTCTCCTTGCAAAATGCCTATCTTGTAGGAGCAAAGTTACGCGAGGCTCATCTCGATGATTCTGATTTCTTAGAGGCTAAACTCTACCGGATAAATTTAGATAGAGCAAAGCTCAACAACGCAATTTTAGGAGGAGCTGATATGCGTGAAGCAATTCTAAAATTCGCTCAACTCAGCGGGGCTCAACTTGATGGTGGCACTGATCTCACTGACGCAGACCTCTCTTTTGCAAATTTTACCAACGCAGTTCTCCATCATACCAAACTAATAGAGGCAGAGTTAGAGGGCGCACGCTTCAAAAATGCATCTCTCGGATCCGCTAATCTCTCTAAAGCGCACGTGTATTATGTCGACCTGACTGGAGCAAATCTCTCTTCAGCCGATTTTACAGAAGCCTGGATTTTCAGATCTAATTTCACTGGAGCGAACCTCACCAACGCAAAACTCAATGGAACCAACTTTGCTGAAACCGAACTCAAATTTGCTCTACTCAATGGTGCGGATTTCACAGGATCTAAGCTTGGAGCCAACTTCAGCGGAGCAAAATATGACACCAAAACCATCTGGCCTGAAGGTTTTGACCCTGAAGAAGCAGGGGCTATTTTGATAAAAGACGTATAAAAGCCCTCGTATGGGGGGGGGGCTACCACTCCCCTAACCCCTCCACAATCTTCGCAAGGAAATAATCTGCAATTGCGCCATCCAAGATGCGGTGATCGAAAGTCAGTGTCAGATAAACCATCGGGCGGATGGCGATCATATCTGCGCCAGATTCATCTGTCACGACTACAACTCTTTTTTGAATAGCTCCTACACCAAGAATAGCCGTTTGGGGCTGATTAATGATCGGCATCGCAAAGAGAGAGCCGCTCACCCCATGATTTGTGATCGTAAAAGTCCCATCTCTCACTTCATCTGGTTTGAGTTTATTGGCTCGAGCGCGTTCTGCCAAATCGTTAACTTTTTCTGCCAGACCGAGCAAGGACATTCGCTCAGCATTTTTTATAACGGGGACGATTAATCCTTCTTCCCCTAGTGAAGTTGCCATTCCGATATTGATGTCTTTGTGGAGAATAACGCCTTCATCGCTCCATGAGCCATTTGCGATCGGAAAAGATTTGAGAGCAGTCGTTGTGGCGGCGACAAAATAAGGGGTGAAAGTCAATTTAACGCCATCTCGTGCAAAGGCTTCTTTATTGGCTTTGCGATGCGCAATCACGGCGCTGAAATCCACTTCCATGACCGTGGTGACATGCGGCGATGTGCGTCTGCTGCGTACCATATGCTCAGCAATGGCGCGACGGACGGGGGTCATCGGAATAATGTTCTCACTACCTGTTTTTACTGTTTTTTGGGGATTATCCAGATAGGCCAAAAGGTCATCTTTTGTGATGCGACCTCCCCTCCCTGTGCCTGCCAATTGCTGAAGGTCAATATTCTTTTCAGCGGCGATTTTTGCGACAACGGGGGAAATGAATCCTAGGGCAGAATCGTGTTTAGGCACGGTGTTTAACGGAGTTTCTTTTTGGGGTGCAGATTCTGCTTGTTTGGCGAGAGCAGGCTTCTCGTCCACGGGCGTGCGCGGCTCTTCATCCCCAGCAGGAATCTCTTCGCTCTCTACGCCAACCCATGCTAGCAGCGTTCCTACGCTAAGGACTTTTCCTTCTTCATTTTCGATAATCTTGAGCAAAACACCCTCGCTGGGGCTGGGAATTTCAGTAACAACCTTATCTGTTTCAACTTCGAGTAGAGCTTCAAATTCTTCGACAGGATCACCTTCGGTTTTGAGCCAGGTAACGAGAGTCACTTCTTCAACAGCTTCTCCGAGCAGGGGCACAAGAACTTTAGTTGGCATCTTTCCTCTTTATTCGTAAAACTTCGGGTATTTCTTGGGGTTAGCTTCAGACATGATCTCATAGATCGCGTCATAGAGCGTTTCAGCGTTGGGTTTCGACCAATAATCGCCATCGGAGCCAAAGGCGGGGCGATGCGGCTTGGCAGAGAGCGTTGCGGCGGGAGAATCGAGCCAATGGTAGCCCCCCTGCTTCTCTATCACTTCCTGCATCATATAGGCTGTCGTACCGCCCGGTACATCTTCGTCCGCAAAAATAATGCGGTTTGTTTTCTTGAGCGATTCGAGAATAATGCCGTGAAGATCAAAGGGGAGTAAAGATTGCACATCAATCACTTCAACGCTGATCTCCGTTTTAGCGAGTTCTTTCGCAGCTTCAAGGGCGATGCGGCACATTGCCCCATAAGTAACAAGGGTGATATTTTCACCTACACGCAAGATTTCTGGCGTGCCTACAGGCACAGTCACATCGCCAAGATTATCTGGCAACTTTTCTTTTAGTCTATAGCCATTGAGCACTTCAACGATAATGCCCGGTTCATCCGATTTGAGCAGGGTGTTATAAAATCCGGCGGCCTGAACAGCGTTTCGCGGCACGAGCACCGCCATCCCGCGCACAAGATGGATAATTGCCGCCATCGGAGAGCCTGAGTGCCAAATTCCTTCCAGGCGATGCCCGCGTGTACGCATAATAACGGGGGCTTTTTG
>JABGQT010000114.1 GCA_018648685.1 Anaerolineae bacterium
AAAAACGAATTTTCGTGTTGTTCGGGATAATTTTGGACAATATTGCTTTTAATTGAGCTTTTCTTCCCATCCTCATGATCTACTCCTATATAAATCAAACGCATTGCTGAATCTTTTCAATAAAACAGTATAGCGTTTTTCTTTATCGTATTCAACTGAAAGCGGGCTAGGGTAAAAGGATCTTCATCTCTTTCTTACCACAAAAACGCTACGCCGCGCTTCCCCAAAATTTGGTCATCAAAAACGACTTTGGCGGGAGACTTCGTCATCCCGACGCAGACGTGCAAAGGGAGTAAATGCTCTTCGCGCGGATGGCAATAACGGGCAGCAGGGGCTTTTTCCCATGCTATTAAACGAGCTTCCCGTTTTTGCTGAGAAAAGGAATCGGTGCAGGTTTCAATGAGCCAATTCTGAAAGGCATCGTTAGCTGGGTCCGGGGCATCAGGTTTACGTCCAAAGAAGGCATTCTGATTGTGGAAGGAAAATCCCGATCCTACGATCAAGATATTTTCTTCCATCAATTCATCCAAAGCATTTCCCAGCGCAATATGTGCAGCTGCGTCAAGTCCACGTAGTAATGAAAGCTGAATTACGGGAATATCCGCTTCAGGGTACATCAGCTTGAGCGGGATAAATGTGCCGTGATCAAATCCGCGTTCCATGTCGATGCGGTTGGGAATATTATTCTTCTCGAAAAGAGCGACGACTCTTTTGGCAAGTATGGGGTGCCCCGAAGCAGCGTAGGCGATCTCATAGGCTTTTTGTGGAAAGCCATAATAATCGTAGTAAAGCGGGGGATTATTTGCACCCAAGAGCGTTGCGACGTTTTCCTCCCAATGCGCGCTAATGACCAGAATAGCCTCAGGTTTTCTGAGCTGGGAGGGCAGCCACGTCATAAAATCGACCATGGCCTGATGGCCGGGGTCTCCCAAAATGGGCAAGGGACCACCACCATGAGAGAGATAGACAACCTGCGCTATATTTTCTGCCATAAGAAACTCCTTCTAGGTCTCTTTGCATCATATCATTTATTATTTATACGAACTCAATCGGACTATTTTTGTGATATTTGTGTTATTATTTCATCAGATTCGTTTTTCAAACTGTTTTATCAGTATTTTTTTCTTTTATAAGGCAGATTCTAATGGAGCAAAAATATGAAGTCTTTAAATTATAGAAAAGAAGATCCAAATAGAAATCAAGGCAAAGCATCATGATGAAAAAAACACGCACAAGAGTAATTCTCGGCGTTATAGGGGTAGCCACCTTCTTGTTGGCGGCGTGTGGGGGCCCCGACTATCCAGTAGCACCGCCTGCCCCGATAGTTGTTGAAGCGCCTGATATTCAGGTTCAGGTACCGGCACCAGCGCGCCAAGAGCCTTCGCCCACTCCCGCAACAGCACCAACTGCCACACAAGAACAACCCACCCCGGCTAGCGAAACACAATCCTGTGATCTTTTTACCAGCATGGATATATCGGTAGTCTATCTGGATTGGATGAGAGATACGCCCCTGGAATTTTATTTCAAGATGCCCGGCGGCGTGCCCGGGCTGGAAATAGCGACCCCCGACTCAACCAATACTTGGGAATATACGGGAAAGGTCGGCGATCACCTAACGAGCAACTGTGAGTTTGTTAGCGGCTATGCTGAAAGACTTTATTGCAGGATCAATCTACCTGCCGAATACGCCTATACAGCGCGTGAGTTGAGCTTGAGCCTAAAGGGTTGTGAGCAACCAATTTACACTGATCCAGCAACCACAGTGACCGGGTTTGCCAATTAATAGAGAATAATTTGAATCAAGTTAAAAAAGAAAGCCCCCTCTGAACTGTGAACTGCCCCGAAAAAGTAGACGAGAAAAAAGCACCCCCTGTGAGAGAATAGAGAAACAGGAGGTGCTTTTTCTATGTCAGGTAAAAAAGGGATGAAACATTACCCGAAAGAAGTGAAACTGGAAGCAGTGCGCATGTTCTTTGAAGAGGATATGACACGGGCAGAGATCATGGCTATTCATGGTGTTTTTTATACGGGAAACGCATAGGAAAAAACCCCAACAAAATACATTCTGCATGTATAATCTTCCCGCTCCTGACAAAATTAAAGCGGGATAATCTTTCCTATCAAAAACCATAAAACATTAAAGGACAATTGCAAAATGACGAAAAACATTTCCCCAAAAGTAAATTCAGAAGAGAAGAAAGGACGGCTTCAAAATCCCGTCTTGTTTTTTCTAAGTGTTGCTTTGGTTATTTTTTCTTTCGGACTCATTATTTATAGTATCCCTAATCTCCTGATCATCCCGGTCGTCATATTTTTTGCTTTTCTATTGCTCTGGTTTTCTCCAACTATATGGACATGGATAGAAGAGTTATTCGGTAAACGACCCAGAACGAATTGGGGGCGATTTAGCATGAACCTTACGATTGCTACTTTTACAGCGATTATTCTAGAAGATGTTATTGATTTTACTTTGAAAGGTGTACGTTTTCTTTTCCGCCTATTCAGTGGTTAAAAAAAGCTCCATTAGCATATACTCTATTCAGAGCATGGATTTTTTCTAAGGAGGGGATGAATGTAGAGGAATGTGATCCTGCAAAAAGATGACATCTCTCGTAGCAGATGGTGATTGAGTTGAAACGATAAATCAAAACAGCCCCGCAAACTTTAGTCCATGGGGCTGTTTTTGTTCTCGCAATATCAGAGAGTAAGATTTACAAATGTATGTCAGTTGAAGCGTATGGTAAAAATCGGCTACCTTTTCAAATCCCATTGAAGCATAAAGACTTTCTGCCATAGGTGTTGAGTGTAGCACAGCAATTTCATATCCTTCTTTTCGCATTTCGTGGAGTGCATGTAGCGTAAGAGTGCCAGCTAATCCCATGCGTCGGACTTCGGGTCTTGTTGCAACAGCATAAATACCTACAGAATTCTTTGAGCGTGAAACAGCCACTTTCGATACTGGTTTGCCATCCATCCAAGCTTGCCAGACTGAAAATTTTGATCCGGGACGCCCGAATTCAAAAGGAGCGATTATATCTCGATAAACATCATGGTATTCTTTTGGAATTGCCCAACGCCATGTAGCAAACTCGATAAGTTCTTGTTTCCCTTGTCTCTCATTGACTTCTGTTATTTCAATACCCGCTGGCGGTTCCGGGATTTCGGGCAAATCAGACAAGGTTCTTCCCATGCCAGTGATGACTTCTGCTTCAAATAATCCACGTTTTTCAAGTCGTTTTTTCAGACCTTTGGGTTCTGAAGACGGGGTGATTGCCCATACAAAATCATGCCCCCCTGCGTTGCATTTCTCAATGATTTCATCAATTTCCTTTTCAGTATTTTGGTAAGCTGAAATTTTATGACGGCACTATATGGAATAAAAGGAAGCGGCGTCCGAAACCAGATCACGTTTTCAGATTCAAATAAAGTCGAGTTTTTACCTTTTCCAAAATAAACCCAACCTTCCCAGAAATTCACTTCAAGTTCATGAAGTAGTTTTTCTTTGAGATTTGATGCACTCATTTGATTCAGCTCCTTACGACAAATCCGATAATATTTGTCATTATAATGCAAGTGCTTTTGATTTTGGGGATCAAATAACCAATAGAACAAATTGATTGAATAACCAAAACAGCCCCGTGATTTTTTCACGGGGCTGACTACTCTCTACTCCCAACTCTCCACTAGCTATGTATCGGCATCCCCTCTGCGCCGTGCGCCACTTCCATTAGTGTTTCGCTCAAAGTAGGGTGGGCGTGAACATTGCGCGCGATCTCTGCGGGGGTTAGCTCCATCATTTGCGCGAGCGTCAGTTCGGGCAATAATTCTGTCACCTCGGGCCCGATCAGGTGTGCGCCTAAAATCTCCCCATATTTTTCATCCACAATTAATTTTACCCAGCCTGCATATTCACCAAGTCCCAAGGCTTTCCCGTTTGCCTGAAAAGGAAATTTCACGACTTTAATCTCATGTCCACGCTCAATTGCCTGCGCTTCTGTGATCCCAAAAGAAGCCACCTGCGGTTGACAATAGGTCGCACGCGGCATCATCTCATAATTTAGCGGATGTGTTTCTTCTCCGGCAATTGCTTCAGCGGCGATAATGCCCATCGCAGAACCAACATGCGCCAGCATTAATTTTCCGGTTACATCGCCAATTGCCCAAATACCGGGGATATTGGTCGCCATTTTCTCGTCGATCTCAACAAATCCATGCTCACTAATTTGGACTCCAATATCTTCCAAGCCGATATTTTTGGAATTGGGACGGAAACCGATCGCGACCAGGGCTTGCTCGGCTTCTAGGGTCTTTGTCTCATCCCCAGCAGATACCGTGACCTTTACCCCTGCGCCTTCAACATTTTCTATATTTTCAACTTTATGCCCTGTCAGCATCTTGATCTTGCGTTTCTTGAAGGCTTTTGTTAACTCAGCAGATACTTCTTCATCTTCCATCGGGACAATGCGCGGCAACATCTCGACGATGGTCACATCCACGCCATAAGAATTCCAGACCGTAGCAAATTCCACCCCAATTGCCCCGGAGCCGATGATAACGACAGATTCTGGCAATTTCTCTTGCGTGATCGCTTCTAAATAAGTGAGTACCTTTTGCCCATCTACTTTCCAAACGGGCGGAACCATCGCGCTTGCTCCGGTTGCAACGATAATATCCTTTGCGGTCAAAAAACTCTCTGTACCGTCCTCAGCGATGACTTGAGCCCTATCTTTCGCCGTTAATTTTGCCACGCCCATATGTACATCGATTCCGTTCTTCTTCATCAAAAAGCCAATTCCCTTGACGAGACGATTCGAAACCTGTCTTGAGCGTTTAACAGCTACACTAAAATCGAGATTGAGATTATCGAAAGAAAAACCGAGTTCTTTACCGCGTTTAAGGAGGGTATGTGCCACATCTGCATTTTTGAGCAAAGATTTTGATGGGATACAACCCACGTTCAAGCAAACGCCGCCCATCCATTGCTTATCAATAATTGCGGTTTTTTTTCCTAATTGCGCGGCGCGGATCGCGGCAACATAGCCGCCTGGCCCTGCACCAATAACAATAACATCATAATCCATCATAAAGCTCCTGCCAGTTTTTTGCATGAATAAAAGAGAATGAATCTCTTAGCCTTTTAATCAATTCTCACAGCAAATTATACCTTAGCGGGAAAAATCTTATCTTGGGATTTTCTCCCTAAAAAGCGAATAAGGTACAATTTTGCTATGGATAAAATCTACGACATCATCATTGTGGGATCAGGTCCCTCTGGGCTTTCTACTGCCTTACATCTCAACCGCTTCGCTCCTGGGTTTGGGCTGGACACCCTTATATTGGAGAAATCCCGTCACCCAAGAGCAAAACTCTGCGCAGGCGGTATTCTCGCGGAGGGGGGGGCTGTCCTCGCCAAGCTGGGCCTTGATCTGAAAGAAGTGCCCCACGTGGATGTGGAAAAGGCATTATTCAACTACGAAGGGCGTGGCTTGGTTGCTCGCTTTTTTAATAAAAAACCCATCTTTCGGACTGTGCGGCGAAATGAATTTGATGCATGGCTGGCGAGCAAGGCAAAAGAGCGGGGAATAGAGATCAGAGAAGAGATTAGTGTAAAAAAAGTAGAGAGTTTTGAAGATTATGCTCTTGTCAAAACTGACCAAGGGGATTTTCGCGCAACAGTTGTGGTGGGAGCAGATGGCTCAAATAGTGTGGTTCGGCGTACGGTGGAGCAGAATCCGCGCTCGCATGTAGGCAGAGCTTTGGAGATAATCGCCTCTCCGAAAAATGAAGAGAATGAAAGAGTGGCTTCTTTTGATTTCCTTGTTGTCCCTAAAGGGATCTCTGGCTATGTTTGGGATTTTCCTGCCAAAATCGAAGGGAAGACTATGCGTTGCTGGGGCATTTACGATAGCAATGCTGTAAAGAGAGAAGGGCGTGCCCCTCTGCGTCAAGTTCTAGCAGATGAGATGAAAGAACACGGCTATCTTTTAGAGAATTATGAATTAAAAGGGCATCCCATCCGCTGGTATGAGCCAGCGAATACGCCCGCAATTCCGCGCGTTATTTTGGTCGGTGACGCCCTTGGTGTGGACGCCCTCCTTGGCGAAGGTATCAGCCCTGCACTGGGTTACGGAAAGATCGCCGCGCAAGCGATCTTACACGCCTTTGAAAAGAATGATTTCAGTTTTACAGGATATAAGGGGATGTTATTACGCAGTCGGCTGGGCGGCGCACTTTGGCGACGGACTTTTATGGCCAAACTCTTTTATCGCTTCAAAAGCGCACGCTGGCAAAGGATTATTTGGCGGCGCTTCGGCTGGCTGGCAGGGATTTTGGGCATGGCCTTCGTTGTGGGATGGGAAAAGAAGAAGTAAAAGAAAGATGTTTTGTTTCGCTGTACACTATCTGAATGTGAACAGAATTTACACAATCATTGCTGGGCAAGGTAAAATCTATCGTGCGAAAGCCCTGCGAGGGGCTTCCATGAACTAAGGCTGGATTTCAGGCCATACCTTTACAGGAGGAAATA
This sequence comes from Anaerolineae bacterium, assembly GCA_018648685.1. Classification (GTDB taxonomy): domain Bacteria; phylum Chloroflexota; class Anaerolineae; order Anaerolineales; family Villigracilaceae; genus Desulfolinea. The sequence goes on from JABGQT010000114.1 coordinate 6,530, forward strand.
TGAAAACTCTTTTTCAATTATTCTTTTTTATCGTACTCGTAACAATTGGGCTAACTGGTTGCAATGGAGAAATACCGAACATCCCCTTTCTTAACTCTCCAACGCCGACGATAACAAACACCCCCACGCCAACCAGCACTTCTACACCAACACTAACCCCAACTTTTACGCCAACGCCTACTATCACGCCTACGCCAACACAAATTGGCGGTGGTTCTGGAAAAGTATTATTTACATACGCTAAAGTAGGGTTTGAAAGCGTTTATCCAGATTTGGGTGGTGAGAAAAATGTCTTTATCTCAGATGTGGATGGCTCTAATCTTATTCCTGTAACCAAGGGGCTGAGAGGCTTCAATTATATTGAAGCGGTTTCTCCAGATGGGAGCAAAGTGCTTATTTCCTCGTTTAGATCAAGAACTAGATCAAAAGACGCCAATGCCATTTTATATTTATTCGATTTAAATTCAATAGATAAAGAACCTATAAAAATTGTTCAAGGCTTTGCACAGCATACATATAGCCCCGCAGCAGCATGGACAGACGATCTGAGAATAATTTATGTCGGAAAAGGTGAAAAAGGATATGGTATTTATGTGGTAAATGCTGATGGCTCTAATCCACAGAAAATTGATACCACAACCGCAACCCCTGAAAGAATGGTAGGAATAGATGACGAACGAGTATATTGGAGCAACGGCGTATATAAAGATTATCGCACAACTGGAGGTAATTTTAATGTTGTATGGTGGACAAATATTGATGGTTCTGGGCAAGGAAAATTAGAATCTAATGGGGTACAAATCGAATATTTTTATGAAAGAATGTCTTTCTCCCTAGATAGAAGTAAGATAGCTTGGATACCAAGTGCGCCAGAGCCAGCGTGTGATACAAGAGAAAAATCCGATGAACTACTTTTTTCTCAAGGCCAATTCTCCCGCGCTGAGAAATGTCATTTGTTGTATGTAGCAGAAATTTCTAATCTTGATAATCCTATAAAAATCCCACTTACCCCTTCCCGCTACCCAGAGGTAGAAGTCTTCTATTACGGTAAAGATTATATTGTAACGTGGCTTCCCGATAATTCAACGGTACTCCTAATGGGTTCTGGGATGTCTTTTATCAAGAACAGGTGGAAGAGGGGGGAAACAGTGTTATATTCTGTTGCTGATAACCATCCAAGCTCAGAAATTATTTGGTTGGAGAAATTTCCGTCTCTTAACGACTCAAATGATGGGTGGCATCCTTCAATATATGGTTTTTCCCCTGATGAAAAACAGATTATAGTTCGCAAAATAATAGATGGATCAAAAGGAAAGGTTATCCTCGTTGATTTAGAGTCTATGTCTTTAGAAGATAATTTTCTTAATAAACTTAACCTTGATGAAATTAGAGATGTATATTTATTACCATAAGCAAATCTATTTTCACATTTAGTTCAAATACTATCAAAAAGGAGCTGTCGAAGACCAAAATCCCAGTGAGTTTCTTCCAAAGATGCCTGTCACCTTTAGGGTGACAGGCATCTGATTTTAACCAAACTAATTTACTTCCGCCCTACTTCTCTCAAAAACTGTGGCGAATTCAACCCCCGCTCTAAAACATAGGTTAAATAATATTGAATCAGGCTTTCTATCTTTGCGCGTGTTTTGGGATCCGGGTTTGCGCGCCGAGCATCTGTATAGGAGCTGCGCTGAAAATGGCGCAGGTATTTGAGCATTTCCATATCAACCGGGCGAGCGGAGTTTTGCCCGACTCCACATTGCGGGCAGAGAACGCCACCTTGTGCTGCGGAAAAAAATTGATTTTCGGCTTTGATCTCGGATTCGCAACTGGCGCAGTGAAAAAGTTGCGGGCGGAATCCCAAATAGTCGAGTAGGCGCATCTCGTAATAGCGGACGACGATCCAGATATCATCTCCGCGAGAAAGACGTCTCAGGCTATTTTCCAATAAGTTGAAAAGGGAGGTATTCATCTCCTCTTCGTCGTAGGTGAAGCGATCCATCAATTCGACGAGATAGGAGGCGTTGCCAGTTAATTCCAGATTTTCGCGGATGGGGAGATAGGCATCTAGAGTTTCCACCTGTGTGATGATATAAGGTCCCCGTGCTTTGGCAACTTGTATTGTGATTCGTGTAAAAGGTTGAACATGCCCGGCTTTGCGCGAGCGCATTTTTCGCGCCCCTTTTGCCAGCGCGCGGATTTTTCCCCGTTGGCGGGTGTATAAAGTGACGAGACGATCTGCTTCGCCCCAATCACGATGGCGAAGAACGATCGCTTCTACGCTAAAGGAACGAGGAGTGTTCATGGCGAAGCATAGTGTGCAAAAAACTCACACACTATTTTATGCCAAATCCTTTGCGCCAAAGGCTCTGGGCAATAATTCACGGACAGTAGTTTCTTCGAGTAAATTACCCTCTCCATTGGCAAGATAAACAGTCATGTCCAGAGCAAATTCGGCCAAAACTTGCCTGCAGGAGCCACAAGGAGAGCCACCATTGTCAGTGACGACAGAGATGGCATCGAATTCTTTTTCACCTTCAGAGACGGCTTTAAATAGAGCTGTCCGTTCGGCGCAGATCGTAAGGGGGTAGACGGCATTTTCTACGTTTACGCCGGTATATATTTTTCCGCTTTTGCCGAGCAGGGCTGCGCCAACAGAATAATTTGAGTATTTTGCATAAGCGTTTTTGCGTATTTCGCTGGCAAGTTCTATCAGTTCCTGAGAAGAGTTATTCTTCTTTTGGCTCATCTTTTTCCTCTTTCTTTGAGGGGATTGTTTCGTCTTCTACGCGGACGCGACGGATGCGTCTGCCCGCAACTTGCTCAATGGTCAGTAGCAAGCCGCTTTCACGTACTGTTTCGCCGCCTTCGGGAACGCTACCAAGTTGTTCGTAGAGGTATCCAGCCAATGTATCGGCATCGCCTTCAGGAGGATCCATATCCATTATTTCGGCAAAATCGTCGAGGTCAATCCCGCCACGGAAAAGATATTCGCCATCACTCACTTTTTCGTAGTCTTTTTCTTCTAGGTCGTCGTATTCATCTTGAATTTCGCCGATGATCTCTTCGATGATGTCTTCGAGAGTGACAACGCCAGAGACGCCGCCATATTCATCGACAACGATTGCCATGTGAAAACGCTCTTTTTGCATCTCGGTGAGAAGATCGCCTGCTTTTTTTGTTTCTGGTACAAAATGGGCTTTGCGCAAAAGGGTGCGTAGGTTGACATCTTTCTCTTCTGATTGCAGAGTGGAGAGGAGGTCTTTGGCATAGAGAAAACCGAGGATATTGTCGATGTTTTCGTCGTAGAAGGGCAGGCGTGAGTAGCCAGAATCGAGAAAGGTTTGTACCGCAGAGGATAAAGTTGCATCTCTTTGATCGAGTGCGAGGACATCTATGCGTGGCACCATGATCTCACGAGCTATGGTTTCACTGAGTTGAAAAATTTCGTAGATCATGCGCCGTTCTTCTGGTTCCAGCTCGCTGCTCTCTTCTGATTTTGCCCATATTTTGAGTTCATCTTCTGTTAGGTGCGTCATCGAGTCGTTAGCGATATGACGCGGGTTGAGCAAAAGGAGTGGCAAAATGACGAAGGGCGTAAAGATGAATATAAGCATTCGTCCGAAAAAGCCTAATTCCATCGCCCATTTTTCTGCATTCTCGAGGGCGTTTGATTCGACCATGAATTCGAGCAAGAGCATAAAGAGCGTAATGAAAAGCAAAAGCAAAAGTTGAACAACAAGGTTTTCTGTCCAATTTTGAAGGAGCAAGAAGCTTAAGATCGCAATGCTAAAACGCATCAGCGTTTGGCTAAGGCGTAGAACTGCACCCAAGCGCGGGTTTTCGAGTAAAGCGATGACGCGTTTTATATCTTTATCTTCTCTGTTAGAGAATCTCGCTACGCGCGTATTTGACAGGCTGACGCGCGTAGCAGCGATGAGTAGGTCTAAAATGATGAGAAGGGCTATGCTTAGTATGCCCCATTCTGTTTTTATCAAGGTTTTTCCTTTTTGCGCTCCCAGCTATCTTTCCCTTAGAGAAATAACTAAGGAGAGCAAGTTCTTCCTATTTTAATTTCTTTATTGACCGCGCCGGCATTCCGACTGCGAGCGTATCTTCTTTCACGTTCTTCGTCACGACTGCACCTGCGCCTGTGCGCGCTCGGTCGCCAATTTCGAGCGGGGCGACTAACATCGTGTCACTACCTATAAACACATCTTCACCAATTTTGGTGTGATGTTTATTCTCACCATCGTAATTACAGGTGATCGTTCCGGCACCGATATTTGTCTCTGCGCCGATGGTCGCATTCCCGATATAAGAGAAATGCCCTACTTTTACGCCTTTGCCAAGATGTGAATCTTTCACCTCGCCAAAGTTGCCCATATGAACGCCTTTAGATAAATACGCGCCCTTTCGCAAACGGGCAAAGGGACCCATATCCACGTTATCTTCCAGTATAGCCTTTTCTAGGACAGAAGACAAAATTTCACAGCGGTCGCCGATTTCGCAGTCGATGATAATTGTATTAGGACCGATCTCACAGCCCTCGCCAATTTTCGTTTCACCGCGCAAAAAAGTATTGGGTTGGATGACTGTATCCTGACCGATTTCCACATCCATACCGATATATGTTGATGCGGGATCAATCAGCGTAATGCCCTTAAGCATATGCCCCCGATTCACCCGTGACCTCATGCCTGCTTCCGCTTCAGCAAGATGGATTCGGTTATTAACACCGATAGCTTCGACCGCGTTCTCGAGCGTGATCGCTTCGACGCGCAGCCCGGCCTCTACCGCTAAAGCGACAGTATCGGTTAAATAATATTCTCCCTTCGCCGAAAGCGGGACTTCTGCGAGCGCGCCCCAGAGCCAATCGGCGTCAAAGCAATATGCCCCAACATTAAGCTCTTTGATCGCTTTTTCTGCATCTGTCGCATCCGCTTCTTCAACGATGGCTTTTACGCTTCCATCATCAGCACGGACAATGCGACCAAATCCGCGTGGGTCGTCAGCGATGATGGTCAGCATGGTCATGGGACCGCTATTCGCTTTTTGAGTCTCCACAAGTTTGGAGAGGGTATCCCCTGTCAGGAGGGGCATATCGGATTGGCTAACAAGCACAAGATCGGCATCGCCTTTCAGCGTAGATTCCGCTTGCTGTACCGCGTGTCCGGTACCAAGCCTTTCTGCCTGTACCACGAATCGGGCTGCCGACCCTATCACGTCACGAACGCCATCGGCACCGTGTCCAATAATCATTACGGGCACTTCTTCGCTAACCACACGTGCGGCTTGCAGGGCGTGCCAGACCATCGGTTTCCCACAAACGGGATGGAGAACTTTTGGCAGATCAGATTTCATGCGGGTGCCTTGCCCTGCTGCAAGGATGATAGATGTTATTTTCATAGAACTTCCTTTTCAGAGACTACAAAAGTCTCTAAGAATTTTGTAGCCTAAAATTTCAATAAAACAAAAACAAGCCTTCATCTGTTCCCAAAGGCAACGGAGAAAGGCTTGTTTTTTCTTGCATAAAATTGAGCAGGGGCACCTGGATTCGAACCAAGATCAACGGCTTCAAAGGCCGGTGTGCTAACCGTTGCACCATGCCCCTAAATTGCCCATTTAGGCGGGCGAGATTGTATCATAGGGAGAAAATTTACGCAAAGTCTTAGGCATTATCCTCTGGGGTTAGCCCAAGTTGACGAGCTTGCTCATAAGAGAGTTTGTCAGGTTCTACCTCTTGTGTCTTTTGGGTATCAATTGCTTCATCCCAAAAAGATTTTATTTCATCTGTTTGGATCTTTGTTTTTTGCTTGAAAAGAGCTTCTAACTCATCGGAGCTGATCTCATCTTCGATCTGCTCTTCAGGAATATCTTCAGCGGCGAGGTATTCTTCTTCTTTGGCAGGAGAGGGGCGTACGACACCCATTGCATTTAGGACATGCTCAACTTCACTTTTTAGCATCATCATTGCGTCGGTTAGGTCGAGAATTTTCTTCCGTTCAGCAAGGCGTTCGCCTGCAACGACCATTGCGTGGGTATGGCTAACTGGTACGAGCAAAACATCCTGATCGCCGCCGGGGAAAATATGGTAACTCAGTGGCGTTTCCTGATGGATATATCCAGAAATTTTTCGTCCTGCACGGAAAATACCCATTAATGCAGAAAGGAGAGATGCTTCTAAACTCCCGTGTTGCAGCGCGCCTGCCCGTGCCAAAATATGCCCTTTATCAGAGAGCAAAAAGATAACTTGCGCATCCATGTTTTTACGGAATTTTGCAAGCAAGCCAGAGAGGTTCTTGTGCGCATCAGAATCTTCATCGTTCTCTTCTTCTGAGGGAAGAACCGTTCTTTGCAATTCCAGGCAGCGTTCAACTGCATCCAGAAAGTCGGTTAGTGAAATGGGCTTTTCAAAAAAAGCAAAAGCGCCGGCTTCTAACAAACTTTTTTTAATTTTCCGCTCTTTAGACCCAGAGATGAGAATGATCTGTGCCTCTTTATTACGTTTTATGATCTTATCCATTAACTCTAGACCAGACATACCGGGCAAGAGATAATCGATCACAGCAAGGTCTATTTTCCCTTGAGAAACTTCCAAAAAGGCTTCTTCCCCCGAGGGCGCTTCGACGATCTCAAACTCGTGGTCAAGAGAATCCAAAGCGGAGTTAAGCAAGCGAATTACATCGCGGTGGTCGTCTACGATCAATATCCGATGAGGCATAGGACAAATCCCTGAATAGAAATAATGGATAATTATAGCAAAGATTTAGTCGCTTGTGAGCGATTATCTGCCTTACAGATTTGCAGGCTAAGCCCCTGCGTCTACTCTAAATCTGGTAGGCCGAAGAGCGTGGGCGCAAATCCCCCAAGGTGATTTTTAAAAGGTAAAGTAATATTTCTATAAGCATCAGTAATTTTGCTCGAAAAAAGAGGGATAGCGGGGATGTTATCCCATAATAGAACTTCAATTTCAAAAAATAATTGTCGCGAACGGATAATATCACTCGTTATAGCAAGCTCAGCACATTTCGCATCTATATCGGGATTATTGTAATGATATGGGTTGCCCGCTGCGAAAAAATCGCAAAGATAATCAGGATACAAAGAAAGGCTCCAACCCACGACAGCTAAGTCGTAGTCGCCTCCCCCATAGACCGCAAAGAAAAGATCATCAGCATGAACTATATTTACTTCTACAGGGATACCAAGCTGACTGGCAATCTTTGCAATATAGGAGGCGGCATCACTTCGGGATGGGTCTTCTTGTTGAGCAAGAATAGTGATGGATGGGAATTCTTCTTCTGAAGGGAAATGCAATCCGCTTCCTGCCTGATTTGGGCTTGGTTCCTGCTCCCAGGCATATCCCGCCTTTTGCAGGATTCGCATCGCCTCGGCGAGACGGGCATCTGCGTCCATCCCGGTACAAGGGGGCGAGATGATGCTGTTGTGCCACCCAACATTTTCGGGCGGTATCCAGCCCAAAGCAGGGATGACGCGCTCATCCAGACGTTCATTTGCAAGATGAATGGGGTCTATTAAACAAGTTAGGGCACGGCGCAGGGCAATATCATCCAACTCAGGGTTGAAAATCAGAAAACGAATATCGTTGCGTCTGTTTTCCACAAATTGGATATTAGAGTCTGCCGAAAGTTGGGTTATTTCTGCAGAGCTGAGGCCATTTGACGTGAGGATAAAATCGCTTTTGCTGTCGAGAAGGGATTTTATTGCGCTCTCGCGTGAAGCTGCAATATTTAGTATTTCATGAGAGCTTGAAAAATGCGGCTCGTTTGTATTATCAAGGGCATAGAGCGCGGTACGTGCGGCGATGAATTTCTCGCGTTTTTCTCTTTGGGCGAGTTCGAGTTTTTTCTTGAAGGAATCTCGCCGAAACTCCCGATCCATGAATAACTGTTCCTGTCCGCGATATTCGGTACTTTTCTCTTTGAGCGTTTGCATATACTCGAAAATGATCTCGGCTTCGGTTTGGAGAGCATCAATTTGGATTTGATACTCAGCCATAATCAGGTCATCTTCGGGGAGCGGCAAAAGATTTGTGGCCTCTACGATTTTGGGCTGCCAATAGTCTTTGCTGGCAAAAACACCGATCAATGCGCCGTGCTGCCAGTCGCCTGCGCTGGGCGGGGATGTGAAATAGTATTTAATAGTCAGCACATCGAGGGCTTCAACATGATGAAGTTTTTCTTTATTGTAGAAATCTGCCCAACTCAAGCCAAGCTCGAAATTTAACGCGGTGTTGACCGTAAAAGCGATATCTTCTGCGCTGAGAGGAGAGCTATTATCCCAGGTCAGGTTTGGGAGCAGCTTTATTGAAGATACGAAGTGTTCGCCTTCTTGCTCAATGGCTGATGGGAATCCATCAGCGAGAAGAGGCGTTAGCTCGTTATTTGGTGGGGCAAGTCGATAAAGACGCGGATAAGTCACGCCATAGAAAGCATATCCTTCGTAGGATGCGCCCTTTTCATCAAAAAGTGACCAGATATTTTCTTCTGAGTTAGGCGCGGGAATGGCGTAGCGCACGGGGACTTGGTTTTGCACCTCTGGAGATGGATTTTCTGTCTTCTCTGTGGGCGCGAGAGTAGGTAGGGATGCTTCTGGTTTTGGGGTGCATCCTGTGATGATAAGAATAATGATTAGCAGAGAAATGAAGTTTTTTTTCAAAGGGAAATATGTTTTTTTAGAAGGAAGGGGAATATGCTCGATAGTTTACCATGCAGGGCATAAAAGAGCATGACCCTGCACATGACCTCCAGCACTGTTAAATATGACCTCATGGCTACTATAGTAGGGTCAGATTGATAGCGAAATATCTTCTAAGGAGAAAATCTTATGAAAAAAGGAAATATCACTGGCGGTTTGATCTTGATCTTACTCGGCGCATGGTTTTTGGCCATTCAATTTGTTCCGCAAATGAAAGCATGGGCAGAAGGAAGCTGGGCATTAAGCATTATCGGCATCGCTGCTATTTTTCTTGTAGTGAGCATCTTAAATAATATCCCCGGTCTTTCCATCCCTGCATTTATCATCGGCGGCATCGGTGGTCTGCTCTATTACCAAAGCGTGACGGGCGATTGGGAAAGCTGGGCATATGCCTGGACATTTATCCCTGGTTTTGTAGGCTTAGGATTACTCTTTTTTAGCCTCCAGGCTAGAGATAAAGGAACAATGCAAGCAGGATTCATCTTGCTTTTCATTAGCTCAGTGCTGTTCTTCGTTTTCGGTTCATTCTTGGGTGCATCAGAGCAGCTTATTCAGTATTGGCCCCTCTTGCTCATTTTGGCAGGTGCGTGGTCAATGCTCCGCTCATTTTTTGGAAAGAAAAAAGCGAAAAGCGTGGAAAGCGCCCCTGTAGAAAGTACTTCCATCGAAGCTGAAGCTATCCCATCTGTAGATGGAGAAGCAGAAGGTGAAGAAAATGAAAACTAAATCGCTATTTTGGGGCAGCTTATTTATCGGTGCAGGAGTGCTTTTGCTGCTCAACAACCTTGGCATTTTGAATATCAACGTCTGGCAATTGATCTGGCCTACCTTTATCATCGCGATGGGTGTTTGGACACTTTTAGCTGCCACTCGCGGCGCAGATGCTCTTGAAACGGAAGAACTCTCTCTTCCGCTTGAGGGAACCAAGCAAGGGAAGATGACCCTGTCTTTTGGCGCCGGGCAAGTTAAGGTCACGGGCGTTACGGGCGCAAATGAATTGCTCAAAGGGAGCTTTGCCGGCGGCGTTCAATCTACATCCAAAAAAGATGGTGATTTTACGAATATCCATCTAAAACCTTCTACTGAAGATTTCATCCTCAACATCATGCCCTGGACATGGGGCGCAAGAGAATGGGATTTTGGATTGAGCAAGGAAGTAGATTGGCAGCTTCATTTTGAAATGGGCGCATCCGATACTCAGGTCGATCTGACGGAACTCCGTGTGACAGATCTGGAAGTGGATACAGGCGCGAGTAATACAAAGATCACCTTGCCTGCGAATGCAGGGCAAACGCACGTGGATTTGAGCGGGGGTGCTGCCTCCATACTTTTTGAGGTCCCCGAAGGTGTTGCCGCCAGAATCCAGATAGACAGCGGTTTAGCTTCTATAGATATTGACAAAGAACGTTTCCCCCGTGTTGGCGATTTCTACAAATCGGCTGACTACGAAACCGCAGCGAATAAAGTAGATATCAATGCCGATTTTGGCGCAGGTTCACTTAGTATTCGATAAGCTCGAAAAGGAAAATATTATGAAACGTTTTGATATGCGCATCATCTTCGGGTTTGTCTTGATCTTCGCTGGATCAATGTTCTTGCTTCAAAACCTGGGCATTTTTTACGGCGGAACGGACCTGCTCGCGGCAATTTTGCTCGGCAGTGCCGGAGGTGCAGCTCTTTATGTCTATGCTAATAACAGAGAAAATTGGTGGGCGCTTATCCCTGGCTTTACCTTGATCGGCGTTGCGCTCAATATTGTCCTTGATGTAATCTCATCAACACTGGGCAATATGTTTGGCGGCGCCATCGTTCTGGGTGGCATTGCGCTGAGTTTTTGGATGATCTTTTTCACCAAACGAAATTCTTTTTGGTGGGCTGTGATCCCCGCAGGTGTACTTAGCTCTGTGGCAGTTCAGGAGATTTTGGAAAACGTAATGCCAACAGATGGCATTTTTATGCTCGGGCTTGGATTGACCTTTCTCTTTATCGCAAGATTACCCGGATACGAAGATAACCTTAAATGGGCTTATATCCCGGGCGGCATAATCCTGGCTATTGGCGTAATACAACTATCCTTTGTCCAATCAGTAATGAATATCCTTTTGCCCCTCGCCCTGATCGGTGCAGGCGGATATGTCATTTATAAAAATTTCAAGAATTAAAGACTGCCCTCACCCATTCTTGCTTCGCTCGAACTCCCCTCTCCCGCAAAACGGGAGCGAGCGTAGCGATGTGGGGGTGAGGGCACAAAAATGGAGAATAAAATGAACAAAACACTTTATAGACCAGAAGATGACAAAATGATCGGCGGCGTTTGCAGTGGCTTGGGCAGATATTTCGATATTGATCCCACTATTATCCGCCTCGGATTCGCCCTACTCTTCTTCGGCTTTGGCACCGGCATTCTGCTCTACCTCCTCTTATGGATCGTCATGCCCAGCGAAACGGCATTACAGGCACGCCAAAATATGGCTGCTCCTCCCGCAGCCAAAGAAGACGTGGTCTCAGGTGAGGTCGTGGAAAAGGAAGAATAAAAATGAAAAGCACACTGTATCGTAGTGAATCGGACAGAATGTTAGGCGGTGTTTGTGGAGGCTTGAGCGATTATCTGGATGTTGATTCAACCCTTGTCCGTCTCTTCTTTGCCCTGCTCTTTTTCGGAACTGGTATCGGCGTACTGGCTTATCTCGCTTTGTGGATCATCATGCCCGAAGAAGGCAGTGCCTATGCAGGCAAAGGCTTTGAAGAAAATATTAGAGATAGCGCACAGAATTTTGGTGCGCGTGCCAAAAATGTGGGCGAAGAATTTGGAGAAGCCATCCGTTCGCCCCACCCGAAATCGGGTGTGATTATCGGGATTGCATTGATCGCTCTTGGCGGCGTTCTCTTCATCGAGAATCTGGGTATCCCCGGGATGAGCTGGTTCTCTTTTAATGATCTTTGGCCTGTTTTACTAATTATCGCTGGCGGCATTATTTTGCTTCGCCGCACACAAGGAGTGTGACATGTCACATAATGATCGCAAATCTGGTTTGTTATTTCCCTTTATCCTTATCGCCGTTGGCATAGCTTTTCTCTTCCAAAATTTGGGATTGATCGGCGGCAGTGTCTGGGATACCCTTGTTCAAATGTGGCCCCTCTTACTGATCTTGGTCGGGCTAAATGACCTGATCCGCACCCGAAGCATTGTCGGCCCGACCCTGATGATCGGCTTGGGAGCCATATTTATGGCAAATAATCTTAACATGCTTCGCTGGGATTCCTGGATGGCGATCTTGCGTCTATGGCCCGTTCTTATTATCGCCATCGGGCTAGAGATCTTCATCGGGCGCAGAAACGTCTGGTTATCGGCCGTTGGTGTCGGTGCTGCTCTTGCCCTCCTTGTTGCCGGATTGTGGCTTTCAGGCGGTGTTCTTGGCGTAGAGGGTATTGTGCCCACAGGCGAAATTCTCGTCAGCGAAGAGATAGAACAACCTTTAGACGGTGCCGAATTTGCTGAAATAAATATCGACTCATCGGTCGGGGCACTCAGGGTAGATTCTCTCTCTAACGACGAAAATTTGATCGAAGGGAAAATTTACTCTGTAGAAAGAGAGATTATTCGCCAAGACTATGAAAAAAATGGGGATGAAATCTCCTATTATCTAGGCAGCGACTGGAAAACAGGTGCACCCACTTCTTTCTCTGGTTATGAAAAAGAACGCCTCTCTTGGGACTTGGACCTGACCAAAGAAATCCCTCTTGATCTTAACATCTCCCTCGGCGTTGGCGAATCAGATGTGGAATTGAGTGAGTTAGAGATCGCAAACCTTGATCTTAGCATCGGTGTCGGGCAAACCAAGGTTGAATTAGCAGCAGGAGAATATCAGGCTGACGTAGATGGGGGCGTAGGGCAAACCATTATTACGCTACCCGATGAAGGGCAAATTAAGCTCAATGTCTCGGGCGGTGTCGGAGAAATTGTTATCTATATCCCTGAAGATATGGAAGCAAAGATTTATGTTGATCGGGGCATCGCGGGTTTCTCGGCTCCCTCGGGCTATACTCAAGACGAAGATAGTTATATATCACCTAATTACGATGGCGCTGACGATTACATCATCCTTAATCTCGACCAGGGAATTGGTAATATCTCCATTCGTGAGAAGTAGGCAAATATCAGTTATTAGACCTTAGGCATCGGTACTCGGACTTTGGCAAAAAAGCTAAAGTCTGATGCCTAAGGTCAAAAGTCTTTAAGGTATTATTGCTCTTATGAAAGAATTCATCAAACGCATTCCCCCTATCAAAATAAAATCTCTGACTAGTGCCAGTGGCTTGCTGGCTGCCTTGGCTGTTGCAACACCTAGTCTCTATGATCACTTCAAGATAAAGAACGAATACCAATGGATAGCGCTAGGATTGTTTTTTGTTTTTATCTTTTTATTAGCGGTACGAGAACATGCTGTTGCACAACGTCTTTTGGCAGGGAGAGTTTATCTAACGCTTCAAACGATATTGGTTCTTAGTTTGCTTTCTTTGCCTCCCAATCATGAATTTATTGTCATTCTCTTCTTTATTTTAAGTGCGGAAGCAACAACCATTGACCCCGGCAAAAAAAGTTATCTCTGGATCGTTTTTTTTACAATAGTCACAACCATTGTCTTTTTCATCCTTGAAGGTTTTCAGGCCGCAATATATAGCCTTCCGATCTACGCAGGCGGATATTTCTTTTTTGGAGCCTTTTCTGCCTCAGCAGCTCGAGCAGAAATTGCTCGCGCAGAAAGTCAAAGCCTACTTGAAGACCTTCGCATGGCACATGAAAAATTGCAGCGATACGCAGCCCAAGCCGAAGAACTGGCTGTTGCTGAAGAACGAAATCGTCTTGCGCGAGAAATGCACGATACATTAGGGCACCGTCTCACAGTTGCTATTGTCCAACTCGAAGGAGCAGAACGTTTAGTGGATGTAGAACCGAAACGCGCTCAAGAGATGGTTGCTACCGTTAAAGAACAGATGCGCGCTGCCCTAAGCGAATTGCGCCAAGCTGTTGCTACCCTACGCGAACCCCTTCAAGCGGATCTATCCATAACCAATGCCCTTAAATCTTTAGGGCAAAACTTTCAGACAGCGACAGAAATCGAAGTTACCATGGCCTTCGCCCACAATATCCCCCAACTTCCCAATGAATATCGTGTTGCGATCTATCGTGCTGCTCAAGAAGCCCTCACGAATATTCAGCGTCATGCCCAAGCTAAAAAGGTGCGAATGAGCCTTTTGCTTGATAAAAAAGAAAATCGTGTTGATCTTACTCTTATCGATAATGGAATCGGTCTTCCCGAAAAGGCAGATAAACTTGGTTTTGGCCTGCGAGGTATTCAAGAACGCGCAGCCCAATTGGATGGAATAATGCGCCTCGAATCAAACCCCGAAGGCGGAGCAAAAATTTGCCTTTGTTTACCTCTACCTTCTTTGGATGAGAACGAAATTACCATACTTAAAACTGGAGATTCTCTATGATGATGGCAACCCTTATTCGTGTCTTGCTTGTTGATGACCAACGCCTCATGCGTGATGGTCTTCGTATCCTGATTGAGCTTGAAACTGATCTAGATGTCGCTGGCGAAGCCGAAGACGGCCTCGAGGCTATTAGCGCCTACAGAAATATGGGACCAGATATTGTTCTAATGGATGTACGGATGCCCAATCTCAACGGCGTGGAGGCAACTCGCCGCATCAAAGCCGATTTCCCGGAAGCGAATATCCTCATCCTGACCACTTTCGACGATGACGAATATATCTTTGAGGCGCTAAGAGCGGGAGCATCGGGTTATTTGCTCAAAGATGTTTCCGGCAAAGAACTCGCAGATGCGATCCGCACTGTTGCAGGTGGCGGCACACTTATTGCCCCCTCTGTTGCCCGAAAAGTCGTCTCCGAATTTGCACGGCTTAAACCCGCATCATCTTCTACTGCGGAATCTCTCCCTGAGCCACTCTCTGTACGCGAAATTGAGATACTACAAGTCCTTGCCCAAGGGCACACGAATAAAGAAATCGCCGACCATCTTCACCTTGCTGAAGGGACGGTGAAAAATTACGTCACCAGTATTTTACAAAAGATCGGCGCAAGAGACCGCACACAAGCAGCACTAAGAGCAAAAGAATTAGGGATTCTATAAAATAAAAGAGAGTAAAAAAAAAAAGAAAACGCCGCTGAAATTTCAGCGGCGTTTTTACTAGAACAGACAAAGTGCATAACCAGTAATTAGAATACCCACTTAACAAAATAGCAGTTGACTGGGTGAGGGGGGCACCCAAGCAACTGCTAACAATATGATAGCACAAAATGTGAAATTTGCAAGCCCAAAATATTAACAATTTATTAGAAAATGCCCTAGATGGGAGTTGAACCCATAACCTATCGCTTAGGAGGCGATTGCTCTATCCTATTGAGCTACCAGGGCGTGCGCAGGTGATTATAGCATTGCTAAACTTGCTCGCCAAGTAAGCATCCATAAAATTACTTCCCGAAAAAAATAACCTCTTGGTCATAGAAAAAACTCAACTTACAGGGGCTACTTTTTTTAGGGATGCGTCCCAAGCAAAATAAAAGATGATAAAATTAGTCTATTATTGAAGGCTCGCTCTAGGATAAATCTCGTGGACGAAACCATACTATCCAAAAAAGAACCTAATAAAAAAATTGGTCGTTATGAAATTAAGTCCGAGTTGGGGCGTGGTGGCATGGCGACGGTTTATCTTGGTTACGATGCCCTCTTTGATCGCGAAGTCGCCATCAAGGTTTTGCCCGCCGAATTTTTACACGATCCACAATTTAGTGTACGTTTTCACCGTGAAGCAAAAGTTATTGCCGCGCTGGAACACCCTGCCATAGTCCCTGTCTATGATGTTGGTGAAGCAGATGGATTGCCTTATTTCATTATGCGTTATATGGATGGCGGCTCACTCGCTGATCTGCTCGCAAAAGGGGAAATTAGCCTAAAAGAAGTTGCTCGCATTATCCGTGCTATAGCTCCTGCTCTGGACGATTCGCATCAAAAAGGGATCGTCCATCGTGATCTCAAACCCGCCAATATCCTTTTTGACAGCAATAATCAGCCCTATCTTTCTGATTTTGGCATTGCTAAAATCAGCGGCTCTCAAACAAATGTAACCGGCAGCGCAATTATTGGCACGCCTGCTTATATGAGTCCCGAACAGGCACAGGGACAAGAGATTGATGGGCGTAGCGATGTATATGCACTGGGCGCGATCATCTATCGAATGCTAACGGGCACACGTCCCTTTATCGGTGATACGCCCATGAGCATGGCGATTAAACATATCACCGACCCGACTCCAGATATTCTTAAGGACAATCCAGAGTTACCGCTTTCTGCGACAGCCTTTATGTATAAGGCTATGGCAAAGGATCCGGATTATCGCTTTCAGACCGCTACTGAGCTGGCAGATGCTCTCAGTGTACTCTCTCAAGGCGAAGATACGGCAGACCTCCATACCGTACCCAACCGAACAAAACCCGTTCTCCCAAAAATTGCCCCTACGGTAATAAAAAGGGAGAAAAAGAAAAGCAAGGTTGGCTTGTGGATCATTGCCGGAGTGATATTGATTGGATTAGCGGGGTTGGGCGTCCTCAGCAAGATAATTAGCCCCTTCTTCGCTACGGGACGCGCACCCTCCCCAACGACACGGGCGGCTACTACATCTACTGCCAATCAACCTGATTCTGTCTTGCCCCCAACGGCAGAAGCCATCCCCAGCAGCATCCCATCCCCAACAGTAGAGCCTGAAGTTGAAGGGCCGCCCATCATCGGTGGTGCGGATAAAGCTGCCTTTGTTGCGAATAATAATGTTTGGATGATGAATATGGATGGCAGCGACTTGGTTCAATTAACCGTAGACGGGACAGAAAAATCGAAATTACAATGGTTGCCCGACAATAAAACCTTACTCTATGTGGTCGGGAAATGCATTCAAACGATGGACACCGAAGAAGATAGAGTCGATGTGCTGACTTGTTTTGAACAAGCGGAATTTATAGAGGCTTTCCAAATTTCGCCAAGTGGCGAAGAAGTTGCGATCAGTTTAAATAGAGAGCTTTTTATTCTCCCCTTTGATCTTGAAAAATTGGGGCAGGCGGGTAATCGCAACGACCTTTTAGCTATGGATGGTTGTTTCTATGATGAGTCTCCTGTAAGAGATGCGCGCTGGTCAAGTGATGATAGTCAACTTGCGATCATTTTCGTTGATGCAGCAGATAATCGGCAGATCGATACAGTTCGGGTTATGGATATTAAGAATTGCAGAGGCTCACTCCCTGATCGGCTGGACGAGTTCCCCGCACAACGTTTCACCATGAGTGGCTATAACAGTGCCCATCCTATTATTCCCGATTTTGATTGGGATGGTGAAGAGCTCTTTTTGATGAATACCTATAAGCGGAATGATGGCTTTGGCTATTTGTATACTTATAACACCCGTTCACATAAAGCATTGCCCTTAACCCCTGCACCTACGGATAGCACCTGCTGTTATCGTGATGCCCGCTGGAGCCCGGACGGAAGCCATTTTATGGTTGCTTTCCAGGATATTGCTTTGGGCGCGGATGCAAAGATCGAGCTTTATTATCTTCTCTATGGCACTTTGGGCACAGGCGCAACCTATACGCCAATGGAAATGCCCGAAGAATTCTTCAAAAACCCCAGAGAGAAGCCACAATTTGCACTGCGGCCGGCGGGCTAAAATTAATATAGTAAAAAAACACGATGAGGAAAATTACTCATCGTGTTTTTTTATGTTTCGATAGCATTTTGGTTATAGAATGAAACTTATCCGTAAATCTATAACATCGCATCGCCTCCATTCCTTCATCCAAACTTCATCTTTTCGACGTATACTTTTTTCATGCGCATCCTTCTTGTAGAAGACGAACACCGAATATCAGCTTATATCAAACGCGGATTGGAAGAGTCCGGCTATGCGGTGGATGCTGTTTTTAACGGGCGTGATGCCCTCGACTGGGCAGAAGCGACGCCATATGATCTCATCATCCTCGACATCATGCTCCCCGAAAAAGATGGCTTGACCGTCTGCCGTGAATTCCGTCAACGTGGCGACCGCACCCCTGTCCTCATGCTAACCGCTCGCGATGCCATAGACGATCGCGTCAAAGGCTTGGATGCAGGAGCCGACGATTATCTCGTCAAACCCTTCGCCATGAAAGAACTCCTCGCTCGCCTGCGTGCCCTTTCACGTCGTGGATCTGAGCAAAGCAAATCCCCCCTCATCACATTTGATGATCTTAGCCTTGATACACGCACCCGCGAAGTGCGACGCGGAGAAACGCTCATCTATCTAGCTGCCAAGGAATATGCTGTGCTCGAATGTTTATTGCGCGATCCCGAACGCGTGCTCACCCGCACGCAGATCGCCGAACACGTCTGGAACTACGACAGCTTCAACCAATCCAACGTTGTAGATGTTTATATCCGCAACCTACGCCGCAAACTGGACGATCCCTTCGAGCAAAAACTGATCCAAACTGTGCGCGGCGTAGGCTACCGGCTCTCTCTCAAATGAAAATGCTCAAAACCTTACGGGTGCGTTTTGCGCTTTGGCTAACCCTCCTTATTTTGGCATTCCTTGCCATTTTTAGTTTTGGCGTACATTTTTCGCTCAGCCGCAGTCTCTACACGGGGGTAGATGAAACCCTCGTTCTCAGCGCAGAGCAGATCATCCCCAGTTTGCAAGAAGAAGATGGCAGCATCCTTATGCCGCCGCTCGATGCCAACGCTCCCGATCTAATCGAATTTGACCCCATTACCCAGCGCGGCATCACGATCGTCATTCTCTCCCAGAATGGGTATATTTTGCAGGCGGCTGGCACGCATAGCCTTTTTTCATTGTCCGATTCCCTGCCGCCCACGCAGCCTGAATTCCAAACAATTCCCGAAGCAGCGGAAATTGATCGTATTCGTGTTTATTCCCTGCCCATCGTCGAAAACGACCAAATCCTTGGCTGGGTGCAAACCATGCAAAGCCTCGGCACCACCGAAGAATCGCTCGATAAACTCAGAACTCTCCTGGTTACCGGCAGCGCGATTCTCTCTCTTCTTGCCGGGTTTGCCGGTTATTTTCTCGCCACCCGTGCGCTGGCTCCCATTGATAAAATTACCAATACCGCCCATCGCATTTCCATTGAAGACCTCTCCGCCCGCCTGAACCTGCCCGATACCGGCGATGAAGTTAGCCGCCTTGCGAATACTTTCGACGAAATGCTCGAACGCATTGAGAGCGGCTTCACGCGCGAGCGTCAGTTCACTGCCGATGCCTCCCACGAATTACGCACCCCGCTGACCGCGATGCAGACCATTCTGCAATTCACCCGCGAGGGCGAACGCTCCCTTCCTGAATACCGTTTGGCATTGGACGATCTTGCCGAAGAAGCCGACCGTTTGCAGGCTTTGGTCGAAGACCTGTTGCATCTGGCGCGCGGTGAAGGCGGATTGGAATTATATAAAGAAGAAATTGATCTCTCCCTTTTGCTGGATGATGTGGCAGATTCGCTGCGAGCTTTAGCGGAGAAAAAGGGTTTCGCTCTTAAGACAAACTTGCCACCCTCTCTGATCATTTTCGGTGATACCGACCAGTTAATCCGTTTAATCGTCAACTTGCTAGATAACGCTATCAAATACACCCAAGAGGGTTCCGTTAATATCTCCGCGCATAATGAAGAAGATCACAGCATCATCGAAGTTGCGGATACGGGCATCGGTATCCAGACGGAGCATTTGCCACATATCTTCGAGCGATTCTATCGGGTAGAGGCGTCACGCTCCTCGCAGGGCGTTGGGTTGGGGCTGTCTATTGCCGAGCAAATTGTTCTGGCGCACGGTGGCAAGCTCAGGGTGACGAGCGTATCGGGCAAGGGGACGAAATTCACTGTTTTTTTGCCGAATCCACCTGAATAAGAAGCTATCTAAAACTTATATTTTCAACGCCCAGACTTGCATCGCACTTAAGTGTGTTGCAAATTTGGGCGTTAAATCTGCGTAAGTCTCGCTGTGCAATCTACGCTTTCTATAAGATGAAGAAGTCTACATCTTACTTCATCTGACTTTCACGCCGCACTCCTAGAATGGAAGATATAAGACAGCAAGGTGCTGTCAGAAAATATTCTTTCATAAGGAGAGTAAATCATGAAAATCAAAAACATCCTCGTTCTATCAGCTTTTGTAGTACTGGCAACCGCTTGTGCGAAAGCACCCGCGCCGCCCGCAGTGCCTGTTGAAAATAAGGCAGCGGATAACACATCCAAGATAAACGATATTCTGGCTGCGCCGGATAAGACCGCTGAATTTGCAGATGCGCTGGCGATCATCGAATACAACTCCCATGCCGAAGATCTGGATTTTCACGTTGAGCTTGATGCCCCAGCTTGGGAATGGATTGCAATCCTTGATCCAAGTGGCAATAAAGTCTTCGAGGTTTCCCATAGCGGAAGCATTGGTGAACAGGGGTTGACCTCGCTCTTTTTCGAGAGCGCAGAGCTGCCCTTTGACGTGCTGCCCTACGATGAGTTTTTAGCTCGTTTCCCCGAAGGTGAGTACACCCTGGTCGGCGAAACCTTGGAAGGCGAAGCGTTGATGAGCCTGATGACTTTGAACCATAATATCCCTGATCCACCTGTGATCACTTCATTGGGCGAAGATCCGCTTGTGCCTATGGATGCTGTCAGCATCGCCTGGGAGCATGTGACCAGCCCGGCAGGTGTTGAAGTGGAACGTTATCAGGTGGTCGTTTTCCCCGTCGATCCCGAAGAGGGGCAGGATGCCATTGCCCTTGATATTGATCTGACCTTTGAAGTGCCCGCCGATCTCAACCACGTTGAAATCCCCGCAGCCTGGTTGATGTCTGGAGAGCAATATCAATACGAAGTAATCGCCATGGAAGCCGATGGTAATCAGACGCTTACAGTTGGTTTCTTTACGACTGAGTAGTCACTCTCTCCCCTCTCCCTTATTTTTGGGAGAGGGGTTTTCTTATACAAAGGGGAAGATGAAGCAATTTACACTTTCCCTTCATCTAAACTTCATTTTCTCTCCCTAAAATAAGAATATCGTAGTAAATAGCCGAAAGGAGTGTGAAATAGTGAGTAAAAATACCATCTTACGCGCCAAGGGACTTTCCAAATCCTATAATGGCGTTGAAGCCTTGCGAGATTTTTCTTTTGAGATCGGTGCAGGGGAGATCGTTGGGTTGTTGGGACCAAACGGCGCAGGCAAAACAACCGCTATGCGGATTCTCTCAACCATTTTTCCGCCTGATGAGGGAGAGTTTTGGTTAATGGACACCCCTAACATGCGCGCCGAAGAGATTCGTGCCAAAATTGGGGTACTGCCCGAAAGTATGGGCTTTCCTAGCTATATGAGCGGTGAAGCCTATTTGAGCTATATAGGAAAGCTCTACGGCAAATCGGCTGAAGAAGCGAAAAAGAAGGCAGAGGAGCTGCTAGCATTATTTGGTCTGGAAGATGCCGGAAGCAAACGAATTGCCGCCTATAGCCGGGGGATGCGCCAACGCTTGGGGATCGCGCGTACCTTTGTCCATGAGCCGCGGCTTTTACTACTTGATGAACCCACTTTGGGCTTTGATCCCAAAGGTCAGCGTGAGATGTTGCAAGTGATCCGTGATGCTGCCGAGCTACAGGGTGCAGCAGTGCTTTTGTGCAGCCATCTTTTGGAAGTTGTTGATGAAATTTGTGATCGGGTTTTGATCTTAAATAAAGGGCGTTTGGTTAGCGCAGGGACGGTTGATGAGATCAAGGCAAAAGTCCCCTCCGCGCCAATTTGCCGTATACGTGTAGATGCTGGGGTGTTATCCACTGCTCTTCAAACGGTAGCAAGCCTAAGCACGGTCGAAGCGCAGGCGAATCCCAAACGGGATGATGAGATCCAGGTTGCTATCCCAGTGCAAAATGGCGAGGCTACTGTTAATCACATCCTGTACAGCCTGATCCAGGCAAATATCAAAATCGAATCTTTTAATCGAGAAAGCGTACGCCTGAGCGATGCTTTTCTAACCATGATCGAGGAGGCGCAAGCATGAAAGCAAAAAAAGATGGCTGGCTGGTTGTCTTAACCACCGAACTGAAATATCTATGGCTGCGTGGGCAGGCTCCCTTGCTTTTGCTCATTTTCAGCCTTTTCATGAGCGCGTATATCATATTGCTGGCACTTGACCCGGAGATGAATGTTCTCTCTCCAGAAAAAATGACCAACGCAACTTTGCAAATTACCATTTTATCGGGAATCGTGATGGTGGTCTTGCTGAATGCAAATGCGATCAGCGGAGAACGGGATCAGCGTTCGCTGGAAAGTCTGCTGTTGACTCCGCTGCCACGCGGCGAGATCGTAATCGGGAAATTACTCGCGTCGCTCTCGATTTGGCTTGGGATGCTGCCGATTAGCATCCCCTACCTTTTGCTGGTGGCGCGCGGAACAGGCGTAGCGAATCAGGTGGTCGCCCTACTGCTGACAACCGGCAGTCTGCTGGTTGCCATCTCTGCTGGGATAGGCATGCTCATTAGTAGTGTCGCTCACTCAAATTTGGTCAGTTTTACCGCCAGCTTTGCAACGATCTTGTTACTGGCTGCACCCAATCAATTGCCGCCCAGCGTAAAAGAGATACCTTTGGCGAAATTCTTTATCATGCTCAATCCGATCACGGCGATCGCGAATTATCAGGCGAGTATCCTGGATGGCGCAACTTTGTTTGCAGAAGCATTTTCATTACTCTCGCCCATTATTTTCTTGACCGCGCTGGCTCTCTGGATGCCAAAATATTTCAACCGCCGTCTCTCTTTGGAAGGAGGGCTAAAATAATGAAAAACTTAGGCAGAATAATTACGCTTGTTGGCTTGTTGATCGTACTCTTGATCCCCTTCGGTGTTTCAGCGCAGGGGTCGCAACCCGCTACGCTTTCGATCAACGTGGACAAAGTCTCCGCATCGCTGGTTGCAGGAGAATGGGTTAATTTTCAGACCGAGATCACGAATACTGGGGAGACAGTATCCCCACCGCTGGTGGCACACCTGAACGTTGCTTCGCTTCAGCCCGGCAAACACGTGGACCCAGAAGATTGGTCACCAGAACGGACTCAGTATCTGCCCCCGATCCAGCCCGGCGAAACCGTTTTGCTCGATTGGCGTGTGCATACTCTCTTTGAAGGCAACTTTGCCGTTTTCGTTAGCCTTGTTTCCGAAGATGCAACCTTTACCACATTGAGCAGCCCTGCGTTGCAGATCCGCGCTACGCCAGATGCTGTCTTACCAATGAAGGACGTTATCCCCACTGTAGCGGCTGTACCGTTCTTCCCCTTAGGGTTGCTGGTTTTCACCAAAGTGCTAGGGAGAAAGAAAATTTAGATAAAAAGTTTCATATCAACAACACCCCACTCCCTGCATTTCTCAGGGAGTGGGAAAAAGCCAAACGATTCCGGCAAGGCTGGTTATGCCTGTATATGGCATTAGAACTAAAAAGGACGTGTGATCGCTCAGGATTTACGCCCTCTCTTTTTATAGCTACAAGTCGCACAACATCGGTATGGTATATCCAGCAACCATATCCCCCTATAACCCTACACTGACGGATAAGGGCTTGGAATTTCAATTTGCAATATAAAGCCACCCTGCTCAGGAGCCTCAGTACTCATCGTTCCCCCGAGTAGCGCTGCGCGTTCACTAATGCCGATCAAGCCAAAGTGCTTTTGAGAGGAAAGATCAGCTAAATTTATGGAACGTTCCATACCTTTGCCATCATCAATAATGCGGATCAAAAGGTTATCTTCCTCTGTACGCTGCACAATTACTGATGCGTTCTGAGCTGTAGTATGTTTACCAACATTATTTAAGCCTTCTTGAATAATCCGGAAAATTGAAATTTCAGTAGTTTCAGTTAATTGCCCAAGATCGGGATCAATATCTATTTGAATAGATGTGCCAGAGCGATCTTCCCACTCCTGAGCATGAGAGCGGATGGCTGTAATTAAGCCGTGATTATCAATAGTAGGTGGACGTAAGTCACGGCAGAGTTGGCGTAAATCTCCAACTACAGATCGAAGATCGTTACGAATAGTTTCCAACTCTACACGTTGCTCATCCAAATTTAATAGCCCTTCGGTTTCTTCCAGACGATAATTCGCACTCAACAGATCTTGAATAACAGAATCATGCAGTTCACGGGCTAAAGCCTTGCGTTCTTCTTCGCGCTCGGTAAGCAATCGCCGTTGTGTAGCTTGCAAAGCAGCATTAAGGCGATCTGAAGCCTTTACCTGAGTGCTTAATCTTTCAACAAGTTGACGGTTGAGCGTATCGCTGGCTTCCAGGTCCTCATGTAGAGCAGCCTGTTTTTGAAACAGCTTTTTTGTCTGTTTTTGTGCTACATGATAATTTTCCAGCGCCCAGATCACGGGCGTAACCTGTTTGGGGTTGCTTGCTCCGACGATAAGTTCCACTATTTCACGAGGAGTGACATCCTCCGTGGAGCGAATGGTAGATATCCGCCCCTCAAAAAGCACGAGAATACGATCTGTAATCTTGAAGAGATGTTTAAGATTATCACTGCTAATGATGACGCTAACACCCTCGTTTGCCAAAACACGGATATGCTCCAAGATCAATTCTTGTCGCCGAAAACTCAAGTTGAGGAGAACGTCATCCAGAAGTAATAATTTGGGAGGTAGGCAAATAGCACGTGCAAAAGCGACCAAGTGACGTTGTTCGTCAGTCAGGTCTTCAACTTGCTCCTGCATAAAACTGGACGGAAGCTCAAAGCCTGCCAGAATATCTTTGGCTTGTGAATACATTCGTTCCCAATCTGATCCCCCAACTCTGGTAAGCCAGCCTACTTCATGTCCAAAAAAGATATTATGGACGATATCCAATGAGTCTAATAATTGCGGTGTCTGATAGACCAATTCAATCCCCCCCTGGCGTGCTTTGGCTGTATCCTGAAAAGTGTGATCTTCTCCAGAGAGAATGATTTCTCCGCCAGATGGTTGAATTGCTCCACCAATCAAGTTTAGAAGTGTTGACTTTCCTGACCCTCGACGCCCTACCAAGCCCAAAATTTCGCCTGGCTGCAAGTCAAAGGAGACTTCATCCAACACCTTTAGGTGTCCATGAGACTTGGAGAGTGAGCGAATTTCAAGCAATTTTTCAGACATGAGTTTTCATTCTACTATATTCTCTATATCTCCACGCCATTTTCTAATTCGTTTTTTAGTTGCATAGCCTGCTGTCGAGCATCTCCTCCAAAAACTCGCTCTATAGAACAATACCTTCGCCAATTATGGCGAAGCAAGCGGCAGTTTGGCAGAGTGAATGG
>JABGQT010000020.1 GCA_018648685.1 Anaerolineae bacterium
GCTAATTTTGTGGGAATCTCTTCTGGTGCAAGCGCGAAGCGGGCGGCAAGGGTTTTATCATCCAATGTACGTTGCAATACGATTTTCCCTTCCCAATTTCCTTGTGCGGTGATCCCATACGCTGCCTCAAATAACGTATAGTCATCTTTCAAGACGCTTTCAAGCTCTTCTTTTGTCCAAACGTAAAATTTGCCCTCAACACCTTCGGAGTCGGCATCAAGTGATGAGTAAAATCCGCCTTGTTCATCGCGCATTTCACGCGAAAAAAAGCGAAGTGTTTCTTCGCAGATCTGGCGGTAATGGGGTTTTTCTGTGATTTGCCAAGCGTGTAGATAGGCGCGGGCAAGCAGTGCATTATCGTAAGCCATCTTTTCAAAATGCGGCAGAAACCATTTAGCATCAGTGCTGTAACGCGCAAAGCCGCCACCAACCACATCGTAGATACCGCCGCGTGCCATGGCGTCGAGAGCGTGCAGGGCGGGGGATTTTTCCGCATGGGCTTCAGTCTCACGTAGCAGGAAATCGATGGTCATTGCCTGTGGGAATTTAGGCGCAGCCCCCCAGCCACCGTCTTGCCAATCATAGACCTCCGTCAGTCGCTCCCGGGCAGTTTGGACCAGTTCGGGCGTGATACTTTTTTGATTACTAGTCATTCCTGCTTCGGTTTGGAGTTGGGCGGTGAGTTGCTCCCCGGCAAGGTCAATATTTTTACGGTCATCGCTCCAGGATGCGGCGATCCCGAGTAAAAGTTGTGGGAAAGATGGCATTTGATAGCGCGGCTCAGGGGGAAAATAAGTGCCGCCATAAAATGGGTGTAAATCGGGCGTGAGAAAAACCGACATAGGCCAACCACCCTGATGGGTGAGCGCGACAACGGCTTTCATATAGATGCTGTCGATATCGGGGCGTTCTTCGCGATCTACTTTGATATTGATGAAATGCTCGTTCATAATGGCGGCAGTTTCTTCGTTTTCAAAGGATTCGTGTGCCATGACGTGGCACCAGTGACAAGCCGCGTAACCGATAGAGAGAAAAATGGGCTTGTCTTCATCTTTTGCTTTGGCGATGGATTCATCATTCCACTCGTGCCAGTGGACAGGATTATCAGCATGTTGGAGCAGGTAAGGAGAGGTAGCGTTTGCTAAAAGGTTAGACATAGGAGGGAAATCCGTTTAGGTTGTATTGAGTAATAAAACGATTATATCCCACCCAAATAGTCCGTTTATAAGTTCTGTCTAAGAATCCAATAGTGGAGGGCAAAGATGCTATCGTCTTTTTGCATCAGCGCGATGCTTTGGCCCAGGTCGCTTCCCTTTCTTTGCAGCTTTTTGGAGATAGCGCTCAAGGGAATTTCGATTTACCTGCCACGATGGCCCCCATTTCCGTCCTAAAATATTTTCGGCACGGATGAGTTGTCGGATATAGTCCGGATTATAGCCGCTGAGTTCAGCAGCCTGATACGTTGTGAGCCAATCTTCCATGTTGATATTATAACCTGAGCATGGGTTGGTCTGCGGTTTTCATTTGATGTCCAATCTAGTAAAATACGGTATCTTTTTAAGGCAGGTGATTTTTATGCATGAAAGAAAAACGTTTTTCTACCTCACATTTATCGCACTTCTTTTTCTCTTGTCTCTCGCGCTGGGTAAACTTTACTATTATATGGATGCGACCTTGGACGATAAGTTGATTGTGGCTGCGATTGCGGGAATTGTAATCGTTCTTTTGGGTCTCTTCTTCGCGGGTATGCTTTTATCTTGGGGGCTGATTTGGATAGCGAAAAGAAATAATTTTTTCTTTAATCGCTTGTCGCGCGCTTTTCCTTGGATATTTTCCCTGGTCAGCTTGACCGCAAGAGAGCACTTAGAGAAAGCTGTCGTCACGAGCGCAGAAGCACAATCTGTGCCGGTAGACGAGGAGATTTTGGCAGCAATCCGTAGACCTAAACGTCGCGGCAGACACAGGAGATATCCTGACAAGATCATACGTAACGTGGTTTTAGCATGGGAGAATCGTGGGCCAAGTTTTCCTTATACCTTGGTCGAGTTTCTTGAAGAGCGTTTTGGTTCAACGCCAACAGGTATGCCGAATGTGCCGCCTGCGACCTTTTATGATTGGCGTAAAGAGATTTTGGCAAAGGCTGTAGATAGGAATGATGGATCAACCGAATGAGTATGGGGGAAATCTAATTCCATAGACTTCTTGTAGATTAAACCATAGGGTTCTCGGAGACCTGACTGATAAAAGAGTGTCGCTTCAAAAGCACACTCTTTTTTTATTCCAATCCGAGGAGGAAGAATGCCGAAGCTCATTATCTATTTACGTGATCAGGACTTACATGCTTTAGCGAATCTTGCTGATCAAGAATATCGCGTGCCGAAAGCCCAGGCAGCTCTGATCATTCGTCAGGAATTAGAGAGAAGGGGCTTTGTTCCTGTAACTAACAAGACCAACACTGAGGAGATGGGAGAGTTGTATGAGCGACCAACCATCTCTTAAGATAAACAGCCTTATCCCGGAGCAACGCCAAAAATTAGGTCAGATTTACAGTTTGATCCTAAGTTGGCAATCTGAACCGAACAAGAAGTCTTCTTCAAAACCTTTCAAGGCAACAGCAATTGAGGAGAAGCAGACACCGGCGACTGTGATGGAGAAGAGGGAGTAGTTCAGTGCTTGAAGGAATCTTTTTAGGGACTATTCTGTTTTTTGTTCCAGTTATCTTGGGTTTGATGGCTGGTTTCTGGTTTTGGATGTATCTGTCTAAATAGGAGATTGAATAAATGACAAAAATCATTTGCATTGCAAATCAAAAAGGCGGTGTGGGAAAAACTACGACTGCCGTTTCTTTAGCCCATGGACTTGCCTTGCGAGGTAAGCAGGTCTTGCTTGTCGATCTGGACCCGCAAGGACAGTCTGCTACAGCCTTGGGGCGTAGTCCAGAATCGGGTGTTTTTTACCTACTCACGATGGGCGCTTCCCCACAGGAGAGCAGTTTTGTGCAATCCTGGGTGCGTTCATCTGGGCGAGATGGTCTCTATCTTTACCCTGGGGATCAACAGACGATGGCAGCCCAAACCGTGCTGAATGCCCAGAACCAGCCGGTTTCTTCAATCCGGACTGCGCTCAAACCTTTTTTCAAAGAAGGACTGCATTATATTATTTTCGATACCGCACCCAGCGTGGGTGGTATCCAAGAGCGGGCAGTCTGGGCATCTGATCTGGTGATTGTTCCCACTGCAACTGAGTTTCTTTCTGCGGAAGGTGTGGGCAAAGTCGCTTATATGATGAGCATCTTGCAGCAAAAGAAGGGTTGGAAAGGAGCACTCTTGGGGATTCTTCCAACCTTCTATGATGCCCAAACAAGGGAGAGTAAGATCACAAATGCTGCTCTAAAAGAACGCTTCGGAGAGAGCGTATTGGATCCTATTCATCGTGCAACGATTTTGCGAGAATGTGCAGCATCGGGGAAGACCATCTTTGAATATGATGAGAAGTGCCGTTCTGCCGAAGAGTACATGAGCCTAACAAAACAGGTTTTGAAATTCTAGGAGGGAATATGGGTAATCGACGAAATCCCTTTGGAGATGTTCCAGCAAATGAAAGCGCACCAGCTACGCCACCTGATATTTACGATTCTTTACCTGTAGCAGAACCACGCCAGCGCAAGCGCGATTGGGAGCGAGCGCACCAGAATGAGAAGGTGGTCTATCGCGGTGTTGATCCGCAAGCAGCTTTGCAGGTGCGTCAACTTGCAGAAGAACTGAATGTTCCTGTGGGTGAGGTTGCGCGTGCCTTGCTGGAGCATGGGCTGATTGCGTATAGTCGTGGTGATCTGAATCTTGCCCCACGCCTGAACCCTGAACGCCTGCGAATGACGCTTTTTCCAAAAAAAGATGTGTCTAAGCGGAAGGCGGGAAAAGCGGGCAAAAGAAAGGATGGCAAAGAAGCTTCCTGGCGGGTAGTAACCACTTGGCGAAATTTCTCTGCTGAACTTAAAGATGAGATCGGGATACTGGCATCTGATAAGGGGCTGGATATCCCAGTAGGGGAACTCGTTTCTGCCTTTTTACAATTTGCCTTGAGAGCCTATGAAAGTGGGGATCTCCCTCTCCAGCCTGTAGAAAAAGTGGTTGGATACAAATTGGCACAAGAAGGGGATTTTTGATACCTGGACAAAATCTTGAAAAACTTTTTTCAAAAATATCGCACGTAGACGGCAATGCCAACGTGCCGCCTGCGCACTGTCTACGCTCCGCCTACATACCCGTCTACGTTGCCGCCTACGCCAAAGTCACAGGAAGCCCTAGGTGGAGCAGCGCAGGCTCATGCCTTGTGCTGACAAAGGTAGGCTAAAAGAGACCTTTTTATGGATATTCAAAAAGCCTGGAAAATTGTTTTGGGACAACTACAAATGGAAATGCCGCGTGCTTCTTTTGATACCTGGGTGCGCGATACCAATGCTGTGAACTTCAAAGACGATGTCCTGACGATCTCAGTGCGCAATGCCTATGCCCGTGACTGGCTGGAAAGCCGGCTAACGAGCACGGTCTCACGTCT
>JABGQT010000019.1 GCA_018648685.1 Anaerolineae bacterium
AACTCACCCAAACGGTTCGCAGACGAATTTTATTTGTAGCTCTTTTAGCCTTAGGCATGGCATGGACACTGTTCAGCGTAGATAAAAACGGCTCCTCGACAGCCGGCCTGATCCCTGCTCCCCAAAAAGGTTTTCTCGCACCAGATTTCACGCTCGAAACACTCGAAGGCGAGAGCGTAACACTCTCAGATCTACGCGGAAAGGTTGTACTGCTCAATTTTTGGGCAACCTGGTGCCCACCCTGCCGCGCGGAGATGCCAGCTTTTCAAGAAGCCTACATCGATTATGAAGATAAAGATTTTGTGATCGTAGCTGTCAATGCCACCCTGCAAGATAACCCCAACGATATTAGAGATTTTATAACCGAATTTGGGCTAAGTTTTCCCATTCTGCTTGATGCAGAGGGCGAAGCCAATCGGCTTTATCAGGTACAGTCGCTGCCCACATCTTTTTTTATTGACAAGGAAGGTGTGATTAGCGAAGTTGTGATCGGCGGCCCTATTGCCGAAGCATTGATACGCGCAAGAATTGAAGAATTACTACGATAAATTTATTTTTGCAACTCCCCTCACCCCAGCCCCTCTCCCATAAACGGGAGAGGGGAGTCTAGGAGAAATTATGTTTCCCATTATCCGGCTCGGCCCCTTATCTTTACAAGCTCCCGGCCTTATGCTGTTACTCTCACTTTGGATCGGCATCACCCTCGCCGAAAAAAGCGCAAAGGCTTATAAAGTCTCTGCTGATAAACTCTCAAATCTTATTCTTATTGCCCTCGTCTCTGGTATTCTCGGCGCACGCATTGCCTATATTGCCCAATTTCCGCAAGCTTTTGCAGGAAATCCGCTTAATATGCTTTCGCTTAATCCCGGGCTGCTAGACATCACCGGCGGCGTAGCCGCAGCCATCATCGCAGCCCTGATTTATGGACAAATAAAAGAAATGGGATTCTGGAAAACGCTCGATGCGCTGATCCCCTTTTTCGGGATGCTCGCTATCGGCCTCGCCACAGCCAATCTCTCTTCTGGCAACGCCTTTGGGATGGAAACCGACCTCCCTTGGGGAATCGAACTTTGGGGAGCAAAACGACATCCTGCGCAAATATACAATATGCTGGCTGCGCTCCTGACCCTGAACTTGCTCTGGCCTCCCAAAGAGAATGCCGAACCCCAAGTTGGCACCAGCTTCCTGACCTTCATCGCCTTCACCGCTGGATACATCCTCTTCCTCGAAGCATTTCGTGGTGACAGCACGCTCATCTTTAGTGGAGTTCGCTCAATGCAAGTTCTTGCGCTTATAGTGCTGGCCCTCGCCCTTTGGTTCTTGGATAAGTCAAAAGAAAAACAAACTGAATAGAAGAAAAAGGGAGTGTATTAGTTCAAGAGGTGTCATTGCGAACGAAGCGTAGCGAAGTGTGGCAATCTCCATCACATTGAGGGAGACTGCTTCGCAAAAGCGGCTCGTAGTGACGTAAAAAAAGAAAACGAAAAATTTGTTTTCACCATCCCATCGTGCTAGAATAGATTTATAGAGTTATTCACAGCAAAGATACCATCGTCGCTCTCATATATTTTTCTTTTCTGAGAAAATAAGGAGGAAACGATGATTACGCCAAATCTCTGCACGCTGAATATCTTGCTTGCCGATGATGGCTCTGCACATTCAAAAGCTGCCATCAAATTATTAGGGGATTTACCACTCGATGAACAAAGTCTCATCAAAGCGTTGCGCGTCTTTACTCCCTCCGATACTGCCGATGTCTGGCTCCTTGAAAGAACCCTTGAACTCACAGAGAAAGCCCTTAAAGAACAAGGGAAACGAGTAGAAAGCGAAATTGTGCTGGGACATCCAGCAGAGAAGATCATCGAAGTTGCCAAAGAGCATCAGGCCAGCATGATCGTCATCGGGGCGAAGGGCTTACGCGCTACACTGGGCATTCTTTTGGGTGGTGTCGTTCAACAGGTAATCGAGCATGCCGAACTCCCCGTCCTGGTCGTCCGTGAGCCTTATGATGGGCTAAAGCGCGTTCTCTTCACCGTTGATGGTTCTGAACAAAGTAATAATATGATCAATTGCATGGGTGATTTCCCCTTCCCAGAGGGCGTGGAATTTGATGTTCTACATGTTGCTCCCCCGATCCCCAGCGAGCAAGAAATCGTTCAATATTGGCCCAGCGGGCTGGATGTTTCCTTCACAGTTCCTGTGGATGAGATCCGTCAGCAAATTGAAGAACGCGCAAAGGATGAAGAGGCTGTTGGTAAAAAAATATTGCTCGAAGCACACGAAACCCTTCTCAAAAATGGCATAAAGGCGCAAATCAGCTTCATGCGTGGCGATGGTGCAACAGAGATCATCGAATACGCCAAAGATCGCCGCACAGATCTGATCGTCAGCGGTGGTCGCGGGCTTGGCCCCGTTCGAAGCTGGATTTTGGGCAGCGTTTCACGCAAATTGCTGCATTACGCCCCTTGTTCTGTAATGGTTGTCAAAAGCAAAAAAGAAGATGACGAAAAACGCTCGAATTAAATAGAAAGGGCTTCGATAGTCTACGAAGCCCTTTTAGCAACAAAAGAAAATCTGTTATTTCACTTCTATTTGCGTCAGAAAATACTTCCCTGTTCCGTCATTCCCCTCAAAGGCAAGCTGAATTGGATTGCCTGTTCTTTTTTCTATGATCGCCACTTTGAGAATATAGCTGCCCGAATATAAGGTTGCAGGCAAGGGAATTTCCGTCGAGAAAGAATGAGTCGGGGTCTCGTCTCTGGGCGACAGAGCAGGTATCCACGCAGAAATATCAATATCGATGGGGAAACTGTCAATAGCACGTCCGTTCCCATCTTCCAAAAAAAGAGTCAGGAGAAAATCCTGTCCCATCGCGGGGTAATTGGGTGCTAATCCTATATTTTGCCAATCCATCTCCACGGGCAGATTTTCACCTGCTAAAACCTCTTGCTGAATACGCATCTCTTTCAGAAGATAACGATAACCCACATTGAGCAGCAACTCTTCCAATTTTTCGCCACCCTGCAAATAGAGATATCCATTATTATGAACCAAAGAGCCATGACTTTCTGCCAAAAGCCATCTTGCCGATTCTAATGAAAACTGATCAGGGGGGCAAAACTCATAAACGATAGGGGCTTTCTGCCAAATTTCTGCCAGCTCATGCTCAAATGTGACCGGAATAGAAGCCGTATTAGGACGACCTAAACAGTCGTGCCGAAAACCTACTTCGGGGTTGCGCATAAAAACATATTGCGTAGATTGATTAATACCAGCAAAAGGCATAACCAATTGCATATTTTGAAAGCCCTCATAATCATAAGAGAGCAAATCTGTACCGCCTTCTGCATTTCGACACTGGTGCTGAGCAAAAGAGCCCCCAATAAAAATATCAACCAAGCGTCGGCGCGCCTGTCCATCGAGAGAGCTAAAAGGTGTCGACGAAGCAAAACCATCTCTATAAGCCTCGTTCCAAACTCCGTCCCAATCACTTTGGTCTTGCCACGACCACTCATTAAAATCACCATAGCCAGAAATATCAATATAGGCAATCTCCTGATTACCATCATAACGACGTATCAACGCTTCAACAAAAGTCGCCCAACCATTCTGATAAGCACAACTCGAATAATCAGGGCTGCCGTTTGAAAAAACCTGCACACCTTGCGACAAAACCCACTCGGGTAGCATATGCCCGCCATATTCCCCGCCGCGCATGGTAAAAACACGAAAAGAGAATTGCTTGCCCTCAGAGATTGCCCCCGATAACAATCGGTCAAGCGGCTCCCAATTATAAATACCCTCTTCGGGATTAAGAGTAGACCAACCAATTTGCAAGCGTTCCCCATAAAGTACAGTCTCAGGCAAATAAGCAGAATCAGGATTAACATCATACTGCCAGCCAATACCGGGATTACTCAAATAGTCATCAATCGGCAAAGGGGAAATAACCGTATACACACCCAAATTTGGGCTTGTCTCCGTTACGGGAGCAGTTTCCTCGTAAGAAAAAAGTACCGTTAAATCTACCCGAGCAGATTCTGCCCCTATCAGGGTCATCGCATCGGGCGCATATAAATAAAGCGCCCGCATCAAACTGGGGTAAGCAATAAGCACAACCTGCTCTTCTTTTTGCGATATTTCTTCAAACGCCAACAAAAGAACTTGAAGGTCTTCAGATTCCATTTCTGTTGAGAGTAATTCCAAATCTTCTACACCTTTTTTGGAGAAAAGGCGTTTATGGAAAATTTCATCATCATTTATTCGAATAGAAGAGTCCCGTGTCTCATAATCCATTGCATATAGATAATTCAAAAATAAATCTGGCGACCAACTCGTCACAACAAGGGGAATTTGCAAATCAATTGCATTTCCAAGCGCTTTATGTTTTTCAAGGGAATTTTGAGTGACCATCTCTCGCCATTCTCCACCAAAAAGAACATAAGCATGTCCCCAAAGTGGACGAGGCCCTTCTGGCGAAGGAAAAGCTAAACCTGAACCTGTTTGCCCTCAAAGGTTATTGGACAAATATAGTGAAATATTAATGGAGGCT
>JABGQT010000098.1 GCA_018648685.1 Anaerolineae bacterium
ATTCACTCTGCCAAACTGCCGCTTGCTTCGCCATAATTGGCGAAGGTATTGCTTATAATTACCCATTATTTTTTACACAATTTCTCACTCATTTGATTTTACCTGAAATAGTTCAGATAATTCATAACAAACCAGTTATATTAGGGCAATCGCATCTAATTCACAATTGATGCATTTTCTGTTTTCGTGCGGACTAAAGCCACTTTCTCAGTACGTGGAAGCCCTTCGGGCTGAAAACTGAGTCGAATTTATCCGACTTCCATACCATGAGGCAGGGATTTATCCCGCACCGATGCTTGAATTCGAGTTTTTTCGTGTTTTTGATGCAGAATAATTTAGATGCGATTGCCCTACCAGTTATATAATGCAAGCAAAATATTAGACAGATTCAATTTGAGAAAGTAGCTCTAAAAAAAATGATAAAAGGTAAGTTTTGATCAAACAAGGTGATATTTTCTGGTTTCTCTTGGAAGAACCCAACGATTTTTCTTCAGAATATCCACATCCCCATGTGGTGGTTCAGGATCATGACATTAACCATAGTCATCATAATACTGTGATGCTTTGCGCATTAACGACAAATATGAAGAAAGTCAATTTACCACGGAATATATTGCTTGAAATAGGAGAAGCTAATCTAGCCAAGCAAAGTATTGTGGATGTTTCTCAGGTAATAAAAATTGAAAAGCTAAAGTTGGGAGAATATATCGGATCCCTTAGTGAGCAACGCATCAGTCAGGTTCTAGAAGGGATAAAATTTCTGCAAAGAATGACTGAGAAACGGAAATAAGACCAAAGAGAAGTATTAAGAAAAGCCGCCAATATGGCGGCTTCTCCTATTTTATAACGCTATAGATCTTCGTCTCCCCTTCGTTAAAGACTTCATCCCATAGCACCCCATCTTGCGCTTCAAACTTCTCTAATCCCACAAAGTAGTAGGCTTGCTCAACCTGCCCAACGACAATATATTCAACATGATATTTCTCGATGAAATCACGGGTTTCTGTCAAATTTGTTGTTTCGTAAAATGCTTTAATTTCCGCAACGCGATCAGTGACCAGATGCGGGGTTAAGGCACGTTGCTGGCGTTGATGCCAGTTCCAGCCGACAACGCCGGGGAGACCGGTGTAAATGCTGTAGCGGCTGCCCCAACGATATTCTGGGGTATTTGCTTCAACGATGACGGGGGAACCTTGCACATTTTCGCGCATCCATAAAATGCCTGCGTAGTCTTGCCCAAGATCAAGTTCTTCGCTATCCCAGTGAGTAGCGGATTCCATATACTTCATCCCGTCGAGACCAGCGGGGGCATCTGAGCGAACGCGGTCGCGGATTTTATCCATCGTGCCGGTCACGGTAAAGAGCAATGCGCCAGCGAGCAAAACCATCGCCGTGCTTTTCCAGCCGCCTTGCCATTTTTCTGTCCATTTTTTTATTTCAGGAAGCAGCCATCCAAAAGATGCGCCCGCGCTGATGGCAAAAAATGTCCATGTTTGCAGATAAAGTTTAAAGACGGTATTCATCCGCCCGATGTCGCCGCTGAGGACGATCACTTCGACGACGATTGTCAGTGCCAAGCCCGTTCCGGTCAGGAATAGAATCAGTCGCTGCCCCTCGCCGAGATTCGCTCTGAAGATCAGCAACCCAGCCCAAAACAAGAGCGGTACGGCAAGCCATCCTATGCTAATTTCGAGATAGGCTAATCCGATCAGGAGTGCCAGCATAATGACTGCGGCAAAATTGATCCAATGTTTTCCCATTTTTCTGAACACGGAAAGCGGCGTTTCCGCCATCCATTCGTGCGTCTCCCACCACATCCACGAGACGATGACGAAGAGGAAAAGTCCCCATTGCGTGAAGTAGGATGAGAGCGGCGTGTGCGAACCTGTCCATTGGCGGATCTCGGTATATGCCAGGCCAAATTTTGTGATGTAGGGTTGGTAGAAAAGGGTGGAAAAAGCAAAAAGTGTTGCCATGCCTGCGAGCGCAGCAAGAATACGCCAGTGCCATTCTTTTTGGATAAATCGGATTAGAGCGTAGCCGACGACCAGCATGGTGAGGGGCAAATAAGCATAGAGATCCCAAGTATTTGTTGGGCGCATCGCACCTACAATCAGGCTTGCTCCCGCTATTTCAACAAAAATCTGGATGATGGAATTTTTTCCGTTAAATCGCGCATAAAGGAAGGATAGCGCCCACGCAATAGCGAGTACCGCGAGCGGCAAAACAATCATATGTGCGTGTAAATCGCTATATAAGAAAGTGAAAAGGGGAAATTCGGTAATTGGCTCTACATCGCCCGGGGCGGGGATAATGCGGCTGGGGAACCAATACCAGTCGCCTATGCGAAGCGGCAACATTGCTTTCTCGGTGATCATTTTCCAAAGCCCCTGCATAGCGAGCCAGAGATGTGCGAAAACGCTAATATCTGCGTAATGGCCGTTCGTGTCAACAATGCGCTGGAAAGCATGGTATATGGCACGGATCGTGCCAAGGTTGCCGAGCAAAACCATCGCTGCTGCAGAGGAAATACCGGCAATAAAAGGCAATTTGGGAATTGGGTTTTGGAGTTTGGGTATTGCTTCTTCTTCCAATTCTCGAACTTCGATTTTCGATTTTTGCCCTAATAAATTCCAACCTATTGAGAAGGCTCCCGTTCCCACTATTGCAAAGAGGGTCGGCAGAATATAGTTATAGGCCGTTGTGGGTGTTAGCCCGAGTAATTTGACAGGCGTGCCGACCAGCACAAAACCAAAATAATAGTAATTAAGATAACCACCCGCAAACCAGGGATCATAAGGCGGGAAAGTGGTGCTTTTTAAGACCGCGTGAAGATAAGACAAATCCATCGGTCTCTCGCCGCCTTTTGAAGGATGCCAAAGATCAGGATTTCCGATACGGATGAGCAGATCAAAGAGGAAGAAGGCGAGGAAAAACCCTTCTATCATCAGATAATATTTACGATTTTCCTGCCATTCTATGCGGAGCACATCGCGTTCTTTGTAACCCAACAACGTGCCCAAAATAATAATCGTTGCGAAAACAAGCCCAATGGTCAGACGGCTATACGCTATCCAAAATGAGCCAAGCAACCAAGGGAAGTAGGCAAGTAGCAATAAGCCAAATGCGCGCGAAAGCGGATAGCCCTTATCAGCAAGGCCGGGGAAAATCCTGCGCACAATTGGATAAGTGAAAAGTCCCAAGACAAAAATAGTCGAGTACCAGAGCAGTAAACCTAAAACGGGATATTTGTTTTTAAGCGCATCTGCGTTAAAAAGCTCTGACCATGTTCCACCCTCACGTTGTCGTGCCCACTCTTCTTCGGAGAGGATCAATTCCTTGGCTGGTTCGGGAGGTTTATATTCCCCCGCTGCCTTTGGGGTCAGATGAACAACATTACTGATATCCACAGTGCTAAGCAAGTTCTGCGCCTTGGCGGCATCGAAGGCATCTGTCTTTTTGAAGATAAGCACTTTGGTATGGTCATAAACCGTAAAGGCTTCTTCCGCAAATTGATCGTTCGCTTCCCAATGGAAAATGCCCAGAATTTCGAGTGTAGGGAAAGATTCAAAAACCTCGACCAATTCGTAGCCAAGTTGACCAGCATAATCACCTGGACGGGCGGTGTTATAACACCAGATCACATCTTCTTCAGGGGGGCAGCCGATCAGATATTCGTAGTAGGCTTTTGTGAGGGGATAACGCTCGGGAACGCGCGGGAGGGTTGCCCACTGACGATTGGAAGAGATGAAAAGATAATCTCCCTGAGTCAGGTTGGTAACGAATCGCTCGATCTTGGCTTGGTCGTCTGCCCAATACATTTCCATATTGAGACCGGGCTGATAAAGACCGCCAAAGCCATCATAGCCGTCAATGCGGAGAGGCAAGCCGTCATCCCAGGATGATTCGTTGATAACCGTAGAGCCTTTTAAGAAAAGCAAGTCTCCACTGGTCGTAATTTCGATGTTGTAGCTCTCGTTTTCAACTAGCGGGAGGGGTGGATCGAGTTGCAGGGTTAGCGGTTTATCTTCGGGAAAAGCAGAGGTAATGGAAGCGGTAGCAAAATTTTCTCCCTCGGAGGAACCGTGTTGAGGCGCCACTATAACGGATAATGTTTGGGGGAGATTCGCATCCAGGCCTTGTACCGAGGCAAAGTGGATCTCAGTCAATAATCCCGTAGCGTTGACATTAAAATGATGGCTATAAGGTACAGCTCCCTGAACCCCCAGCTCTTGCGGGAAATATAGCGGCTGCTGGTAAACCTGATCGCCTTCTTGTATGATACGAAGATTTACCGCCGCAGGAACATTATTATAGATCCAGCGGGCCGCAGCTACACGCGTATGCGGGCGTTGATAAATTTGAACAAAAGCATAAGCCCAAAGCAGCGTAGCTACTAAAACCAGCGCGCCTGCTATGCGCAGTACCTTTTCTACAATGCGTTTTTTGGATTTCTGGAAAACGACCCATGCAGCCATCATCGCCAAAAGCGGATAGATGGGAAGCTGATAACGCATGGTGGGGTTAAATTGACT
>JABGQT010000127.1 GCA_018648685.1 Anaerolineae bacterium
AGAATGGCGAAAAGTCTCCATTAGAAACTGTCCGAAACCTTTGACGACGTACAATCGTCCAAGGTCGCAGCCAGATAATAGTAAAGTTTACCCAGCGCGAGAAACAAGAGAAAAAGAAGTGTGATAAATGTGAGGTAGAAAAACGTTTTTCCTTTTTGCATAAAATTCACCTGTCTGAAAAGATACGTTATTTTACTAGACACATCATCAAATGAATAGCGCGGCCCAAGTGTCAGGTTATAATATTGCCATGGAAGATTGGCTCACAACATACCAGGCTGCTGAACTCAGTGGCTATAACCCTGACTATATCCGACAACTCATCCGTACCGAAAAGATTCTAGGACGGAAATGGGGGGCATCGTGGCAGGTAAATCGAAATTCCCTTGAGCGCTATCTCCAAAAAGCTGCGAAGAAAGGAAAGCGACCTGGGCCAAAACACCGTCCTGATGCAAAAAGGCGATAATGTCTTTGCGCCCCACACACCTGATTCTTAGACAGAACTTATAAAAAGGACTAATTTGGTGGGATATAATCGTGTTATTAATCAATACAACCTAAACGGATTTTCCTCCTATGTCCAACCTTTTAGCAAACGCTACCTCTCCCTATCTCCTCCAGCACGCCGAGAATCCCGTCCACTGGCACGAGTGGAACAATGAAACCCTCGCCAAAGCTGTAGCCGAAGATAAGCCGATTTTTCTCTCCATCGGCTACGCGGCTTGTCATTGGTGTCATGTCATGGCACACGAATCCTTTGAAAACGAAGAAATCGCTGCGATTATGAACGAGCATTTCATCAATATCAAAGTAGACCGCGAAGAACGTCCCGACATCGACAGCATCTATATGAAAGCCATCGTCGCACTCACTCGTCAGGGCGGCTGGCCCATGTCTGTTTTTCTGACGCCCGATTTGCGTCCTTTTTATGGCGGAACCTACTTCCCACCCCAGCCGCGCTACCAGATGCCATCCTTCCCGCAGCTTTTGCTCGGCATCGCCGCATCATGGCAAGATGACCGCGAGAATATTGATCTTGCTGGGACGCAACTCACAGCGCAACTCCAGACTGAAGCGAGCATGGCAAGTAGCGGAAAACGAATCTCTGTCGAGCAAGTTGAAAAATCACCCGAGAGAATGCTCGAAACTTACGATTGGGAAAATGGAGGTTGGGGTGCGGCTCCAAAATTTCCGCAAGCGATGGCGATTGAGTTTTTGTTAAGAAAAGAACTCACCACAGAGAACACAGAGAAAAACATTGCTGATGCCCCCTTCCACGCGCTCGATGCGATGGCGCGCGGCGGCATCTATGATGTCGTCGGCGGCGGTTTTGCGCGCTACAGCACCGACGCCAATTGGTTCCTGCCGCATTTTGAAAAGATGGCTTATGATGAGGCGCTGTTAGCACGCGCCTACCTGCACGCTTGGCAGATCACAGGCAAGCCCCATTACCGCCAAGTCTGCGAGGAAACGCTTAACTTCGTGGCGCGTGAGATGCGCGACGAGCAAGGCGGCTTCTACTCATCACTCGACGCAGACTCTGAAGGCGTTGAAGGAAAATTCTACGTTTGGACAAAAAAAGAACTTGAAGAAACCCTAAAAGATGACTATACGCTCTTCGAAGCGGCATATGGGATTAGCGCAAACGGCAATTGGGAGGGAAAAACTGTTTTGCAACGCACTGTCGATGACCAAATCCTCGCCGCCCAATTCGCCCTTGACCCGGAAGATGCTCTCGCTAAATTGGCAAAATGCCACAAAAAATTATTGATCGCGCGTGGCAAACGTATCCGTCCCGGCACGGACGACAAAGTCCTGACCGAATGGAACGGCTTGATGCTAATCGCCTACGCCGAAGCCGCACGCGTGCTCGATAATGAGTGCTACCTTGAAATTGCACAGAAAAATGCGAACTTCCTGCTCACCGCCCTGCGCCCAAGGGGAGAACTTCGGCGCACCTGGCGCAAAGGCAAAGTTGGCCGTGAAGTCTTCCTCGCGGATTACGCAGCACTGATTCTTGGATTGATTGAGCTTTACCAGACAGATTTCAGCAATCGCTGGTTCACCGCCGCGCAGGAACTTGCTGATGAGATGATCGAGAAATTCAGCGACCCCGGAGGCGGCTTTTACGACACAACCAAAGATGCAGCGAAGTCATCCAACCTTCCCTTGCGCCCAAAAGAGTTGCAAGATAATGCCATTCCGTCAGGAAATGCTCTAGCAGTAGAAGCGCTACTAAAAATAGATGCCTTCACTGGGAAATCTGAATATCGACAACTTGCAGAAAGGGCACAGGGATTGGTTAGCGATTTTGTGACCATGTATCCAACGGCCTTTGCACAATGGTTATCAGGAGTAGATTTTGCTCTTCATCACATCAAACAGGTTGCTATTATAGGCGACCTTGATGACAACGAAACACAAATGCTTATAACAGAAGTGCGGTCAAAATATCGTCCCGATGTAGTCATAGCGGCAACACCATATCCGATCCCAGAAAATATCCCAGCTTTATTAGACAACAGAACACTCAAAAACAATCTGCCAACAGCTTATGTTTGTGAAGGTTTTGCCTGCAAACTTCCAGTGAATTCGGTAGAAGAATTACGTGAACAATTAGATCATTAGTAGCCTAAACACTATCTGACAACTTGCCTTTCTATAGGCTCATAACCCGGAGGTCGCAAGTTCGAATCCTATCTCACTATCCAAAAGGACGCATAAACTCAAACTTATGCGTCCTTTTTTGTTATGAAAAATCTCTAATACCCATTCAGGCAAAGCAAAGCCCCAAGGTCAGAAGGATTCCCGATTTGACCTAAACTAAAACGTTTAGAAACGGAAATTCTTTTTTGTCGATTAAGAACACCATTTCGAAAAAATGCTCTACGATAACGCCCTGCTCGCCCGCGCCTACCTCCACGCCTGGCAGCGCACCGACAAGGCACATTATCGCCAAATCTGCGAAGAGACGCTCAACTTTATTTCCCGCGAAATGCGCGACCAAGAAGGCGGCGGATTCTACTCCGCCATCGATGCAGATTCAGAAAGTGTTGAAGGCAAATTCTATGTCTGGACACAAGAGGAGATAAAAGCAATACTCAAAGATGACTACACGATTTTTGAAGCGGCGTATGGGATTAGCGCAACAGGCAATTGGGAGGGAAAAATCGTCTTGCAACGCACAATAGATGATGCCACTCTCGCCGCCCGCTTCGACCTTGACCCTGCGCTTGTTCCCGATAAACTAGCGTATGCGCATAAAAAACTACTCAGTGCACGAGAAAAGCGAATCCGCCCGGGCACCGATGATAAAGTTCTGACTGAGTGGAATGGACTGATGCTCATCGCCTACGCTGAAGCTGCCCGCGTCTTAGATAATAAATCTTATCTCCAGATTGCCCAAAAGAATGCAAATTTCCTACTCACCGCCCTGCGACCTAATGGTCAACTGCGCCGCGCATGGAGAGAAGGCAAAGCCAGCAACGAAGTTTTTCTCTCTGATTACGCTGCACTCATTTTAGGCTTACTTGAACTTTATCAGACCGATTTTGATAATCGCTGGTTTATTGCAGCGCAAGAGTTGGCAGATGAGATGATTGAAAAATTCAATGACCCTGATGGCGGCTTTTTTGACACGACTAACGAAGCAGCAGAGGCATCTACGCTACCCCTCCGTCCAAAGGAGTTGCAGGACAATGCTATTCCTTCGGGGAATGCGTTGGCAGCCGAAGCGTTGCTCAAGCTGGATGCATTCACGGGAAACGCAGATTATCGTAAATTGGCAGAGGGGACGCTGGGACTTGTCAGTGAATTTGTGGGAATGTACCCGACCGGTTTTGCGCAGTGGCTTTCGGGCGCAGATTTTAACATCCATAACGCTAAGCAAGTTGCGGTCATGGGCGATCTGGGGCGGGACGAGACTCAAGCTCTTTTAGCAGAAATCCGCTCAAGCTACCGGCCCAATTTGGTCGTAGCACAATCCCCCTATCCCCCAAAAGAAGATGCACCTGAACTTTTGAATAATAGAAAGCTAAAAAATGATTTGCCCACAACCTATATTTGTGAAGGTTTTTCGTGTAAATTACCTGTAAATAGCGTGGAAGAGTTGAGAAAACAACTTTAGCATACTCAGTAGAGGATACCCAAAAGCAGCACAAAACGTAAAAATTTACCTGTGATGACCCAAAAGCTAAATAGCCGCCAATCGACTTTGAAAACGCCTGCAATAATAGCAAGAGGGTCACCAATAACAGGAAGCCAGACAAAAAAGAGTGCCCAATTACCCCAACGCTGAAAAATGCGCTCAGCCTGTTGCCACCGCTCTGGCTTGATTTTTATCCAGCGGGCAAAGAAAAAATCGGTTCCCTTTTTCCCCACAAAATAGTTCAGTAAAGAACCAAGATAACCACCAGCTGTAGCCCAAATGGCCGTTAGCCAAATACCATACTTTTGTTTCGCCAAAAGTGGCGTAATTGACTAAAAAAGAACCGTAAAAGAG
>JABGQT010000018.1 GCA_018648685.1 Anaerolineae bacterium
CGTTATGTCTATTCCGACCAATATTTTACCCGAAATCGTGAACTACTGAATTTAGATGCAATTGGTTTTGATGTCATGTTATCTATCTCCATAGTTTTAATAAAAAAGTAGATGCACCTTACAAATGCCTAAGCACAAACTATCTCTGTCGCTCATGTCATTAAAAGAGTGTCGCAATACTAAGTTTATTTTCTCTTATTAAATTTATCTCTAAATTTATTCATCTCTCTTCCAAATAAAACAGGGCCTAACATTATCACAAAAAGTAATGAAGTTACGCCCATCCAAGATGCAATATTTGCAATGCTATTGAGCAACTCAAAAGGCTGCTCTTTTACTAACAGAAGGAACAAGTTCATGAAAAGGCCTGTAAACAGACCTGCAAATCCAAGACGCAATGAAGTGCTTAGTAAATCTCTCTTTTCTACAACATCATATTTATACATTCTACGGCTAAAGCCCATCATTATGCCCATAGCATAAAAAAGTCCACTAAAAGCAAAGATTAATAACACTCCAGCGAACATACTAATTGTCATACTCACTGCTATTTCCTCCTATTTTGTCCAAGATGGCGGGTAATATTTGCAAATAATTCAAATCAACATTCGAAACATCAAATTTCAGCACAATCTCTTCAGGAAGCACTTCTAACC
The DNA here is from genome assembly GCA_018648685.1 of Anaerolineae bacterium. GTDB lineage: Bacteria > Chloroflexota > Anaerolineae > Anaerolineales > Villigracilaceae > Desulfolinea. The sequence goes on from JABGQT010000018.1 coordinate 657, forward strand.
ACTCATCAAGGTATTTTTTCAGCAAACCTGCATCCTCCGCAGTGGCGATATTCACTCGGTCTCTACTTGCCAATCTTTGTTGCACCACTTCTTCCGATGCTATCAAATAGACGACCAACTCCGGCATTGGGAGCGCAAGGCGTAGTTGCTCGTAGAGCCGTTTACAGAGTTCAAATTCTGCATCGTTGAGATAGCCGCGCGTGTGGAAGAGACGCGCGAAGCCGTGAAAATCCACATCCAAGCCGCCATCAACGAGAGCAGGCCGAGGGTCCGCGCGTAAAAGGCGTTCTTGTTCAGCACGGAGCAAAAAGTAGTCAATCTGGTTGGGCAACGCGTAGCGTTTATCTTCATCAAAAAGATGCTGAAAGGGACGCGTATCGTGCTGCTCAAAGCCAGTTGCGAAATCGCCTGTTGCGGCCAATGCTCTAGCGAGAGTCGTTTTTCCAACTCCGCTCACGCCAACGAATGTGATTAGTTTTGACATGCGGAGATTTTACCCCTTTTCAACGCGAATGACGCGAATAGGCGAATAGCACGAATGTTTTTACTAGCCACATGACAGTTTGCTAAAAAGGGCGTCCGTTGGCTGAGTAGGCGATGCTTTTCGCCGTATCGAAACAAACAATATACAGAAAAGCTCAGTTTTGTGGTTTCGATACGCTCCGAAAAAGCATTCGGAGCTACTCAACCACCTTCAAAAATGAAAATTTCATGTGGCTAGTTTTTTTCAAAGCTTTTATTCGCATCATTCGTTCATTCGCGATATTCGCGTTTCAGGTTTTACCAATCCCCCTTCATCATTTATAATTCCTACTTCAAAAAATTACTAAACCCGATGTGTAATGCAGTTGCGAACTGCAACGCGCATCTAGCAAAAACGGAGCAACCATGACCCAGAAATTTAGCGGCGCACAAATTCGCCAAGACTTTATTGATTTTTTTGACGAGCACAGCCATACCTTCGTGCCTTCGGCTTCTCTCGTCCCAGGCGGCGATGCGACGCTGCTTTTCACCAACGCCGGCATGGTGCAATTCAAAGACGTTTTCCTCGGCACCGACAAACGCCCCTACACCCGCGCCGTCAATTCCCAAAAATGTATGCGCGTGGCAGGTAAGCATAACGACCTCGAGGATGTCGGGCGCGACGACACGCATCACACCTTTTTCGAGATGCTCGGCAACTGGTCTTTCGGCGACTATTACAAAAAAGAAGCCATCGAATGGGCGTGGCAACTGCTCACCGAAGTTTGGGGATTGCCCGCCGAAAATCTCTATGCCACGGTTTTTGAAGACGAGAAAGGCGAAATCCCCTCCGATGATGAAGCCGCCGAATACTGGAAAAAGCAACCCAACTTCTCCGAAGATCGCCTCTTCTATTTGGGGCGCGCTGATAATTTTTGGGAAATGGCAGATACCGGCCCCTGTGGCCCCTGCTCCGAGATCCATATTGATCTGCGCCCAGAAGAAGGGGAAGTAACTGCCGAAACGCTGGATACAGACCGTTTTATCGAACTCTGGAATTTAGTTTTTATCCAATATAACAGACTGGATGCGAACACCCTTGACCCGCTACCTGCTACCCATGTGGATACAGGTCTGGGCTTCGAGCGGATCGTCTCCATCCTTCAGGGTGTAGACTCTAACTATAAGATCGATCTCTTCGAAGGTGCCTTAAAAGCCGTCCGAGAACTAACTGGACACAACGAAGAAGAAATGCTCGCCGATTTTACGCCCTACCGCGTGATCGCCGACCATGCTCGGACAGCCGCCTTCTTAATTGCCGATGGCGTAGTGCCCGGCAATATGAGCCGCAACTATGTCTGCCGAATGATTATTCGGCGTGCGGCGCGTTTTGGCGGGAAGATCAATTTACACGAACCTTTCCTCGCCAAAGTCGCGGATGCAATTGTCGATTCTTATGGCGAGTTTTACCCTGAATTGGAGAAAAACCGAAAAACTATTCTCGATAATTTGACGCGAGAAGAAATCCGCTTTGCAAAGACAGTGGAGAGCGGCGTAAGTCATTTGGACGATTTACTTGATGAGTTAAAAGAAAGTGGTGAAAAGATTTTGGCAGGCGATAAAGCCTTTGATCTTTATGCTACTTATGGGCTTCCTTTTGAAATTACGCGTGACATCGCCAAAGAAATTGGTTTAGATGTAGATGAAGCTGGCTTCGTCGCGGCGATGGATGCACACAGAATCGCATCGGGTGGGGGCAAGGCGATGGGCGAACTCGGCGGCGAAGATGCCGAGATGTATGCCAATCTGGTTGCTGAGTTGCAGGCGAATGGCAAACTGAGCGAAGATGGCGTTGCTTATGATCCTTATCATAATCTCAATGCTGAGGGCGAAGTTCTCGCGCTTATCGTGGATGGCTTGTCTGTGAAAAGCGCAAATGCCGGGGATGCGGTCGAAGTGGCGATGCCCGAGACTGGATTCTATCTCGAGGCTGGCGGGCAAGTTGGAGATGAGGGCGTTATCGTCGGTGATAATTGGCAGATCAATGTTAATTCGATGAGAAAGCCTGCGCCGGGATTAATTCTGCTGGTCGGCGAAGTCCAAAGTGGCAACCCCAAAGTTGGGGATGCGGCATCCGCGCAGGTGGACGAAATCCGCAGAAAAGATATTATGCGCAATCACACGGCCACGCATTTGCTGCACGCGGCGTTGCACGATATTTTGGGCGACCACGCGCGGCAGGCTGGCTCGCTAGTTGCGCCTGAAAAATTGCGTTTCGATTTTACACATCCCGAAGCCTTGAGCGGCGAAGAGATTGAAAAAATTGAGCTTTATGTGAACGAGCGCGTGCTCGAAAATCACATTTTGGATACGCAAGTGAAGTCGCTGCAAGAGGCAATGGATGGCGGCGCGACCGCGCTCTTTGGTGAAAAATATGGCGAAGTAGTGCGAAACGTGAGAATGAGTGAATTTTCCAATGAGTTGTGCGGTGGCACACATTGCGCGAGCAGTGGCGAGGTTGGCACCTTTATTATTACGAGTGAAGGCAGCGCGGCGGCGGGGATCCGGCGCATCGAAGCGATTACGGGACGCGCGGCTTATGACTTGATCCATAAACGTTTTTCTGTGCTCAATCAGGCAGCCGCAGCAATGACAACTACGCCCGAGAAGATGCTTGAAAAAGCAGAATCGGCACTGGGCGAGATGAAAGAGATGCGCCACACCATTCAGCATTTGCGCCAGAATTTGGCGGCGGTTGATTTCACCCGCGTTTTGGATGAAACATCTGATGTGGGCGGCGTGGAAGTTTTGACTGCGGTGCTGAACGAAGCGAATGTAGAAACACTGCGCCAAATGGCAGATAAATTCCGTGAGCGCAATCCGAAAAATGCAGTTGCGGTTTTGGCCTGCGTCGTGGACAAACGCCCGATGCTGATCGCATCTGTGACGGATGATCTGGTCAAGCGCGGTATCAAAGCTGGCGACCTGGTCAAATTCGTTGCCGCGCCTTTGGGCGGCGGCGGCGGTGGCAGACCCACGCTGGCACAGGCTGGCGGCAAAGATGCTTCGAAATTAGACGAAGCGCTGGCGGGGGTTGTTGGGTGGGTGGAAGAGAAGTTGAAGTAGAAAGTAGAAAGCGGAAAGGTGTTGTGCCTTTCCGCTTTTTTGTATAATCAGTTTGGGAAAATAAAATGGCAAGATCAAAAGAAGAATACAGAAAGGGAATAAAAGAAGATTTAGACCCAAGGCAACATTTCTCTTCCTATAAAGAATTTGATGATTTCATGATCGAAATCTGTTCCGCCTCAGGTGAAAATGGAAAAATGGACATAAAAAATAAGACACTAT
>JABGQT010000092.1 GCA_018648685.1 Anaerolineae bacterium
TCAGCAAGTTCGAGCGCGGATGTGATCCCGGCAATTCCTCCGCCCACAACTAAAGTGTTGGGGTTGATCTCCACAGGAATTTCTTCCAGCGGCACGTGGTGGACGACGCGGTCAATTGATCCTCTTACAAGAGATTTTGCTTTAACGGTAGCAGCTTCTTTGTCATCAGTAATCCACGAATCGTGCTCACGGATATTGGTCATCTCGAAGAGGAAGGGGTTTAATCCACCTCGTTCACAAGCGGTGCGGAAAGTTTTCTCGTGCATGTGAGGGGAGCAGGATGCGCAGACGACGCGCGTCAATCCCTTTTCTTTTATATCCTGCTCGATTAGCTCTTGCCCCAAACTGGAGCACATGAATTTATAGTCTCGAGAGACTTCGACATTAGGCTGTTCGCCAGCCCAACGAGCGACTTCTTCTACATCCACGACACTGGAAATATTTGTGCCGCAATGACAGACGTAGACACCAACTCGCTCTTGCTTCTCAGGATTGTTTTTTTCAGTCATAGGTCTTTCTCCTATCTGTAGCATGTGTAAAAAAGAAACTAATTACGCGGGAATGTCTTTGCGAGGCAGTTTTATCGCCGACACTTGCACCTGCGGTGACAAGTACAGGTGAGAAATCTCCCTTTTTGCATTGGAGACTGCCGCGTCGCAAAAGTATGCTCCTCGCAGAGACATTTAAGGGGTTTTTATTCAACGTGCCTCCTTTGCGATAAATTGAGAAAGCACGGGGAGCGTTGAAACCAGTTCCATACCAATGCCGAGTTTCTTCGGAGCGATGCCCAGCGCCAACCCCACCAGTTGGGTGAAGTAGAGAACGGGGACGGAGAAATCGGTGCCAAACTCTTCATTGACCTGGGTTTGATATGCCTCCAAATTGACCTGACAAAGCGGGCAGGCGGTGGCGATCACATCGGTGCCACTTTGCACAGCATCGTATAAAAGGATGCGGATCATATCGAGCGCCGCCTTGCGATTTGTGAGCAAAAGCGATCCGCCACAACAGCGGGTCTTGTTGGTGTAATCAACGGCTTCTGCGCCCAGCGCAGTGAGTATCTCTTCAAAGAATTCAGGCGCTTCAACTTCTTCGCCATTCTTTCGTGGACGAACGATCTGACAACCATAATAGGGGGCGATGCGTAAGCCCTCCAGCGGGACGGAGACCTTCTCTTTAATGCCATCTGCGCCGATCTCATTCGCAAAAATATCGATCAGGTGATGCACCGTCATATTGCCTTCAAGTTGAAGGTCATCTGCTTCGAGCGCAAAGTTGATGTGTTCGGCTAGATCTTCATCCTCTTTCATATAGGTGTTGGTGAAATAGGCATTTTTATAGCAAGCACTACAAGGAGCTACGAAATCAAGCCCTTCTTTTTCTGCTATTGCCAAATTGCGAGCTACGAGCGTATTGGCTAAAATCTCGTCCAGATGGAAGTAGGTGGTCGCGCCACAGCAATTCCAATCATCTAATTCTTCGAGTTCTACACCTAATGCCTTCGTAGTCTCCAAAGAGGATTTGTGATAGCTCAACGCCATTTTTTCAAGAGAACAGCCGGGGAAGTAAGCATATTTTTTCATCGTTACTCCTCCTCTCCCATTGGGATGATGTGCTTGATCATGCTTTGGAAATTCTTCAAGCGTTTGATCTTTGACGGCAATACAGGAATGCGCCCTTTGAGCATCATCTTGGTTGCACCCTGTACTTCCTGGAAGAATTCTTTTGCCCCAAAGCCGAAGATATAGGTTGGCGCCAAAATCGGCTCGTAAGATCTGCCGCTTCTGACAATAGTCTTCATAAATGTCTCTGAGAAAACAGGCCCAACCAGATCGTCTGAATAAGTCTTGTTCCAGATCGAATAACGTTTGACGGCATACATAGCGCCAGCAATATCGATCTTGGCAGGGCATCTCACTGTGCAGTGATAGCAAGATGCACAAACCCAAGAAGTATTAGCATCAAGCACATCCTCTTTGAGATCGGCATTGATCATGCCGATCAGACGACGAGGAGTCTGATCCATAAATTCAACGGCTGGGCAGGTACCTGAGCAGGTGCCGCATTGAATACAATTATTGAGCGGGCTTCCGTGCGCCGCATACATGAGATTGGAAATTTCCTGGCTGAAAGTAATTGTATCTGCCATGATTTTGTCCTATGCTTCCTTCTCTTCCGCCATTTTCAGCAGGGCACTCACTTTCTCCAGCAACAGATTGGGGTCTACAGGTTTTTCAAGTAGCTCATCTGTTGGCAAGAAGCGAGGATGCACTGGCTGACCGGGGAAGAGAAACGCCATTTGTTCGCGGATTCCGGTAATAATCAGCACCGGAATTTTACGTAATTCAGGGTCTTTATTGATCTTGCGAGCCACCATCACACCTTCGGCTCCGCGCCCCATCATGATGTCAAGCAAGAGCAGGTCATAAGGCTTTGATTCCAGAGCTTTGAAACCATCTTTGGGGTTATAGGCAGCCTCAACTTCATAGTCTGCTTTTTCCAAAATCGCCTTCATCCCATCAACATAATCGGGGTCATCGTCTATGATCAGAATTCTTTTTCGTGGATCCATAGGAACCTCCTTGTTTTGATCATAATTTCTCAGGACAATTCGTCATTTACTATTATTGGCAAGCGGATCGTGAACGAACTCCCCTCACCTAATTTGCTTTTTACGGAAATCATTCCGTCATGTGCTTCAATAATTCTTTTGCTAATAGCTAAGCCAACTCCACTGCTCCTTTCCCCTTTAGGTCTGGTTTTCCCAGAATAAAAGTCATCAAAAATATGTGGCAAATCTTCTGCGGCGATGCCAACACCGTTATCGGTAATATGGATAGAAATATGCCCATTATCAGTTTCAGCCCCAATCTCGATTTTTTTACCTATGCGGGAATATTTGACCGCGTTATTTAAAATATTGACGATAGCTTCAACCAAAGTCCCTTCATTACCGGATACCTTCGGTAGGGACGCACTTAATTTGGGCTTGATCTCGTTATCTTTACGAATTGCCTGGGGTTTAACATTTTCCACTGCCTTCGTAATGATGGTCTCTATTGACAAAGGCTTGAAATCATCACGAATTTTGCTAATATCCACCGAGATGACTCGCAGCCATGTATTAATTAATTCCACTAAATCGCCAATTCGACCTTGAAGGCGGCCAAATTTTTCATTTTGCTCCTTGCTCATCTTTTCTGCCAGATCATCGGCGAGCACAAATAAATTCTGTTGTACCGCGCCCAAAGGCGATTTCAACTCATGGGAGACAATAGCGGCAAAATGTTCACGCAAAAGCTCTTTCTCCTTGCGCAAACGGATCGTTTCAAGCACCAGTTTTCTGCGTTCCAACCCGCGTCGGACGAGCATCCGTAATTCATCGGGGGTAAAAGGCTTGGGGAGAAAATCGTAGGTACCCTTTTTCATCGCCTCCACAGCCGAAGAAACGGTAGCAAACCCTGTTATCACGATCGCCACGATGGTGGGGTCATAGGCGTGTATCTGGTCGAGGACTTCAAATCCGGAAATACCAGGCATCTTTAGATCCACTAATGCTAAATCCGGCAGAAACTCCTCGAGCAGCGCCAAGCCATCTTTCCCGTTCGACGCGGTAAGAATTTCATAATTACTCTTCGCCAAAATTTGAGTGCATGAATCCCGGACGATTTCTTCATCGTCAATAATCAGTATTCTTGGGTTCTCAGCCATTGTTTTCCACTCCATTTTCGCCGTTCGCTTCTATGGGTAAGCTGATAAGGAAAGCTGTTCCCTTCCCGACTTCGCTCTCTACGCTAAGTTTTCCTTTATGCCCTTTAACAATGCCGTAACTGATGGCCAGTCCCAACCCTGTACCGTGACCGACGTCCTTTGTTGTGAAGAAGGGGTCAAAAATTATCTTCAAATGCTCTTCATTAATGCCCGGACCCGTGTCGGAAAAGATGATCTCTATACTCTGCTTCTCTTCATCAAAGCGAGTGTCAAGAGACAGCTTTCCGTTCCCTTCCATCGCTTCCGCTGCATTCATAATAATGTTGATAAAAACACGCTCGATTTGTGAAGCATCCAGTATGGCGAGAGGTAAATTCTCCTGAAAGTTTTTAACGATCTGGATATTATGAAAAAGCGCCTGATGCTCCACTAAAGCGATACAGGAGCCAATAACCGAGTTGACGTTATAAAGCGCCTTATCCGGCTCACGCTGGCGAGAGAAATCAAGCAAACCCCGAATAATATCTCTACAGCGATTGGCTTGTACGACAATTTTCTCGAGGGAAGTAATATGATTCGGGTTATCGCATATGTCGTCTTCGATCATCAGATGAGAGAAGGTCACAATACCCTGAAGCGGACTGTTAAGCTCGTGGGCAACATTGGCAGCCAATTGCCCAACCAAAGCCAGCCTTTCTGATTTAATGATCCTCTGCGTAGTAAATGCCTTGAGTTGTTCATCTCTTTTCTTTAATGCTTCGCTCATCCTGTTGAAGGATATTGCCAGATATTGAAGTTCATCATTGGTGCGCACAATTACTTTTGTATCCAAATTCCCTTCAGCGACTTCCTTTGAAGCTGACACCAACTTGCGGATCGGAACATGAATGCCTCTGGCAATAAAGTACGAAACGACCATGGAGGCCAATGCACCAACGATGGAAATACTTAAAAAAGTAAATATTGTTCTCTTTTGAATATCAAGATATTTTTGTTCCAATATGCCTACATATAAAATACCAATAATCTGCCCATAGAGATCTGTGATCGGTTCATAGGCTGTGATATACCAATTATTGACCACATAGGCTCTATCTATCCAGGGTTCTCCCTGAATGATGACCTGGTTATAGACTTCCTCCGAGACTCGTGTTCCTATAGCCCGTGAGCCATCTTCATTTTTGACGTTTGTAGAAACTCTAACGTCATCCATGAAAATCGTTGCGGTGCCAATATCCTGCCCGTTGTAGATGATATTTTCATAGACCGTCTGCTTGACCTTATCCACGATCTCATAATTTCTGTTGAGCAAAACCCCGCCATAAACAACACCGATAAGATTGCCTTCATAATCGAAGATGGGGGTGGCAGCTTTTAGCATCATCCCGTCGTTGAGTTCTGTCTCATCCCGTTCACGAGCCAGGGGAGTATCTATAAACTCAAAATAGGCTTTCTCTGCCAATTCAGGTGTCTCTTTTTGCAAATCTTCGCCACTAACGATGATGGTCGATGCAACGGAGTTTTCGCTATAAAGAACACTATGGATGATCTCGTCATGCCCTTGGTTGTCGCCAATAAAATCGGGATTACACGTTCGTACGAGCACATAACCATATTGATCTGTGATCGCCAAGACATCCAGATCTTCTTCTTCCTTGATCCTGTCTAATTCTGCAAAGGCTAGATCCCAATCGTTATTCAACATGGCATCTTTGAGAAAAAATCTGTCTCCTGTATGTCGAATGACATCATCAACATGATTAAGCTCGTTAAGGTAAATTTCACGGGCGGAATTAAGATCGTTCCTTACCTTTTCCTGTGCTTCGGATAAGATCAGCTTGCTAATAGACTGAACGCCAACGACCATGAAAATGACACTGATAATAACGATCACAAGCAAATAGCCCAGGATCAGCTTTGTTGCAATAGGTATCCTAAGTTTTGACAGCCAAGGGATGGCTGGCTTATGTTTGTCTTGGGAAGTGGTCATTTCCTTTGCCATGATTAGTGAATTGAAAAGTGTCCAGTGCCTGAGCGGAAGGCGATTGTTTTTGAGCCTGTAGACGAAGGACGAGGCTATTTGAAATAGCCGCTCTTCGACTACGATTTCGCTCCGCTACATCTCCGCTCAGAGACTGTACGGTTCTAAAGCGCCTCGTAAACCAACTCGATCAAATCTTTCACGATTATCTTTTCTTCTGCGCCAACGGTCTTGACAGCGTCCCTATACATGGTCACGTCTTTCGGGCAGGCAACGATGAAATCTGTTACGCCACCCAATTCAACAGCTTCCCGAATGCGGGATTCGCTGGGACGCTCTTCAATCTCTCCTTCTTCCATCCAGATGCGTCCACCGCCTGCTCCGCAGCAGAGGGCGCAATCACGGTTGCGGGGCATCTCGACGATCTCGCAGCCGGTTGCTTCGATGATACGGCGGGGCGCATCGTAAACGCCGTTATAACGACCCAAATAGCAGGGGTCATGGTAAGTAACTTTGTAGTCCAATTTTTTGCTAAATCTCAAAGCTCCCGATGCAATCAATTGATCGAGCAATTCTGTGTAGTGCAGAACGGGCTGTCCACCGTTGGCAGGATATTCATTCTTGAGCGTGTTATAGCTATGCGGGTCTGTCGTGATGATGGCTTGATAATCAGCTTTGCTCATCGCCTTCATATTTTTCTCAGCCAACATCTCGAAAAGCCCTTCTTCACCGACGCGGCGGACATCGTTTCCGGCGTGGTTTTCGCCTTTGTACATGATGCCGAAATCTAGCCCAACTTTCTGGAAGACTTCTGCCGTTTGTTTGGTGATCTCTGTCAGCGTGGGGCTGTAGGAGGCATAGTCACCGACAAACCACAGGTATTCAACGGCCTCTTTATTTGCATTTTTGATCTTCGGCTCCATACCTTTCGACCATCTCGCCCGCATCCGCTCGGATTTTCCGAAGGAGTTGCCATAGCGCCCCAAATTCATTAGCGCAGTTTGAAGCTCGGCATCCACCATCCCCTCGATGACGAGATAGCGGCGCAAGTCTACGATGGTGTCGATATGCTCAACTAAAACGGGACATTCCTGAACACAGGCGCCGCAGGTGGTGCAAGCCCAAAGCACATCTTCCGGGATCGCTTCGCCCGTGAGAACAGGCTTGGTTCCGTTGTGGACAAATGATTCTCGAAGAGAGAGCATCAACTGCTTGGGCGAGAGCGGTGTTCCGGCGTTGAATGCCGGGCAGGCGTCTTGGCAGCGTCCGCATTCGGTGCAGGCATCTGCATCGAGGAGTTGTTTCCATGTTAAATCGCTGAGTTTGCTGGCGAAGATTGGTTCATCATCTTCTGTGGTTGCGGTGGGGGCTAATGCGCCGATTGGGCGATCCAGTTTTGAGAAGAAGATGTTGAGGGGCGCGGTTAGGGCATGCAATAATGTACTTACGGGGAGGGTGATGAGTGTAAATGCGACTGTGAGTAGATGGATGATCCAAGCGCCGAGATGCCAATTGGTTAGGGCTTTTTCTGTTGCGCCGGTAGATATCCAAAGTTGGGCAAGTAAGTGTCCTGCGGGGGACCAAGCTGAAATCCCGGAGCGTTCCGCTGCTAATCTCAGGGATTCGGTGAATAATCCGGTCAGCACGATGACGGTGATCAGCACCAGAGTCCGGGTGAATCCTTCATCATAAGTTAGCTTTTCTGGCTTTTCTTGATAGCGTCTGTAAATCGCCATCCCTGCGCCGATGAGGAAAATGATGGTGAAAATGTCGAGGGTAAATTTATAGACGATGAGGATGTTGCCGTGAAGAAACTCAAAGAAATGATCGTGAACGGTGGCGAGGGCGGTGCCGAGGAAGAAGACGAAAAAACTCCAGGCGATGGCGGCGTGCATGATGCCGGGATAGCGCTGGCGCAGGCTTCGTGTTTGCACGATGGCGTATTTGACCACCAGCCACAGTCTTTGCGGAATTTTGTCCCAACGTGCTTCGGGGCGACCGATTTGCCACCAAAGGCTGGCTCGTTTGTAGAATCGGAAAAGCATGATGGCGGCAGACAGAAACATAATGATGTATACAAAAGTTTCCGGCTCGCCCCAAGTATGCGGGATACCCCAGTAGTTCGTTCGTTCAGGCATCGCTTTTTCCTTTTTGTGCCCTCGTAGTAACCGCTTTAGCGGTTAATTTTGTGCCTAGTAAGGGCTTCAGCCCTTACTACAAGGGAAATTTTATGCGTCTTCAAGCTGCTCCAAAAGCGGGTCTATCAAATCAAAGAAATCGAATTCGATTCCATAAGTGGCAATGTCGAAAATGGGGGCATTGGGGTCCATATTGATGGCGACGATCATTTCGCTTCCAGCCATGCCTTCCACATGCTCTGGCGCTCCACTGATTCCCAGCGCCAAATAGAGTTTGGGCTTCACCGTCTGCCCGGATTTTCCGACCATACGTGAAACGGGCAGCCAGCCCTGATCCACGATGGGGCGTGAGGCGCAAATTGTGCCGCCCAGAAATTCCGCCAATTCTTCTGCCAACTCGATATTGTCTTCCACCTGAATACCACGTCCGATGGCAACAAGAATTTCTTCTTTGCTGATGTCTACATCACCGGTTTCCGGCTCAACATATCCCTTGAGCGTCACTCGCAGGTCATCCAGCGCAGGCGCATCAAAGGTCTCGATAGCAGGCGGCGCATCGCTTTGCCCCGCTTCGGTTTTATAACCGCCGGGGATCATCGTAACGAGTGTCGTATTTTCGTCCAATTCACTCTCCGCCATGATCTTTCCGCCGCAAATTTGGCTGATGAGTTTTCCTTCGGAAATCTTGACACAAGAACTGACCAATGAAAGGGATAAGCGTGCCGAAAGGACACTGGCGACATCTGCGCCGATGGTTGTATTCCCAAAAAGGATGGCTCTCGGCGTTCGCTCTTGAATTAGGCTTGCTACCGTTTTTAGATACGCATCAGAGGCGAATTCCTTAAGTGCCGGATGATCGGCATAAAAGACTTGGTCGGCGGCGAGATCATCTGCCAGCCCCTGAGCATCGTGCCCCAAAAGCACCCCAACAACCTGCCCGCCCGTACTTTCTGCCAAATCCCGTGCGGCGGCAAGCATGATATAGGAAATATCAGCAATTTCACCTTGTAGATGTTCAATGAGAACATAAATATCCTGGTTCATAGCGCACCTACTTCCTTGAAAATCTCGATCAACTTGGCAGCGATCTCATCTTCATCCCCTTCGATCATCTCCGCTCGTCCGGCATCTTCCGGCAAATACATTCGGTTGACCGCTATCCCGCCGTCAGGGTCAAGTTCGTCAGTCTCGTGTTCATCAATTTCTGCCGTCTTCATCATCTGCCGCACTTTAGAGATCGCCACATAACGGGGAGGTTCTTCTCCCGCCTGAATACCCAAAACTGCGGGCAAGCTAACTTCCATCTGCGCCGTCAGCCCGCCCGGATATTCCTTGCAGACGAGGGCTTTGCCATCTTCGATTTTGACTCCGCAAATATAGCCCAGATAGGGCATCCCCAGATACTCAGCGACTAATGGACCAACAGGACCATCCAAATCGTCATTTGCCTGTACGCCAGTCAAAATTAGGTCTGGCTGATATTCCTTTGCCTTTTCCGCAAAAGCCCGTGCGAGTGCATGGTTATTGACCCCTTCTTCAAAATCATCATGACTGAGCTTGACCATCCGGTCCGCACCTTTGGCGGCGGTGGTGAAGAGCATATCTTCGACACCTTCCGCTTCGGGAGCGATCACGGTCACTTCGCCGCCATCTCGTTCTTTTATGATGATGGCTTGCTCAACGGCATGGTTATCAAACTCGTTGATAATGACACGAAGCCAATCTCTATCCAGACCTGTGCCAGAATCGTTAATCTCTAACTCTTCAACGAGATCGGGCACCATCTTGACCAGCGCTACGATATTTGGCATATCTTTCTCCTTATAAAAACAGGTTCTAGCGGCGGTTGAGTAGGCAGTTTCTCCGCCGTACACCTGCACTTCTCACCGCAGGTACAAGTGTCGAAACCAGAGCGAACTTCATAGAAAAAATATTTTTGACACACCGCTTTGGTTTCGATACGCCTGGCGATGGTACTGTCAGGCTACTCAACCGCCGCTGATATTTATCTACTTCATCGCTTCGATAAGCAACTCCAGAATATCTCTAACAACAATCCCTTCTGCACCTGCGACTGTCTTCGTCGAATCTTCAAAGCGTGGTGGCTCATAAGGGCAGGCAACTGCCAGCACTTCTGCTTCGGCAGTAACCGCTTCCTTGACCCGCCAATCGGAAAGGCGCACTTCGCCTTTCTCCCATTGGAAGCCGTCTAGCCACATCCCGCCGCCGCCACCGCCGCAGCATAGGCTGGTGCTTTTAGTATGCGCCATTTCAACGATCTCTACATCGGGAATCGCTTCCAGCAATGCACGTGGGGCATCGTAAATGCCATTTGCACGCCCTAAATAGCAGGGGTCGTGATAGGTGATCTTCTTTTCGCCAACGCCCTTGAGCAAAGGCTTGAGTTCTTCAATATGCTCCGCTAAAAACTCGGCGTAATGCCTAACGGGATATTCGACCCCAAGTTTGGGATATTCATTTTTGATGGCGTTATAAGCATGGGGATCGGTGGTGATGATCTCTCCGAATTCATATTTGCCAAAAGCCTTTCCGTTCTTCTCTGCGAGCATTTCAAATAAGCCGCGTTCTCCGGCTAATCTTTGCGAGTCGCCATCGCTGTTCTCTTCGGGACCCAAAATGCCAAAATCAATGCCCAATTTATTGAGCAATTTGGCAAAGGCTTTGGTCGTTTCCTGCACACGGGGATGATAGGAGGCGTAATCGCCGACAAACCAGAGCACATCTACGGGACGTTTGGCTTTTCGCATGATGGGTATATCAAAATCGAGATCTTCTGCCCACGCAGCACGTTTTCGGGGCGATTCACCGAGCGGGTTCCCATAACGCTGTGAAAATTCCAGTGCGTTTTGCAATTCGGCGGGGATATTTCCAGCCAGAAGCAATTCTTCTTTGGCGCGGGTCATCAAGCCGGGGGTCAGGGGGATGTTTTTCGGGCAGACTTCGGTGCAGGCGTAGCACGAGACGCACATCCAAACGGAATCGGTATCCAGCATCTCGTCAAGGATGCCCGCCCGCATCCAGGCGATCATCCTGCCTGGAGGGAAATCCATTAAGTATCCGAAGGGGCAAACCCCGCTGCAATCGGCACATTGCAAACAGGTTTTGATATTTTCACCATCGGCAACTTCAAAAAGGCTTTCATAGAATTCAGTGGTGAATCCAGCCTTTGTAGCGGTATCTGCCATTACGAACCTCCTGAGTGACTATATTTATTTGTAGAGGATGATTGTTTTATGGAACAAAAAACGCCCGTATCTAACCCAAACAGGCAGAAGATACGAGCGGCTAAATCTTTTTCAGAGAAGGGGAAAAGACAAATCATAATCATTCCTATATCCAAAAAAAGAACCTGTAGGGTGTGATGAAACGGGAATGAAACAGGTATTTCTCTACTCTCATTATGTGAAAAAAATCACATGACTACCAGTATGAATTGCCACCTATAAAATATGACTTTCATTATACTTAAAAGGAAATGGATTTCAACAATTACTATGTTTTACTTAAATCTAAGTTTACGAGGAGTAGAGTATATATAAATGCCCCACTGTCTTTCGGTATTAGCGCTCTGAAAAGGTATCACCCCCAAATGCTCAGTATTTGGGGGTGATAAGAAAACATCGTTATTGCATTAGCCCTTCGTCCAACAAAAGCTGATGGACTTCGTTGAAGCTATCCACTTCTCCCTGAGTTAGCGTTCCAGCCTCAACTAAAGCAGCGAAAATTTCTGGCTGCATTTCGTCTACGCTTTTGGCACCTGCTACGTCTACTTAGCTTTGCATGCATTTGCATCTTTGTTCCAGTAACATGCTGACTCTGCTTCACACTTCCTAGGATCAGTAATCTGGGAACAGGAGGATGCTGGTGGTGGCGCAGATTCTTCTGTAGGTTCTGGTTGCGAATCATGAGCAATAACAGGGTAGAGAGAGGGATCGAGCGTTGAGCCGGGTGGTTGCTGTTCCACTGCACTCATGATGACCCAGCATTCTCTGTCGTTCATAAGTTTGAAAAAGCCCCAAGATGCGTCTTGATTCAAGCCCAGGAGAATGGCTATTCCGCCTTCTGGCAGGAAGCCGACTTCATTATTTAAGACCCACGGATTGCTTCGACAGTTGGCATTCATGAGGCCACGAAATTCCGGGGGACCCGGCGGGACGGTTTCGATCAGCTCAGGCATTTCGATTGGAGCCAGGCAAAAAGTCCCTGTTTCCTGTACACGGAAAGATCGCATTTCAGAAAACGGTCCACTCTCACCCATGCCGTCGCCTCTGGCTTTTACACGCCAGTAATAGGTTTCGCAGTTGACCAGGGCAGAGGAGGGCTGATAATATGTCGCCGGTCCTGGTGATTGCCCACCATTGGCAACATTTGGGAAGGATGGATTGGTAGACAGATCCACCCAATAGTGTGTGGGGTGACATTCGAGAGGATTTTCCCATGTAAGCGTAGGGTGCAATTCCCCGACAACAGCGTCATCCGCAGGTTCAAGTAAAATGGGCGCTACCATTTCTGATACAGCACAATCAGGTCCTATGAAGAAATAGCTATAAGAGGACATGGGACCTTCAATATCTTCGCTTATGGCTGCTGCAGCCCAGCGATACATTTCTCCGGGCTGGAGGGGGGCAGATGTCCAGAATCCGCTATTGGAAACACCCCCTATTTCATCTGTGAAGTCCGGTCCGGTAGATAGGTAGAAGTGATATTTCTGGACAAAACAATCATAGGCGAGAGACGGTGCTGGATATGGGTAAGTTATGGCTGTATAAGAGGCTATGAGGGTTGGTGTTGTATCATCAATTGTGCTCCAGCTATATGGTGTACCAAGTTGTGGCGCCACCAATTCACCAGGAGGACAATGTATCAGTGGTAATGGATCGCTGGGCATATCACAACCGCCTAAGAAAATAACCATGCAAATTCCAAAAAAAACTAATAAGGTTTTGATCTTCATTTTCTTCTCCTTTTGTTGACGGTCTAGATTCATTCTAGCTTTTTCTAAAACCAATTACAACAAACGAAAGTCATGGATATTGCTATTTCATAGAGCAAGTGACACTGTAGATATTTACCTTCTCCTGTGAAAAGACTTTCTGATATTGCGGGTTCCTCTCCACGTAGCTGGATGCGTCAAAACTAAATGCTCTCCCGCCTGCGTAAATATAGACAGACCCAAATTGACAAATATCCGCAACTACATCAGGAGCCAACCAGCTTATATCAAATGGACGTTTTTTTGTTTTTCGCCCTGTTAACGGTTGGATCCAAAGCCCCGCATCGGTGCCAAGTAAACGGTCGCTAACCCGTAGTCCGGGGATGAAAAAAATCGCATCGCTCGGGGTATTCAACTTGATCCAGTTATAAGCGGCAATGTCTTGATCCCGAACGTATTTACAGCACGGATCAGGGTCGTATGAGAGTTGTGTTGCGTTTAATACAAGCAAGAAGGAAATTACTAGAATAATTCCTTTTCTCAATAGATTATGGTCTGCCAGTGCTTTCCAAAGCCCTGAAACACTCAGCCCACCTAAAATGGATAAGGGTAGAAATAGAGAAATTTGTACATAGGTGCGATCAAGCAGGGAATAACTATAGTTTTGAAAAATAGCAGGTGTCGGTATCTCTGAGACCAATCCCACGCCGAGTAAATAAATAAGTGCCGTTATTGCTAAAGTAGGAAAGATTCGAAAAGCAAAGGGGAGAAGTAGAATGATGCTCAAAAGGATCACGAAATAGGTGTTGTAGTACGTTTGAAGGAAAGTTTCCCAATGAAACCATAATGATAGAAAAACGCTTCCGGTCAATAATACGAGTTTGATGATCTTATTTTTTACCATCAAGCTATTAGTGAAATGAATGGAGAGGGTATATGCTAAAATCACCAAGATAATAGAGATTAAAAGACGCGTATGCAAAAAAGTGACCCCGAAGACAAGGATTATCCCAAGCAACAAAGATTTTTTATTCGATTTATGACTCGAAAGATGTAAAGCTACCAGCGGAGCAGTAAATGTTGCCACCCCCGCGAGCATAGGATATTTTCCCCAATTAGCTGCAAACGCCGGCATTTCCCAACCAAATCCTGTCAGCAGAAAGGCTGTCCATGCGGAAGTTTTATCTTGAGTGATGCTGCCAACTAATCCCAAAACAGAAAAGGGTATGAAGGTAAGGAGCATTTGCCCCCATAGCGCCAGTATTAAAGGAGAGCTGGTATTGACCAGAGTGAAGAGCCAGGCAGCCAGGCTGTGAAAGCCAAAGTGATAGTAGTGCCCTGAAATTGAATAAAAAGATTCTGGGGGAGAGTTCGGAGTAAGAAAATCCTGTACGATCTTGAAATGCTCCACGGGGTCACTATAGGGTGGCGTGAGCAATTCTTTTAGAAAAGCCAGGCGGATAATTAGGATAATTAGAAATACTATGAAATAGAGGGCATTAAGGTGGAAATCCAGCCAGCGCCGTAAGTGGATAATAAAAAGAATCGCCCCCAAACCAAAAAGGAGCCAACTTCCTATTGGCAAGGTGATGGGAAGTACTCGTGAAAGTAAAATGGTGGTAAAGGAAAGAAGGGATAATACAATCGTTCCTAAGGGAAAACTTAGAGGGAAAGATAACCAGTTTTTTTTGTCATTCAATGGAAGCTTTGTTACTACGAGACTGCCAAAACCTAGAATGGGTATCAGGATAAATAGAATAGCCCCCCAATAATTTCCTGCCACAAATATCCCATCCAACATTATTTGCATTTTGTACTTCCTTTACCCTGTCTGTGGATAGAGAAGTTAGGTTTTTAATTAACTGATGCTGCGCACTTGCATTATAAGGGGAGATGCCCGACAGGCAGAAGAGGCAGACAACAAGTGTTAATATCTTCTCTGCGTAATATCAGATGATAGGGCATGGTCATCACGCTACAAACGTGTATTCTTTACTGCATCAACCCTTCGTCCAACAAAAGCTGATGGACTTCGTTGAAGCTATCCACTTCTCCCTGAGTTAGCGTTCCAATTTCGACTAAAGCAGCGAAAATTTCTGGCTGCATTTCATCTACGCTTTTGGCACCTGCACGGATATCGTTCTCGACCATATAGTCGTTAAGGGCTTCATGCACCAGCATGAAGTTATCGGCTTGTTCTTGGGTGATATATTTACCAGCCAAAGCATCATCTATCATGGATTGATGATGGGCACGTTCAAATTCGGGGTCATAGATTTCTCCGCCCATGCCGCTTTCGGCGGGCATCACTTCGCCACTTCCTAATGCACGGACGTAGTTGATCGCATCCCAGATTTCTTCTTCTTCGAGTTTTTCTTTGAAGGCAGGCATACCTGTATCAATGTCTGTGCCGCCTTCGTTTACACGCCAGAAGAGATAGCCATCGCTCATCATTTGGCTGGTGTGGGCAATAAAAGCAGGAGGCGTATTCAGTTGTTCCCCTGTTTGCCCATCGCCCATGCCGCCATCGCCGTGGCATTCGGCACAGTTGATCCTGTAAATTTCTTTGCCCCGTTCAATGGATTCTGCATCCGCTTCAACAGGGCTTTGTATCCCGTCATAAGGAGCGGGGATTTCGGCGTGGTGCATATTTCTTATGGTGCTGTTTGGTCCCATGCCGCTCATATGACCGCTTTCTTCTGATGTGGGTGAGCAGGCTGTGAGGATGAGGGTGAGGGTCAAGATAAGTATTTTTTTCATTGTTGATTTCCTTATTTGGAGTCCAAAATCTCCAGATTTTGTATGTTGATATGCCAATGGCTGGAGACATTGGACTCCGTTTTAGTATTTGGAGAGATGCCTAAATCTTCGCCCTTCTCAATCTCAAACTATTGCTCACAACCGAGACAGAACTAAACGCCATTGCCAGCGCAGCTAGCATGGGGTTGATCAATCCCATCGCCGCAGCGGGGATCAGGATGACGTTGTAGAAGAATGCCCAGAAAAGATTTTGTTTGATGGTGGTGAGCGTTTTTCGGGAAAGTTTGATCGCCCTTACAACGCCGCGCAAATCACCGCTCATCAGGGTGACGGGGGCGGCTGCCATGGCTACATCCGTGCCTGTGCCGATGGCGATGCCGACATCCGCTTGGGCGAGGGCGGGGGCGTCGTTGATGCCGTCGCCGACCATCGCTATGACTCTGCGAGGAGCATGGTCTTGCGACGAAGCAGTCTCATCTTGGCGAGGAGATTGCTTCGCTCCGCTCGCAAATTCATCGGAGTTTTGCAGTTTTTTAACTTCGTCCACTTTGCCTGCGGGGAGGACTTCAGCGATGACTTTATTTACGCCAACTTCTGCGCCGATGGCTTGGGCGGTGGCTTCGTTGTCGCCGGTGATCATGATGACTTCCAAGCCCATTTCTTTTAGGTCAGAAATTGCTTCAGCGGACCCTTCTTTCACGGTATCCGCTACGGCGATAATGCCGCAGACTTCGCCATTTACGGCGACGAGCATGGCGGTTTTGGCTTCGGATTGGAGGCGTGAAACTTCTGAGAGAAACTCGGTTTTTTCAAAAAACCGAGTTTCTTCGTTTTCCATCATACGGAGGTTGCCCACAGCCACATCCTGATTGTCCACGTGCGCTTTAACGCCGAATCCGGTTTGGGACCGGAAGTTGCTTATTTCGGAGAGAGCAAGCCCACGCAGGGTTGCTTCTGCCCAGATCGCTTCGCCAAGGGGGTGCTCACTGCCCTTTTCAACGGAAGCGGCTAAAGCCAGCAAGCTATCCGCATCCCAATTATCTGCCACCACAATATCGGTGACGGCGGGCTGACCTTTTGTAATTGTGCCTGTTTTGTCGAGAACGACGACATCAATTTTGCCTGCCGTTTCCAGCCCGGCACTCGACCGAAAAAGGATGCCCATCTCGGCGCCTTTGCCCGTACCGACCATGACGGCGGTCGGCGTGGCGAGCCCCATCGCGCAGGGGCAGGCGATGACGAGGACGGCGACGAGATTGATAAGCGCGCGGGTAAAAAGGGAGATTTCAGAATCAGCGGGGAGGGGAATGAGCCAATACCAGACCCCAAAAGTGATGGCGGCAATAAGCAGGATGGCCGGAACGAATGTGGCTGAAACTTGGTCGGCGAGTTTCTGGATAGGTGCCTTCGACCCCTGAGCATCTTCGACGAGCTTGATAATTTGCGCGAGGGCGGTTTCTTTACCGACCTTCGTTGCTTCAAATTTAAGCAGACCGAGCTTGTTGATGGTTGCTCCGATAAGGGCATCGCCCGCCTGTTTCTCGACGGGTAGCGATTCGCCCGTGAGCATGGATTCGTCTATGGCAGAACGCCCTTCGACGACCACGCCATCGACGGGGATTTTCTCGCCGGGCTTGACGATGAGCATTTCGCCCACAACCACATCTTCGAGGGGAATATCCATCTCTTTGCCATCACGAATGACGCGGGCGGTTTTGGGGCGCAAGCCCATCAATTTTTTGATGGCATCGCTGGTGCGCCCTTTTGCTCGGGCTTCAAGGAATTTGCCAATACGGATGAGGGTAATGATGACGGCGGCTGTCTCGAAATAAACGTGCCCGGGCAAAATGCCGAGCATGACGGCGATGGAATAAAAATAGGCGGCGGATGATCCCATCGCAACGAGAACGTCCATATTAGCTGAGCCATTGCGGAGGGCTTTATATCCGCCAACATAATACTGCCAGCCAACATAAAACTGAACAGGGGTGGCGAGGGCAAACATAAGCCAGTTTGCCCAAGGTTCGTGCGACCACATCGGTAAGAGGCTAAAATCTCGCGCCATTGAGAAGAGAAAGAGGGGAAGCGTAAAGAGTAAACCAGTATTCAGTAAATGTTTTTGCGCTTCAATTTCTTTCTCTCGTGCTTTGGCTTCTGCATCTTCGACATCGCCGCCAAGTTCGAGGGAATCGAAGCCTGCGGCAGAGACCGCTCGGCGCAACTCCGCTTGCGTGACCATCGTGGGGATATAGCTAACACGGGCTTTTTCTGTGGTGAAAGTGACTTGGGCATCCAGTACGCCATCGAGGGTAGAGAGTGCTTTTTCAAGACGGCGGGCATCGTTATCATCTGAGAGACGCTTGATGACTAATTCCGCTTCGCCGGTGGCGATGCCGTATCCGGCACGTTCGATGCGGGTGATGACATCATCCAGCGCGAGCAGAGATGGATCAAGCTCGAAGGTCGCTCGTTCGGATGATAGATTAACGACGGCTGTGTCGATTCCGTCCAGTTTTTTCAGGTTACGCTCAACGGAGGCGACGCAGTTGGCACAGGTCATGCCCGTAATGGGGAGGGTGAGTTCTTTTTTATTCACAATTATTATGCTGTTTCCAAAGTTCTGCGTCGTGTCCATCGGGGATATTGTTGCAAGGATCGCCCGAGGTATATCCACGCAATTCATTATATTGTGCTACTTGCTCATCGCTCAAAATATCAACCATCGACAAATGATATTTTAAATGCACAACTCTTAATTGACCATATAAGCGGGCACTTTTAGTCACATTTTCTTCTAAAAAGGCTTCATCAATGCTTGCGTTGGTAAAAGCATCATCAACGGCAATTTCAAGCTCAATGATCTGCTCACCTAAAGAAATCGCTTCTGCGCGCATCTCTTTATATAAGGTTTCGATCTGTGCTTTCTGCTCATCTGTCACTTCAAACTCGCCTGCTTCGGTCGCATCCAAAACGTGGCGCGGACCGGGGTAGCCGTTCAACTCCGCAGGTTTTGCCATTCCGCCAAAAGGTGTTCCGGCTCCAGCAAGCAAGCCTTCGATGTCATCTTGTGAGAGAGCTTTGATACCCCTTGCTTCCTCCCCTGCATAAGGCGAGTGGATGGCACTTTCTTCTCCCGATGAACAGGCGGAAAGTAAAACACCAGAAAGAATGATCAGGGCGATAAAAATACCAATAAACTTTTTTGAACTTACCACTTTATTTTCTCCAATAAAGATGGAAGAAGTGCATCGCTCTTTTTTTGAGCTTGCTTCCATTTATCTACATCTTTTTCTCCCCTAAATTCCATGCTTTTGGAATTTGGGGGAGATACCCTGAAGGGTACTTTGTCTGCAGGATAGAGGGGACTATCTGCGTAATAAAAAAAGGCGACCTTTTCAGCCGCCCTTTTCGAGTAGGCTACGCTGCAACGGGGAAATTGATCTCAGACATTAGGCTTTTGATCGAATCTTCTGTAGCAGGGTCACCAAAGGTGATCTCGACCACTTTGCTCTCAGCATTGGCTGTAACGCTTTGCACGCCAGCCATTTCGCCAACTTCCATTTGAATGGTATTGACACAATGTCCGCAAGAAATGCTGGGTACAGAATAAATTTTAGTTGTCATAGGGTTGCCTCCAAAAGGTTAGGGGTTATTTTATTGATTGAGATTTTTGCTAACGAAACGAATTAGCTCATCAACTTCAACATACATAGTGCGTTCAGGGTTATCCGGCGCACCATAATCTTTGATCCAGGATATTTGGCCATCTCCATCCACTAAAACAAATGTATGGCTTGGCTCTCCATTGTCAATTGCCCATTGCAAGACATCGTACTCTGCCGAAACTTTTAGATCAGGGTCAGAAAGAATGGGTACACTGCTAATGCCTAATACTTGTGATTCTGGTGCCATCTCTTCTACAGTGTCACGAGCGATGCTAATAACTTGAACATCAAGCGCTTGAAACTCGGGGCTATTTTGCAAATCCACGATTTGCTGCATACAAGGTGGTCAGCCTACTGCCATATGGAAGAAAAGCAGCACAGGCGTTCCTGAATACTCGGAGAGCGATGTTTTTCCGCCAAGTGCGTTATCCAATTCAAAATCTGGAGCAACGCTTCCTACGAGTGCGCTTTCAGGAGGGGACGAGGGTGTACAGGCACTAAGAATTAATGCCAGAATAACCAATAAAATTGTATGTGTCTTTTTTATCTGCATTTCAAAACCTCTTTTCTACTAATAAATATGTTTACCAAATAAAAAGCTAATCTTCCTTGAGAAGTGAAGCATAAAACTTTATGCCGGATTTATACGTCCACACGATAATTTCTCATCATACCCATATCTTCGTGTTCCAAATTATGGCAGTGATAGAGATATAAGCCCGTAAAATCTTCGAATTTCAAGGCGATCTTTACACGTTCTCCGGGTAGTACCAAAACCGTATCGTGCCAACCTTCATCAACGAAACCATCCTTCAGACTTTCCCATACATCACGTCCCGATGCGCCGACCTCTCGCTCCACTATCTGATATTGCAAGCCATGAACATGCATAGGATGAGGGAGGGTTTCATTCATCATTCCCATACCACTGCCTGTGCGGTTGATGAATTCCCAAACTTCTAAATTCCCTAATTTCACAATTTCATCATCAGCAACAGTTTCCATCTCAAAGGTTCGCCCATTTAGTGACCAGCGCATTCCCATGCCCATCGCCATTTCAATTGCACGGGGTGAGCGGCGATTAACTGCCTGATTTATATCGTGTGCTGCGATAGAAGAAAGTTTCTCAGGTAGAGACGCAGCAACCTGAACCGCCTTTTCAATTTTAACAGGCAACACTTGATAATCACTGGTGCCACCGTAAGCAGAGAAAGGTAAGTTGACCAAATTCCTTTCTGCACCAATTTCATCGCTGCTGAAATCAACCCATAATTCGATGCGTTGCGCAGGAGCCAGAGTAATGTATTCTCGCATAACTGGCTTTTCCAGCAAGCCACCGTCGGTACCGATTACTGTCAGAGGTGTACCATCATCCCAAGCTAATTTATAGATTCGGGAGTTTGAGCCATTTAACAGACGTAGGCGGTAGGGGCGCGTTTCCACTGTCAAGCTGAAATCCGCCTGTCCATTGATGAGCAGTTGGTCTCCCAAAAAGCCCATCATCTGATCCATCATGCCATTCCCGCCATAGACCAATTGGTTGTTTTCGTCGAAAATGCGATCCTGTAAAACAATAGGTAAGTCATAATCCCCAGAGGGCAACTCTAACGCAAATTCGTTCTCATCATGGATAATGAAAAGCCCAGCCATTCCCGCATAAACTTGTGTGCCGGTTCTGCCATGCGGATGTGGATGATACCAATACATGCCAGCTCGATCTGCAACGGTGAAGTCATAAATATAACTTTCACCAGGGTCAATCGCCAAACGTGGATGTCCATCGGCAGAAACTGGCACATGCAAACCATGCCAATGCACAATCGACGATTCAGGCAATTCATTCGAAAAATGAACGCGGATAGTTTGCCCCGTCTGGACGTTGAAGATTGGACCGAGATAGCTGTCTTGGATAACAATTAATGCATTATCGGGACCGCGCGTGACTTCACCCTGATACCGCCAAACTTGTGTTTTCTCTCCCGTGAGTATTTGCACGTTATCGGCTACTGCACGCAGCGAAATCTCTATATCAGGCTCACCGCCTTTATCAGTGAAAGGCGTTGCTGTTACAGCATTGGACGTAATGACCTCACCTTTTGGGAGGCACGCACTTAGCAATAAAGCGGCTCCGCCTGTGCCAACCAAATTAATGAAGTCTCGACGTGATAATTTCTCTGAATTCGTCATTCTAAACTTTTGTCGCCGTCTCAAAGACTTCTTTGATCTCTTTTAACACACGCTCGCGCTCACTGGGATCTTCTCCCTGTACCGCAGTAATTACACAGGAATTCAAATGATCTTCAAGAATGATGCTACTCACTTTATTGAGCGCGGCTTCTACAGCCTGTATCTGCCGGATCACGTCAATACAATAGGCATCCTCTTCGACCATGCGGGTGATTCCGCGCAGGTGTCCTTCGACGGTTTTTAATCGTTGTAGTGCATTTTCATGTTTCATAATCATTCTCCAAGCCCCCCCCCGTGGGGGTGGGGATATAAATATACCTAAATTACTCCCCTTTGTCAATAAAATTTCTTCTATTCAATATGTTGTATACTTGTTTAAGAGAAAAAATACCATCTGGAAAAGGAGAAAAAATGAGCAGACTCATACTCATAATCATCGGTTTTGTTGCTGGTTGGTTCCTGAAAGATAGCAATTGGGAAGAATGGATGGAAAAGCTAAAATCTTATTTTGAGCCGCAGGAAGCGCCTAAGAAACCGATCCCTTTATTGGAAGAAAAGGAAGCAAAAGCTGCGCCACCAAAAGTGGATGAAGTTTTTCCTGACCCGTTAGAGAAGATCAAGGGGATTGGGCCTGTCATCAAGACGAAACTTAACGACAATGGGGTTTTTACCTTCGCCCAACTCGCAGCACTCACCCCCAAAGAACTTGAAGAAATCGTTGGCTCAGGGATCAAACGATTTACGGATGAAGAAGCGATCATCTCAGAAGCAAAGAAACTTATGCGTTAATATTAAGCGATTTAGTACTAAAAAACTCTTAGGCAATATCCTCTAGTATTGTTTGAGGGTTTTTATTTTGCAAAGCTTTCCTAACAAATCTGATAAGCCATGACCAACCTCTTATTGACAAAAGGGTCTATAATTACAAAGGTTGTAAATCTTGAAATCGACCCCGTTTTTATCAGATAGGAGACTTTTCATGAAGGGCAAAAAGAATTTTTGGGTTTTCTTCTTTGTAGCTATCGTTGTTAGCACATTCGGACTTTTTAGGGCGGGAGTGTTTGAGCAAAAGGACCCTATTTATATTGCGGTAAGTGCGCCAGGAGAAGATGTATCTGCTCCGTGGACAACACAGGTTACTAGATCAATTCAGTTGTATATTGATCAGGCAAATGCCGATGGGGGCATTAACGGGCATGAAATTAAAATGCTTAGCTATATTGATGGGGGCAACCCAGCCCAGGCAGAAAGCGTTGCGGAGCAAATCATCCAAGAGAATAAGGCGATGATCGTGCTTGGCAACGGCTACAGCGACCCCGCAACTGCGATGGCAAAAGTTCTTGCGGCAAATAATATCCCCGGCATAACATCGGGGGCGACTGCGCCATCTGTAACAGAAGGGAATGAGTGGTTTTTTAGAGTTATTAACGACAATACTGCACAAGGTAGTTTTGTTGCTCAGTATGCGAATATTTTCTTTGGACACGAGAGCGCGATAATTCTTTATGAGGACAATTCCTATGGTGCCTCTCTTGCGATAGCTTTTGATGATGAATTCACCGCACATGGAGGCACAGTTATTAGTAATGCTCCCATCAGCTCTAACAGCGAAACCCTTGAAGAAGATATAGCAAAGATTATAAATTCATCGGAAGAAAAACCCGATATGTTTTTTCTGGCAACGTATAAAGCCAGCGGTGCTGTATCAGCTATTTATCTTCGAGAGCATTATCCGGAGACCCCTGTTTTTGGTGGTGATTCTTTGGGCGCAGATTCTTTTGCGACTATAGTTGCAGGAGAGCTTGGGAGGACAAAAGCAGATGGGATCACAGATGGCATTTATGCGCCATCTCAGCTGATATTTGATGTCGCAAGTGAAGATGCGCAAGTTTTTCGTGATCTATATATAGAAAATGTTGGTGAAATGCCAACCTGGTTTGCTGCTACTTCTTATGATAGTGCGCTCGTAGCAATAGAAGCAATGCGTGCTGCTGGTATTAGTGGAGATTCTTCACAAATAGCAGAAGACCGCCTGCTTTTACGTGATTATCTTGCCTCTAATAACAACAGAGATGAAGGTTTTTACGGTGTTTCTGGGCAAATTTATTTTGATAAAAATCATAATTTTACTCAACCGCTAGCGATGGGCCTTTTTAGCAATGATAAATTTATTTCTGCCCCTGTACAGCTTTATCGTATTGGCGCTAATGACTTGCCGACTGATTATCGCGAAAAGATCGCAGATGGTGAAATTATTAAGATCGATGGGCTGTATTTTGGCAAAACACGAATAATCTATGTTGGGGTTGATATTAATGAATTTGATGATATAGATGTTGAGGGTGAACGTACGTATTTGGCTGATTTTTATCTTTGGTTCCGATATAATGGAGAAAAACTTAATTTTGAAGATATTAGTTTTGATAATTCTGTTTCTCCTGTGGATCTAGATAACCCTATAGAAGAAAAAGACCTTGGAGATACGCATTACACGCTTTTCAGGCTGCGAGAAACTTTTCGTAATTCTTTTGATCTAGGTGACTATCCTTTTGACCATCAATTGCTTTCTATTAAGCTACGTCACGACACACTTGAGAGGCAAGAGCTGATTTTTGTTACAGATATTTTGGGCATTGGAGAAATTAACCAAGAGAAGGTATTAGAAAACCTTAAGCAAGCACGCGCCTTTGAGACCATTAACGATTGGCACCCGGTGACAGGACTTTTTTTTGCCGATAGTATCCATGATTTCAGCACACGTGGTGACCCAGCCCATTTTGATAAGAAGAGTGCCATTGAACACTCTCGTTTCAATGTTGCAATTGAGGTCCAAAGAGATTACATCCGTTTTGTGTCTAAAACGATATTACCTATTTTTGCCATTCTCGTTTTGTCTTATCTCGCTCTTTTCCTGCCAGATAGGGAGTTTGAAACGATTACCAGTATTATGACCGGCACAGTTCTTAGCGTAATATTTTTCCATGTTGGTCTTGCTGATCGATTAAATGTAGGTTATTCTGTTGCTCTGGATTATGTCTTCTATACGATCTATGCCCTACTTGCCACAGAAGTATTCTTGAGCATTATCGCTTGGCGTAAAACTTCAAAGAATAATGTAGATATGTCAGTTAAATACCTTTTTTGGTTTATGCGTGCGCTCTATCCTATAGTCTTTGTTGTCGGGGTAACTCTGATGATAATTGCCTACGACTTAATTTGATGATAAAAAAAACAATCTTCCTTTTAATAACTTTGCTTGCGCTAACCAGTGCGTGCAGACCTAAAACATCTTTTTCTGAGGGTAATGCTATTTCTGCTGCGGTTGCGAGTACCCTCGCTGCTTTGCCTCAGCCAACGGCTCAACCTACTTACACGCCTTACCCCACCTTCACACCAGATGCGCCTGCTTTGGAAGGCCTCTTTTGTGAATATGAGTTTTGTATCGGACACCCTCCTGAAACCGCTTTTTTTGATGCGCGCGATGCCAAAAATCCCAGCATCTACAGTGAAGGAATGCTAGCCTCATATCGCCCCGATCTCTTTAGCCTGCTCATTTGGCAACCAAATAATGGAACGGATGACCCGCAATTTATGCTTGCTATTGTGATGGAAGAAGGGCTGGACACGCGCCTGGGCAACCTTGATGTCAACTTGCTCGGCGACCTAACAACATTCTATTCACCCATACAAACCTCTGCTACAGAAGTGCTCCCCACAGGTGGTGTCGCTGCATG
The DNA here is from genome assembly GCA_018648685.1 of Anaerolineae bacterium. GTDB lineage: Bacteria > Chloroflexota > Anaerolineae > Anaerolineales > Villigracilaceae > Desulfolinea. The sequence goes on from JABGQT010000092.1 coordinate 25,131, forward strand.
GATTTGTGGCGACCGTGCCTTTGCTTGGAAAATCTACGCCCCCACCGAAGAGGTCGCTCAACTTATATTTGATGAGGCCATGAGCAAATTCCGTTGTATTCCATAAAAAACGTCACAAAATGGTCTGCAGAGGTTATGATAAGTGATAAGATGAGCAGAATCGTCTTATCACTTATTGGTTTGCCACCATCAGTAGCCAAAGAGAAGCGTTTTTATGTCTGGAACTCATCAAATTGCTCCCGCATCATCTACTTTGCAAGTCTTCCTCTTTAGCACGCTCAGATTAGAAAGAAACGGAGAAAATCTTCGTCTCCCCGTATCAACAGATGCACGGCATTTGTTGATCTATCTACTGCTCAATCGGCAAAAGAAACATTCCCGTACGGTTTTATTAGGGGTTTTCTGGGCAGAATCGTCTGAGCCACGTGCCCGAAAAGCCCTCAGCCAGGCAATCTGGTATATTCGCCGAGACTTCCCCGAATTATTAGACACAAATCACGAAAGTATTACCATCTCTTCTTCAATTCCTATTTGGGTGGATATAGAAGAATTTAAATATCTCATAACAGATACAGATAAGACATCTCAGAATTTAGAGCAGGCTGTTCAGCTTTATCGCGGAAATCTTTTAGAAGGTCTATACGAAGAATGGCTGCTTCTCGAACGCGAACATCTGCGCGAGCTTTATTTGCAAACGCTTGAGCAGGTGATCCAACTCAAGAAGGCAGAAGCCAAATACCAGGAAGCATTAGACCTTAGCATAAAATTAGCCGAAAGTGATTCTTTACGAGAAAGCGCGCATAGAGAAATTATGCGCCTATATTATTTGTTGGAACGCCCAAAAGCTGCACTGCGCCAATATAAAATTTGTCAGGATTTACTTGAAAATGAACTCGGTCTGGAGCCTGAGACAGAAACAAGGGTTTTGGCAGAAGAGATCGCACGAAAAAGTGAAGAAGAATTAGCCCCTCACCTCCCCGAAAGTGCGCCAAAAGCTAAAACGATCAGCTCTGATCGTGAACGTCCGATTTCTCTCGCATTAATTGGGCGCGAAAATGATCGGGCAGCCCTCCTTGGGCATGTGGATAATCTCTTCAAGGGCTATGGTGGAATGATTCTGCTTGAGGGATCAGCCGGTATCGGGAAAACGCGCCTCTTGCAGGAAGTTGCCAGAGATGCCGAGTGGCGTGGGGCACAAGTCTTATGGGGACAAACGCAAGATACGGAAACCTCGGACGCTCATGCGCTTTTGTTGAATGCCCTTAATGAAGGTTTATCCTCTTTGCGTGTTAGCCAATTTAGTGCATTAACCGAAAAACTCTGGCTGCAAGTGCTCAAACCGCTGATGCCAAATTTGGAGAAATATCGCCCCAACTTAGATGCTGCACCGTCGCTTGAGCCGGAGCAGGAACGCGCACGTCTGGCAGAAGCCATGACAACTTTTGTCAGTAACTGGGGAGAGATTACCCCGCTGCTTTTATTGCTCGAAGATCTGCACTGGGCAGATGAAGAGACCCTCCGCTTTTTGCCGGCATTGGCAGATCGTTTAAGAAAACACGCCGTTTTGGTCATTGGCACTTATCGCGGTGCTGAGGTCCGCTCGCTGCCTGTTAAATGGGAGCAATTTCAGGGTCTGGATCGTTCCGCGCTGCTTGAGAAAAAGACACTCTCCGGGCTGGATGCAGCGTCCACCAGCGAATTAATCCAGCGCAGCCTCGACCTCCCACAATCGGCACCTACTTTTGAGAAACGTATCTATCAGGAAACGGATGGAAATCCGCTTTTTATTCTCGAAGTTTTGCGCACCTTACAAGATGAAGGTGTGCTGACCCAAAGCGAAACGGGGGCGTGGCGCACGCCCTGGGATGATAGCACCGCCGATTACGCAGAATTACCTTTGCCGCGCATGGTCGAAGAGCTAATTGCCCGCCGTCTGGAGCGATTGCCCGACGATTCTCGACAGGTTCTAAATATCGCCGCTATTTTGGGGGCAGAGGTTGATTTTCCGTTACTTTCTGCGCTTTGCGAGTTGAGTACCAAAGACCTGCTGAACGCGACCAGAGATTTGGTCACCCGTCAGTTGCTGATCGAGATGGCAGATGGGTACCGTTTTAGCCACAATAAAACGCATCAAGTTACGCGCAATAAAATGGATGAAAAACTGCGTACCGCTCTCCACCGAAACGTGATACTGACCATTGAGCAGCAACGCCCTGATAAAATTGCCGCACTAGCGCATCATGCGACGCAAGGGCAGCTTTGGGCAGAGGCTATTCACTATCATCAACAGGCAGCGCAACAGGCAGATAGTGCCCATGCCTATATAACTTCTTTATCTCATTATGAGCAAGCACTAGGTCTTGTAGCGTTTTTAGATTTTTCTTCATCGCTGCATTTCGACTTGTTGGCTGGGCACGAAAAAACTTCATCTTTGCTCGGAAAACGTGAAGAACAAGCCAATGATCTTGAAAAAATGCAGATGATCGCCGAGAAAGATACCGAGAAACGATATCGGGTTGCTTTGGGAAAAGCCAAGTATTTGGGGCAAATAAATCAATACGCAGCATCACAAACTGCGGCAAAAGAGGCTTTGAAGCTTGGGAAAAAACTTAAGGATAAAGAAAAACAATCTGCTGCTTTGGGCGCGTTAGGCATGGCTCTTGTCTGGCAAGGGCAAACGGAAGATAGTCTTCCGCCGCTTCAAGATGCGATCACACTGGCGATAGAAAGTGAGAACCAAAAAGAAGAGGCGCAATACCGCCGCTCTTTGGGTAGTGCCTTGCTTGGCATCCGTGACTACGAAAGAGCAGAAAAAGAATTGAAAGCTGCTTTAAGCTTGGCAGAGCAACAGAATGATCTTTTAGAGCAAGCTGAAGTCTATAACCTGCTTGGTATTATTCAGATGGAGCGCGGGGAGTCGGCTTCAGGAAAAGCCTTTTATGAAGAAGCCTTAAACGATTGCCGTGAAATTGGTTATCTTTATGGAGAAGGGCGTGCCCTAACCAATTTGGGGAATTTATATTATTTTCAGGGAGAGCTCGATAAAACCCTGGCGTTTTACGATCAAGCGATTGTTGTTTTTGCGAAGCTGGGAGAGAAGCGAGGCGAGGTACAAGTGCGTTTAAACCGCGCTTCGATCTCGTTGAATGTTTTGGGCAACTCATCGCAAGTGCGCGAAGATGCTCTTTTTTCGTTGGATTATGCAGAAGAAGTTAACGACCCGATCAGCAAGGGGCAGGCACTAACCTTATTAGCTGAGTCTGAGCGACAAAGCGGTGAGCGAGAAGCTGCCCGCCAGCATTTGGAAGAGGGAATTGTGGTGATGGAAGCCGCAGGAGACCAATGGTTACTCGCGCAGGAATATCGAGGCTTGGCACTTTTGGATATTTTGGAAAAGAAATCAGGCCAAGCCTTGGAGAATTTGGAACGCGCCCTCGCAATTTGCAAGGAACTGGGTATGGCAAATCTAATCCCTCCGATGATCGCGTTGCGGGGATTGGCATTTCTCCAAGAAAATCGCCTGGACGAGGCGCTGGAAGCAACAAGTACAGCGATGAAAGAGATAAAGCCTGATATTGAACAGGTTTATCTACTTCCTTATTGGCATTCACAGGTCTTAGCTGCATTGGGGCGACATGAGGAAGAAGAACTCGCAATCGAAGAATCATATAATTTACTTAAAAAATCCTTATCAGGACTTCCTGCTGAATTGCAGGAAATTAGTCTTGAGCAGGTTCAAGATCATCGCGCTATTCTTAGTGCTTGGGAGCGTATCCAGCCAACGTGTATTTATGTCGACTTGAATAAAGCTGGGGAGAGCAACGAGACAGTTGAAATAAAATGGACGATCAGCCTGCCGGGAGATGCTCGCATTAAGGGCAAGGTTGCTCGGCGACATCATCGTCTTTTGCGGCTACTTGAAGAGGCAGAAAAAGAAGGGGCAATAGCGAGCCATCAAAAATTGGCAGATGCTCTGGGTGTAGGGCTGCGTACGATTGAGAGGGATATGGCTACAATACTTTCATAAAGAAAAGTGGCGGGTATTTTTTCTAAGAATTGTTTTTCCTGAGATATTTTCAAGAGAGCTATGCGATAAGCTGATACTGAATTCGTATCAGCTTTTTGATTCTCTTTGCAAAGGAGATTGCATTGTCATCTGAAAATCATCTGTCTTCACGAGAGGCCTTTGTTATTCGTCTATGGAAAGTGGATGAAGACCAAAGAGGCTGGCGTGGGCAAATACAACATGTTAGAACGGGTTCTATAACCCATATTCAGGAAATTGATGATCTTAAAAAGTATTTTAAAGAGTATATAGAAGACGAAGAAGCCGAAAAAGCAGGTCTTAAATAGAAAAAGGTATAGAAAATGAACAGACAAAGAATTTTATTATTGCTTATGGTTATTGCATTGCTCGTTATTTCGTGCTCAATTCCTTCTGTGCAGTTGGATGGTGCTCAGGCTACTTCTATAGCCAAAACTGTAGAAGCGGTGTCGAGGGGCGAGGTCGGCACTCCGCATCCCAATAATGCACCTGGTATCCGGCCGGCAGGAGCGGGTGATGGGCAGAGCCAGCGTCCAACCCCGACCACGATCCCGACAAAGTCGGCGCCCACTGCAGGAGCGAACTCAGCTCCACAATCTCAATCGTTGAGCCTTGATAATCTTAATTTCTTCCCGTCGAATACGGTTTATTATGGGAATTGTTCCGCAGGGGAGGAGACTTCACTTCATGTTGAGACGGCTGTATCCCCGCTTGATCAGGTGAAAGAAGTTTTGCTTTGGTTCGATATTTCTGATCCAACTGGCATTGCCTATACTGGCTCGGTATCGATGTGGCAACTCGGAATTGGTGATTATGCAGGCGATATTGACATTGGTCAGATTGCGCTAAATGCGATGGTTGACCGCGATGGCTCAGTCACCTTTTGGGTGGAAGTTGTAGATAAAAATAATGCCAGTATTCACAGCAATGCTTATAGTGCGAGTATTTGGTATTGCGGTGGCGGCGTACTTGGACCGCCCCCTGAAGATGTGGCGCTTCTTTCTTTTAAAGGTCCGATGAGCGCAAATGCCGGGGATATGATCATGCTCGAATGGGAAGTTTTGAACGCTTGCAAGGTGTTTTTGAACGGCGATGAAGTCGCTACCCATGTAGGCTCCTACGATTACGCTATTCCTTCACATTGGGGCGGGCAGGATTACAGATTTACGCTGACCGCTTGGGGTAATAGCTGTGACAACAGTTCAGAGGTTAGTGCCAACCATGATATGTGGGTTGAGACTATCCAAACAACTGTTTCAAAAGGTTCTGGAGATCTCTACGACTCATATAGCCTGGATTTTGGTGATGGTAATGGTGATGATATCATCTTTGACCATCGCTCAGACGGCACTGTTTTATATACAGTTTGGGGCTCAGAGTTAAAATCATATGGAAACTGGGAACCGAGCAGCGTTGCAGAATGTGTTTCTGAGCTGAATGCTAGTTCGTTTACAGAGGTCCATATTAACGTTGATCAATTCATCTGCTACAAAACAGGTTCAGGGAACTATGGTTATTTGGAGATTAAGGGGTTGTTCCTTGATCTTGGTGACAGAACGAATTCTTATGTGGGTGTTTCATACTATACAGAGTTAGCACCGTAAACACCCTACTTCTTTCACGATGCGTAAAACGGTGAAAACGCACACCTTAAACGGTTGATGTCGCACAGTCAGC